>DASVDT010000110.1:0-19345 GCA_036380955.1 Candidatus Limnocylindria bacterium | reverse complement strand
AACGCCCAGTACGCGGTCCCGAGCCACAGCAGGACGACGTAGATCACGATCAGCTGGCTCGCCAGCTGGACGATCGGGTTGCTCAGGAAGCCTTCCCAGAATTGCCCGATCGGTTCGAGAATCGCGTCCATCGAGTGGTGTCGGCCTCTCCTGCGTGCGGGAATGCGCCGGATGAGGCGCCGCGGAGCATGCTAGCACGCCTCGTGCCGGGTGACCGCTTCGCGGCCTGGCCGCGGACGCTAGGCCGTGGCGACCTCGGCCGGCGCCGACCTCGCAAGCGCTCGCAGCGTCTCGGTCAGCAGTCGATGCTCCTCCACCAGGACGCGCGCCGCCAGCGCCTCGGCGTCGTCGCCCGCCAGCACGCGAACCCGCGCCTGGGCGAGGATCGGCCCGGCGTCAAGCTCCGGGGTCACCTCGTGGATCGTGACGCCGGTCTCGGCGTCGCCGCAGGCGAGGACCGATCGATGCACGGCCAGCCCCATCATGCCGGCGCCCCCATGTGCGGGCAGCAGGCTGGGATGGACGTTGACCGTCCGTCCCCCGAACGCGGCAAAGTACGCCGGCCGGAGCAGCTGGTCGTAGCCGGCAAGCACGGCGAGGCCGACGCCGGCATCGGTCAGGACGCGCGCGATGGCGCCGTCGCGGGCGTTGGCATCGGTGAAGTCGCCGCGTCGCAGGACGTGCGCCGGTACGCCGCGCGCGGCGGCGACGGCCAGGGCGCGGACGTGGGGACGGTTGCTGATCACGACGCGGACGTCGAGCCCGGCATCGAGACATGCCTCGAGATTCGAGCCACGCCCGGACACGAGCACGCCGAGCTTCACGCGAATCGAACCCTCGCGGCGCCGTCATCGGCGGTGACGACCCGGCCGATCTCGCGCGCCTCGGGCACGGCGGCCAGCGCGACCTCCACGGCGGCCGTCGGAATGACGATGGTCATGCCGACCCCGACGTTGAACGTCCGCACCATCTCCTCGTCGGCGATGTCGCCACGCTGCTGGATGAGGCTGAAGATCGGCGGGACCGGCCAGGATCCGCTGTCGACCTCGACGCCGATGCCCGCCGGCAGCGTGCGCGGCACGTTTCCCTCCCAGCCGCCACCGGTGATGTGCGCCATCGCCCCGATGTCGAAGTCCCGCGCCCGAAGCGCCCGTCGCAGGATCGCGATCTCGTCACGGTACGACCGATGTGGCTCGAGCAGTGCGTCGCCGATGCGCTCGCCATTCCCCGGCAGCGCTTCGCTCCAGGTCGACTCCGGCAGGACGCGTCGCGCCAGGCTGTATCCGTTGGTGTGGAGACCGGTCGACGGCAGACCGATCAGCGCATCCCCGGCTCGCACGGTGGTGCCGTCGATCAGATCGGCCGCCGCCACGACGCCGACGATGAACCCGGCGAGGTCGTAATCCGCGTCGCGATAGACGTCGGGCATCTGCGCGGTCTCACCGCCGATGAGCGGGATCCCGAGCGCGGCACAGCCGGCCGCCACGCCGCCGACGATCTCCTCGACCACGTCGGCCTGCAGGTCGCCGATGGCCAGGTAGTCGAGGAAGTACAGCGGGTCGGCGCCGCACACGAGGATGTCGTTGACGCAGGCGTTGACGAGGTCGACCCCGATGGTGCCGTGCCGGCCGAGCGCAACCGCAACCTTGAGCTTCGTGCCCACGCCGTCGGTGCTGCTCACCAGGATCGGGTCGGGATGCGTCGAGGGGTCGAATCGGAAGAGCGCGCCGAACCCGCCGACGCCTCCGAGCACCGCCGGGGTGAGGGTCGACTCGGCGGCCCGGGCGATGCGCTCGACCGCGCGCTGGGCCTCCTCCACGTCGACGCCCGCCTCTCGGTACGTGCGCGCCATCGGCTCAGCGGGGCTCGAGCGCCAGCTTGTCCAGCTCGAGCGGGACGTCGGTCGGATAGACGCCGTCGAAGCAGGCGGTGCATCGCGCTCCCTGCCGGCCGCCGACGGCCGCCAGCATCCCTTCCTTCGACAGGTAGCCGAGGGAGTCGGCACCGATGGCGCGTCGGATCTCCTCGGTCGAGTGGGTGGCCGCAATCAGCTGGTCGCGCTGGCCGGTGTCGACGCCCATGTAGCACGGGTGGCGCATCTCGGGTGAGTGGATCCGAACGTGGACTTCGGCCGCGCCGGCGCGGCGCAGCATGGCGACGATGGGCGCCGTGGTGGTGCCGCGCACGATCGAGTCGTCCACCACCACGACGCGCTTGTCGCGCAGGAGCTCCGGCAGCGGGTTGAACTTCAGCCGCACCGATTCCTCGCGCCCCGCCTGCGCGGGCTGGATGAAGGTGCGCCCGACGTACCGGCTCTTGATGAGCCCCTCGCGGTACGGCAGCCCCGACTCCTCCGCGTAGCCGATGGCCGCCGGCACGGCCGAATCCGGCACGGCGATGACGATGTCGGCCTCCGCCGGCCGCTCCCTCGCCAGGGCACGGCCCATCTCCAGGCGCGCCTCGTACAGCAGGCGTCCATCGATGACGCTGTCCGGCCGGGCCAGGTAGACGTACTCGAACACGCACAGGCGCTCGCGATCGGCCGATGCGTGGCTGGATCGGTAGGAGTCGACTCCGTCGTCGGTGATGGTCAGGACCTCACCGGCATCCACGTCGCGCAGGAAGTGCGCGCCCATGGCGTCGAGTGCCGCGCTCTCGCTGGCGACCGCCCAGCCACCGCCCGGCAGGCGCCCGAGCGCCAGCGGACGGAAGCCGACCGGGTCGCGCGCCGCCACCAGCGCATCGGCGGTGAGCATGGTGAACGTGTACGCGCCGGTGGCGCGATGGAAGGCATGGTCGACACGCTGCGCCCAGCTGCGTCCCGGAGCGTGGGCGATGAGCTTGGCGAGCACCTCGGTGTCCGAGGCCGATGCGAACTCGACGCCCTGCTCGCTGAGCTCGTCGCGCAGCCATCGCGCGTTGGTGAGGTTTCCGTTGTGGCCCAGCATCAGCTCACCGCGCTCGGTACGCGCGAACACGGGCTGGACGTTCGGCAGCGTGTTCGAGCCGGTGGTGCTGTAGCGCGTGTGGCCGATCGACGCGCGCGGGGCGCGGTCGGCCTCGTCGCCGCCCTCGAGACGCAGCAGCGTCTCCTCGTCGAACACGCCGCTCACCAGGCCGAGGCGCTTGTGGAGCGAGAGGCGAGCGCCATCCGCGACGGCGATACCGGCGGACTCCTGCCCGCGGTGCTGGAGCGCGTGAAGCCCCACGTAGGCGAGGCGGGCGACCGGAGCGCCCGGCGCCCAGATGCCGACGACGCCACACTCTTCGTGCGGACCGCCGTGGACGTAGTGGGCGTCGACGATGGGTAGCGCGTCGCCAGCGGGCCGGTGCGGCAGGCCGATCGGCGTGCGCATCGGGTGGATCAGGCAGGTCCCGGCTGATCGGCCACGGGGGCATCATACCGATGGCCGGGCCAGAAGAACGGGCCATCCCGCGCGCGGCCGCAGGCGCCGAACCGAGGTACGGGCGGAGTACTGCACCATTCCGCACATCCGCGATTTCGGGGTCACGGCGCGCGGTGGCGACGCGCGGCGCGGGACCATCGGCCCATGGTTCGCCGGGACCCGGCCGTTCATGCTCGCAGACGATGCTCAGCTTCGTTCGAGCCCTCGGGTTCCTCGCCCCGCTGGTGGTTGCCGCCCTCGTGACCGTCGGCCTGGGCATCGCGGCGAACCTCGAGCCCGAGCGGAGGCCGACCCTCGTCATCGTCCTCGGCGTCGCCGCCGCGGCCGGCATGACGACCATGGCGCTGCTGGCCTGGAGCTACGTCGGCTGGCGGCTGAGCCGGATCGCCCAGGCACTCGAGCGCACGCTGGAGTCGGACGAGCCGATCAACCTGCGCGAGGTCGGCATCCCGGCCGAGCGTCGCCTGGCGCGGGCCTTCAACGCCGCCAGCGGCGCGTTCGTGCAGACCGAGGCCCGCGCGACCCACGATCGCCTGACCGGCATCCCGAACCGCGAGACGCTCCTGGCCACGCTGTCGGCCGAGCTCGAGCGCGCCGTGCGTCACTACAAGCCACTGTCGGTGGCCTTCATCGACATCGATCGCTTCAAGCCGATCAACGACACGTACGGCCACAACTCGGGCGACGCCGTGCTGCGCCAGGTGGCCGGGATCATCGCCGACTCGGTTCGCGCCAGCGACACCTTCGGCCGCTACGGCGGCGAGGAGTTCATGCTCATCCTGCCCGAGACGACGCCCGAGGACGCCGTCGGACTGGCCGAGGAGCTCCGTCTGCTGGTCATGCAGGAGCCGCTCGTCATCGCCGGCGGACAGAGCCTGAAGGCCACGATCAGCATCGGCGTGGCCGGAGGCCGAGGCTCGCAGCTCCAGATCGACATGCTGGTCGACCGCGCCGATGCGGCCATGTACGCCGCCAAGTCCCTGGGCCGCAACCGCACCTATCTCTTCCGCGAGCTCGACGAGGAGGCGCCCGTGCGCCGGGCGCCGATCAGCCCCGAGCATCGAGCGCAGGCCACGGCGATCGGCCAGTGGGCGAGCGACACCGCCACCCAGGCGCTGGCCTCGGTCCTGGCCCCACAGCCGCATCACCGCGGGCGGCCATCGGACATGATCGCCTCGCTGGCGACCGGCATCGCGCTCGAGATGGGCCTCCCTCGCGAGGAGATCGAGCGCATCCGCATCGCGTCGCTGCTGCACGACCTCGGCAAGATCGCCATCCCGGACGAGATCCTGGACAAGCCGACCACCCTGACCGATCCGGAGTGGCAGACCATCGGCGAGCACCCGCGCATCGGCCAGGTCATCCTGGAACAGGCATCCAGCCTGCGGGAGGCGATCCCGGTCGTGCTCCACCATCACGAGCGGTTCAACGGCGGTGGCTACCCGCATGGCCTGCGCGGCACCGAGATCCCGCTCGGCGCGCGGATCGTGGCCGTCGCCGACGCCTATCACGCCATGGTCCACGATCGCCCGTACAGCTCGGCGCTGGCGCACGACGCCGCGCTCGACGAGCTCCGCGCGAACGCCGGGACCCAGTTCGATCCGGATGTGGTCGACGTGTTCTGCACCGTCTACGCGGACAGCGTCCCACCGGACGGCCTCGAGGAGATCTACCGCCTTCACGAGCGAGCGACCGGCGGGCTGCCACATCTCGACGCCAGGCCGCACCTCCATCCGCACCGGCCCGCCAGCAGTGGCAAGCGGCGCCGCCAGCGCCAGGCGTCCGGCTGATGAACCCGTGCATTGCGGTCACGATCTCGCTGCTTGCGGCGCTCTCCGGGGCGCCGCCTCACGCGTCCGCCACAGGAGTGACATTGGCGGTTCGCGCCGGAAACGGCTCGAGCGGCGACGACTTCCTCATGACGCTGCTGCTCATCGGGCTGGGCGGCGTGGCGGCTGTCGCACTGATCGGCACCGGCATCCTCCTCGCGCGCCGTCAGCGCGCGAAGCCGCCGCCGCCGAGCGCGATGGCCGAGGCAGCGGCGGCGCTGCAGCGGCGCACCGTCAGGCGTTCGAAGGTCCGTCTGCCGGACGACCCGATCGTCGCCGCGCTCGGCATCGACGACGAGCACCGCCACCGACCGCGCCGCCGAGCGCGGACGCTGCGTGAATCGCAGGATCCAGAAGGGGCGCCGCTGCCCTAGAAGGGCGTTCGCCAGGCGTCCGTCAGCTGGTCGAGGCCGATGCTCATCTCGACGCCGGCGGCACGCAGGTCGAGCGTCGCCCCGGCCGCGGTGCCGATGGGCATGCCCGGGACTCCGGCACGGTCGAGCGCAGCACGGAATCCGTCGACCGTCGAGGAGTGGACCGCCACGATGGCCCGACCGGCCCGCTCGCCGAACAACGCGGCCGTCGGCCACGCAGTCGGGATCTCGACGCGTGCCCCGACGGCTGAGCTGATCGCCATCCGCGCCAGCGCGACACCGATGCCGCCGACGGAGGCGTCGTGCGCCGCACACATCAGCCCGTCGCTGGCCAGCCGCGACACGAGCCGCACCACGGCCGCCGCGCCGTCCAGGTCGAGCTTCGCTCGCCCGCCTCGCAGGCCACGCCGCCAGGCAAGCTCCGAGGCCGCCAGGGCGTCGGGCGTATCGGCGAGCTCGCCGATCAGCCATAGCTCGTCCGCGGCGTGCCACGCCATCCCGAGCGTGGTCGCGCGATCCCCGATCAGCCCGACCGTGCCCACCACCGGCGTCGGAAGGATCGGGCCGTCCGGCGTTTCGTTGTAGAGGCTCACGTTGCCGGACACGACCGGTACCCCGATCGCCCGGCAGGCATCGGCGATGCCGTCGATCGCCCGCTCCAGCTGCCAGGCGCCGAGGTCGTGCTCGGGCGAGCCGAAGTTCAGGCAATCGGTCACGCCGATCGGCGTTGCGCCGCTGCACGCCACGTTGAGCGCTCCCTCGAGCACGGCCGACGCGCCGGCCAGGTACGGGTCGAGGGCGCCGAGGCGAGTCGGCCCGGGCCCGTCGATCGCCAGCGCCAGCGCGCGGGACGTCCCCTTGATGCGCAGCACCGCGCTGTCGCCGGCGCCGGGTCCGACCAGGGTGTTCGTTCCATTCATGTGGTCGTAGCGACGCCAGATCGGCTTGCGGTCGCGCGCGTTCGGGCTGGCCAACAGCTCCAGCAGGACCGATGCGCTCGCCGGCTCCACCGCGAGTGGCTCCAGGTCGACATCCGTCAGATCCGGCGGCGTTCCGGAGATCCGGTAGCGCGGGGCATCGTCGGCGAGGGCTCGGCCGGGGACCTCGCACACCGGCTCGCCGCCGGCGCGGCAACGGATGAGCGGCTCGTCACTGATGTGGCCGATCTCGGCCGCCGCGAGCTCGTAGCGGTCGAAGACGGCGCGCACGCTTGCGACCGCCTCGGGGCGCACGACGAGCAGCATCCGCTCCTGCGACTCGGACAGGAGGACCTCGTACGGCGTCATCCCGCCCTCGCGCCGCGGGACGGTGTCGAGGTCGACCTCCGCGCCGACGCCGCCGCGCGCGGTCAGCTCGGCCAGGGCGCAGGTGAGGCCGGCCGCGCCGAGATCCTGCATGGCCACCACGCCGTCACGGCGTGCCAGCTCGAGGCACGCCTCCATCAGCAGCTTCTCGAGGAACGGGTTGCCGACCTGGACCGCCGGCCGGCGCTCCTCGCGATCTTCGCCGAGGGCCGCCGACGCGAACGATGCTCCCTGGATGCCGTCGCGCCCGGTCGAGGCGCCGACGAGCAGCAGCACGTTCCCCGCCCCCGCGGCGCGGGCCAGCGTGATCTCGTCGTGGCGCGCGATCCCGACGCACATCGCGTTGACGAGCGGGTTGCCCGAGTAGGTCGGGTCGAATGCGATCTCGCCGCCGACATCCGGGATGCCGATGCAGTTGCCGTACCCGGCGATGCCACCGACGACGCCGCCGAACAGGTAGCGATTGCGGGTCGCCGCGTCCGCATCGGTCCCTTCATCGGCGTCGAGCGGGCCGAAGCGCAGCGAGTTCAACAGCGCGATCGGCCGCGCGCCCATGGTGAAGATGTCGCGGATGATGCCGCCGACACCGGTGGCCGCCCCCTGGTATGGCTCGACGGCTGAGGGATGGTTGTGCGACTCGACCTTGAACACGACCGCCAAGCCGTCGCCGATGTCGATGGCGCCGGCGTTCTCACCCGGCCCGACCAGCACCCGTTCACCGCTCGATGGCAGGCGGCCGAGGAGCGGCCGCGAGTGCTTGTAGGCGCAGTGCTCCGACCACATGGCGCCGAACATGCCGAGCTCGACGGCGTTCGGCTCCCGGCCGAGCGCGGCGACGACGAGGTCGTACTCGGCGGCGGTCAGGCCGTGCAGCTCCTCGGCGGGCGGCGCGGCGGCGCTCACCTGCTCACCGATGGGCGCCCGGCCGGATCACGCGCTGGCGCCACCCAGTGGCTGGTCGTGGCCGAGCTCGAGGACGATGACGCCGATGGCGGCCGCGGCCGTGCCAAGGAAGAGCAGCAGCTCACCGACGCCCGCGGCGCCGAAGCTCAGCCGGTCCAGCGCGATCCCGAAGCCGATCAGCACGATGACCAGGGTGATCAGGGGCAGGTTCGGAATGTCGGGCAGGTTCGACGAGAAGAAGACGGTCGCTGCGACGCCGAGCAGCGCGATCAGCAGGATCAGCTCGATCGGGTTGAGCACGCCGTCGAACAGGCCGATGACCACGCCGAGCGCGGCGAGAACGGACCCGACGCCGACGAGCCAGGCCGACAGGGTCACCGGCATGGTGACCGGCGCGTTCATCGGCGGCGCCTGGTCGTCCGCTGCCGGACGTCGCATCGGCATCGGTTCGGCCGGCGGGGGTGGTGAAACGTCGTCGGGCGGCGGCTCGATGCGCGCCTCCTGGCGCGTCGGCGCGTCCTCCACCGGTGGCGGCGCTCCCCAGCCGGCGTCCGGCGCAACGGGTCGGTCGGGCTCGGCGCGCGCCGGCTCGATCGCCTCGGCCGGTTCCGCACGGGTTGCCGATGGTGCCGGATCCGGCCAGGCTGGTGCCGGCGGCATCTCTGTTTCGGCCGCCTGGTCGATCGGTTGACCACAGGTCGGGCAGAAGATCGCGGACTCGTCGACCTCCGTGCCGCAGTTGGCGCAGAAGCGGGTCACCGCTCAGGCCCGTCCGAACCGGGTCAGCGTGCCGATCAGCACGATGAGCGACCCGAGGAAGAAGATGATCCCCGCCGGCGTCAGGACGCGCAGCATGCCGATCAGGTCGCCACCCCAGTTGCCGGCCAGCTCGACGACCACGAACAGGACGACCAGGCCGACGCTCCAGAGCAGCGCGATGACCAGGCCGATGCGCTGGAGCATGCCCGGCGAGGCCCGGACGAAGCCGGCGATGGCAAGCACGACGAGCAGGACGATGAGCACGGGCACCGGCCCGGCCAGGCCGAAGTACGCCTGGTCGGCGAGCTCCGCGCCGACCTCCGGATAGCCGTTCCAGAAGGCGATCCCGTACCCATCGGAGCCATACGCTCGATCGAACAGCGACCCGTTGCCGTAGAGGAACGGCAGCAGGTAGGCGGTGACGAGCCCCACCACCCCGATCAACAGGACGACCGGGCCGAGGATCGCGCCGCGCCGCGCAGGCGCGACGTCGACCGCGGCGCCGTCGGTCGCCACGGCGGGTGGGACGTAGCCGGGCGCCGTGCCACGCAGGTTGGCGCCACAGTTCTGGCAGAACGCGACGCCCGCGCGGTTATGGGTCCCGCAGCGCGGGCAGGCCATCGTGCCTTCCGGCGTGCCGGGCCGCTCGACGGTGGTCGGGACGCCGGCGGCGACGAGGCGCTGGCCGCAGTTGCGGCAGAACGCGAGGCCGGGACGATTCTCCGTGCCGCAGCGCGGGCACTGGGTGCTCTCACCGGTGGCTGTCTCGGTGTCCGGGACGCTGTGAGCGGCCATCGGTGGGGCTGCCGCCGCCGCGACCGACGACGCATCGGCCGGCGGTGCGCTCTGGGTGGGGTATGCCTCGACCTCGCCGGGCGGAGGCTCGGCGGGAGGGACGGGCTCGACGCGCTCCGGCGACGACGTGGGCCAGGCGTCCGCGGGCGCGGATCCGGCCGCCGGCGGCTCGGTCGGCCACGCGGTGCGATCGTCGATGGCGCCGGACGCG
The DNA here is from genome assembly GCA_036380955.1 of Candidatus Limnocylindria bacterium. Taxonomy (GTDB): domain Bacteria; phylum Chloroflexota; class Limnocylindria; order QHBO01; family QHBO01; genus JACDBZ01. The sequence continues at coordinate 9,763 of DASVDT010000110.1, read as the reverse complement.
GGGTCCGCGGCGGTGTCCTGGCTCGGCCAGCTCTCGATGTCTGCCGCCGAGACGGGGTCGGGCTCGGTCACCGGCTCCGGTTCCGAGACCGTCTCGCCCTCGTGCCCGGCCGCGGGATCCGGTGGCACCGCAGCCTCGTCGGCGAACGGATCGTCGGGCCGGCGCGCGGGGTCATCGACGTCGTCGGGCCGATCGCGCTCGTCGTAGTCCATGCGTGGTTCGCCTCCTGCGGCCGGTCTAGGCGTTCGGGCCGATCATAGCCGACGCTCCGCGGCAGCCGGTCGAGCCTGCAGCCAGCGTTCCAGCGAGCGGAACAGGCGGAGCCCATCGGTCCCACCCACCTCGGATTCCGATGCGCGCTCGGGGTGCGGCATCAGGCCCAGGACGTTGCCCGCCTCGTTCACGATGCCGGCGATGCCTCGCTCCGAGCCGTTCGGATTCGCGTCGGCGGTGACGCGGCCGGCGGCATCTGCGTAGCGCAGCACCACCCGTCGTTGGGCCTCGAGCTGGTCCAGCGTGGACGGATCGGCGACGTATCGGCCCTCGCCATGGCTGATGGGCAGGTCGATCAGCTCGCCGTCGGCCAGGTCGCCGAGCCACGCCTCGCTCGCGTCGGGATGCTCGACCCGCAGCGTCTGCCAGTCGCAGCGGAACTCGAGGTGATCGTTGCGCATGAGGGCGCCGGGCAGCATCCCGGCCTCCGTCAGGATCTGGAAGCCATTGCACGAGCCGATGACCGGACCGCCGGCCGCCGCGAACGCGGCGACGGCCCGCATGACCGGTGAGAAGCGCGCGATCGCGCCGGTGCGGAGGTGATCGCCGTGCGCGAAGCCACCCGGCAGCACGACGGCATCGCACGCGCCCAGGTCGCCCTCGGCGTGCCACACCAGGCGCGCGTCCCAGCCGAGCACGTCGCTGGCGACGTGGGCGAAGTCGCGCTCGCTCCACGTGCCGGGGAAGACCGCCACCGCGACGCGCGGCCGGCGCGCCAGCAGGGTCATGGCACCACCAGCTCCGGATCCTGCTGCTCGTCGGCGCGCAGCTCCCATGTCGCGGTCTCCATCACCGGGTTCGCCAGCAGGCGTCCGCACATCTCGGCGACGGCGGCCTCGGCCGCGGCGGAGTCATCGGCCTCGAAGCTGATCCGCATCAGCTTGCCGCTGCGCACCGCGCTGACCGTGTCGTACCCGAGCGAGCGCAACGCCGAGCCGATCGTCTGCCCCTCGGGATCGGCGATCCCCGACCGCAACGAGACGTGCACCTCCGCCAGCCAGTGCATCAGCCGATGGTCACCATGAGCGTCCGGTCAGCCGCTCGTAGGCGGCCACGTACCGGTCACGCGTGCCGGCGATGACGTCATCGGGAAGCATCGGCGCGGGGGGTTCCTTGTTCCAGCCCGACGCCGACACGAAGTCGCGCACGAACTGCTTGTCGAAGCTCGCCGGACTCGAGCCGGGGGCGTAGCGCTCGGCGTCCCAGAAGCGCGACGAGTCGGGCGTCAGGACCTCGTCGATCACGGCCAGCTCGCCGTCGATGAACCCGAACTCGAACTTCGTATCGGCCAGGATCAGGCCGACGGCCTCAGCGCGGCGAGCGCCCTCGACGTACAGCGCGATCGAGCGCTCCTCGAGCTGCCGCGCCAGGTCTGCGCCGACGAGATCGGCCAGCTGCTCGCGGGTGATGTTCTCGTCGTGGCCGACCTCGGCCTTGGTCGACGGCGTGAAGATCGGCTCCGGAAGGCGATCGGCCTCGCGCAGGCCGGCCGGCAGCGCGTGCCCGACCACGCGGCCGCCCTTCCGGTACTCGGCCCAGCCGGATCCGGCCAGGTAGCCGCGCACCACGCACTCGGCATCGACCCGGTCGGCGCGTCGCACCAGCATCGAGCGCGCGGCCAGCTCGGGCGTGCGCGCCGCGGGCGGCAGAGCGGCGGGGTCAGCGCTGACGAAATGCGAGCGGCCGAGCGGAGCGAGCTGCTCGAACCACCACGCCGACAGCCTGGTCAGCACGGCGCCCTTGTCCGGGATCGGCTGCTCGAAGACGACGTCGAAGGCGGACAGCCGGTCGGTCGCCACGAGCAGCAAGTGCGCGTCGTCGACGCGATACGTCTCGCGGACCTTGCCGCGATGAACCAGCGGGAGGCCCGCGATGTCGGTCGTCAGGAGGGTATCGGTCATGGGGACATGTCCTTCGTCTCGCCCTCCGGCTCGTCGCCGTGGTCGACGTTGTAGCCGGGCGGACCGAGGTTGTATCGACGGCGCGCGAAGCTCTCGACGCGGTCGAGGAGGGCCAGGATGACGATGATGAGCGCCGTGCCCAGGACGGCGATGACGTAGAGGCCCGTGCCGGTCGCGGCGCCCACCGCCGCCACGGACCACAGGCTGGCCGCCGTCGTGAGCCCACGGATGTGCCCGCGGAACTGGAGGATCGTGCCGGCACCCAGGAAGCCGATGCCCGACACGATCTGGGCCGTGATGCGGGTCGGATCGGCATTATCTCCCGCGTATCCGTAGCCCGAGATGATCGCGAACAGCGCCGCGCCGAGCGCCACGAGGCTGTGCGTCCGGAAGCCGGCGGGCTGGCGATGCAGCTCCCGCTCGAAGCCGATGACCGCTCCGAGGATCAGGCCGACCGTCAGCCGCAGCGCGAGCTCGAGCTGGACCTCCAGGCTCAACGTGGGGTTGACGGCGAGGGGATCGCTCACGATCTGGCGCTCCTTCTAGTGGTCGGCTCGGGCAGCCGATCGGGCACGCCGAGCACCCGCGTCCACGTCAACGAGCTCCACGCGCAAAGCGCGCCGCCGCCGAGCACCAGGCAGAGCCAGATCGCCACGAAGCCTACCAGCAGCAGCGCCACGCCGGGGTCGATGCCGGCAAGCTCGACGCGCTGCCCGATCGGCGCCCACAGCACCCGCAGCAGGACGGCCGCGAGCGCGAGATAGGCGACGCGAGCCAGCAGCAGCACCGATGCGTGCGCGAACGCGACGGCTCCCGCCACGCGCAGGTCGCGAAGGCCGCGCCCGAGCGATGCGTCGACCGGCGCCCCGGCCACCGCGTGCCGCGCCGCCGCGGCGTTCACCGCCGATGCCGCCTGCCACGCCACGATCGTCGCGAGCAGTACAGGCGCGGCGCGCAGCGTAGTGCGCGCCACCGGGTCGAGCGTCTCGCGTGGAGCGTTGAACTCGACACGGGCCACCATGACCGCCGCCGCGGCCGTCAGCAGCACGCCGGCCGCGACCGGCGCCGCGCAGATCAGCCCGACCACGAAGAGGCGCCGCACGTCGGCGGGCGTCGCCTGCCGGCCTCGCAGCAGGGCCGCCTCGGCCACCGCCGCCAGCCCGATGGCGATGAGCGTGACGATCAGGACCGCGAGGCCGATCGCGACCGCGTTCCACGGCCAGGCGCCGGAAGCGAAGATGCCGGCACCCAGGAACGTCAGCCCCGCAGTGGTGGGCGGCCGCGCGACGCCGATGATCAGCGCCAACCAGCCAATGCCGACCACCCATGCCAGCGCTCCCGGCAGCCACAGGACGGGCCGATCGGCGACGATGCCGGCCGCCGAGCGGCTCGCGATCCACCAGCGGTGCATTCGACGGCCTCAGCCGCCCTCGTCCAGGCCGAGGGCGCGATAGGTGACGCCGATCCCCGCAAGGTGATGCTCGAGGTCCATGGCCCTGGCGATCTCGTCGGCCGACAGCCACTCGGCCACGCCGGGGTCGGAGGCCAGGGCGTCGGCGAAGGTCGTCTCGCCGGCCCACGCTCGCTTCGCAGCGCCCTGCACCAGGCGGTAGGCGTCCTGCCGATCGGCGCCCTTGGCGATCATGGCCAGGAGCAGCGCCTCGGAATAGACCATGCCGCCCAGCTGCTCGAGGTTGGATCGCATCCGCTCGGCGTCGACCTCGATGCCGTCGAGGATGTCCGCCAGCGTCCGCGTCGCGTAGGCCGCGACACCAAGCGCGCGCTCGAACACGAAGCGCTCAGCCGAGCTGTGGCTGATGTCGCGCTCGTGCCACAGCGCCATGTTCTCCAGGCCGATGAGCGCGTCGCCGCGCAGCAGCCGCGCCATGCCGGTCACGCGCTCGGCCAGGATCGGATTGCGCTTGTGTGGCATGGCGCTGGATCCCTGCTGCCCGGACCCGAACGGCTCGAAGGCCTCACCCACTTCCGTGCGCTGGAGGTGCCGCAGCTCGACCGCCACCCGCTCGAGGGTCCCTCCCAGGATGGCGAGCGCGGTCAGGAGCTCAGCGTGGCGGTCGCGGCTGACCACCTGGGTCGGCGCTGGGTCCGCGTCGAGTCCGAGGCCGTCGAGGACGTGGCGCTCGACCGCGGCGCTGACGTTCGCGTGCGTGCCGACCGCCCCGCTGATCGACCCGACGCTGACCACCTCGCGGGCGCGGGCGAGGCGCTCGACGTCGCGCAGCAGCTCGGCGTACCAGCCGGCGGCCTTGAAGCCGAACGTGATCGGCTCGGCATGAATGCCATGGCTGCGCCCGACCATCGGCGTGTCGCGATGCTGGAGCGCGAGGCGCCGCACCACCTCGGTTAGGCGGGCGAGCTCGCCCTCGACGACGCGCATGGCGTCACGCAGGACGACGGCCGTGGCGGTGTCGAGCACGTCGGAGCTGGTGAGGCCATAGTGCAGCCAGCGGCCCTCCGGCCCGAGCCGCTCGGTCACCGAGCGCAGGAAGGCGATGACGTCGTGCTGCGACTCGCGCTCGATCTCCCTCGCGCGCGCCACGTCGACCTCGCCGGCCGCGGCGCGGATGCGCTCGAAGTCGTCGTCCGGCACCACGCCGGCGTCGTGCAGGCCCTCGACCGCGAGGAGCTCGATTCGCAGCCACAGGTCCAGCTTGTGGCGCTCACCAAAGATGTCGCGCAGCTCCGGCAGCGCGTAGCGGTCGATCATGCCCGCGGGTCGATGCGCAGCTCCGCCTTTGCTGCCTGCTCCTCGCGGAAGCGCGCCACCCGCTCGGCCACGGCGTCATCCGACAGCGCCAGGATCCGGGCCGCCAGGTGTGCGGCGTTCTTGGCTCCGGGTGAGCCGATCGCGACCGTCGCCACGGGCACACCGGGCGGCATCTGGACCACCGCATACAGCGCGTCCGCCCCGCCCAGCGCGCCGCCATCCAGCGGAATGCCGATCACCGGCCGCGCCGTCAGGCTGGCGAGCACGCCCGGCAGGTGCGCGGCCAATCCGGCCGCGCCGATGAACAGACGCACGCCCGATGCCTCAGCCTCGGCGACGTAGGCGTGCAGCGCATCGGCCTGGCGGTGGGCACTGATGACCGACGCCTCCCAGCCGATGCCGTACGAGTCGAGCACGTCGAAGCAGCCCTTCAGGGTCGACAGGTCGGATCGGGAGCCGCACACGACGGCAACGGCGGGCATCTGCGAACAGGATACGGAGCGGCGTCGATTCCCGTGGGTCTCGTTCGTCATCGACTGCCCGGCGGTCGACGATGCGATCGCACTCGCGGCCGAAGTTCCTCGATCACCGGGCCTCGTCGCCGAGCTGCGCCCGATCCCCGACGTGTAGCTCGCGTTCGGCGACATCCGCGCGGTACTGGCCGCCGTCGAGCGCGACGCGCTCCACCGCCCCGTACGCGGCATCGCGCGCCGCCGCGAGCGACGGGCCGCGGCCGACCATCGTCACCACCCGGCCGCCGGTCGTCTCGTAGGCGCCGTCGCCGAGGCGCCGCGTGCCGGCGTGGAAGCACAGGGCGGTGCCGTCATCCGCGGGCCCCGACGGTTCGGCGCCCTCCAGCCGGCGCCCGGTCAGCGGGGCATCGGGGTAGCCCTCCGACGCGATCACCACGCCGACGGCGGCGCCGACAGCGACGGCGATCGAGTCCTCCATCAGGCTCCGGTCGCCGATGGCCGTGCCCAGCAGCGCCTCCGACAGCGACCCATCCAGCAGGGGAATGAGCACCTGCGCCTCCGGATCGCCGAAGCGAGCGTTGAACTCGAGGACCATCGGTCCATGGTCGGTGAGCATGAGTCCCGCGTAGAGCACGCCGCGATAGGGCATGCCGTCGCGGCCCATGCGCCACGCGATCGGCTCGAATACGTCGGCGGCGGCTCGCTCCAGCGCATCGACGCCGAACCATGGCACCGGCGTGTAGGCGCCCATGCCGCCGGTGTTCGGACCGACGTCACCGGCACCCAGCCGCTTGTAGTCGCACGCGGCAGCCAGCGGGACGACGGTCGAGTCGCTGACCAGTGCGAAGGCACTCACCTCGCGTCCGGTGAGCCGCTCCTCGAGCACGACGGTTGCGCCGGGAGCGACCGACGCGAACAGGTCGCGCACGGCCCCCTCGGCCTCCTCGCCGGTTTCCGGCACGACGACGCCCTTGCCGGCGGCGAGCCAGTCGGCCTTCACCACCGGCGGTCGGTCGCAGGTGCGGATGTATGCCACGGCCGCCTCCGGATCGACGAAGGCCGCCGATGTGGGGGTCGGGACCCCGGCGCGCTCCATCTGGCGGTTCGCGAAGGACTTGCTCGACTCCAGCCGCGCGGCGGCCCTGGTCGGCCCGAACACCGGAATGCGCGCCGCCATCAGCTCGTCCGCCACGCCAGCCGCCAGCGGAACCTCGGGTCCCACGACCACGAGGTCGTAGCGCTCCCGTGCCGCGAGGCGCGCCACGGCCAGCGGATCGGTGATGTCGAGGTCCGTGGCGGTCGTCGCCACCGCCGGCGTTCCGCCGTTGCCTGGAGCAATGTGGACGGTGCGCACACCGTCGTCACGGGCGAGGCGCCAGGCCAGGGCATGCTCGCGGGCACCGGATCCGAGCACCAGGATGTCCATCGGCCCGAGTGTAGGTGCGGCACGTTGCGCGGGGCGCGACTATCGGCGAAGCGACCGCCACCCTGGCCGATGCGTGCTGGCGGAGCGACCGGCCTACGGGGCACGCGCCGGAGCCGCTGACTACTGCCCCGTAAGCTCTCCGAGCCGGTTGAGCACCTCGGCGAGGTCGTCGATGCGCTGCTGGTACGTGCCGAGGTCGCCGCGATCGAGCGCCGACTGCGCCTCGTCGTACAGGCGCTGCGCCTCGACGATCAGTCCTTCCACGTCCGACGGCAGCTCACCCGGCGACTCACCCGGGGACGGGGAGGGCGCCGGCGACTCGCCGGGCTCCGACGGCTCCGGCTCCTCGGGCGGCGGCGGCTCGGCCTCGCCGAGCAGCTGGCGCAGCCCATCCTCGACCGTCTCGGCGAAGGCGACGCGCTGCTGGTCGACCATGATCACGCGCACGAACTCGGGGAACGGCGCGCCCTCGGCACGGAGGAAGACCGGCTCCACGTAGAGCAGCCCGTCGTCGCCGATCGGCAGGACCAGCAGGTTCCCGCGCACCACCGACGACCCGGCGTTGGTCCACAGCGTGAACTGCTCGCTGATCGCGTCGTCCTGCCCGATGCGTGCCTCGATCTGCTCCGGGCCGTGCGTCGTCGTCCCGGTCGGGAACTGGAAGGCGATCTTCTCGCCGTAGTGGCCGGGGTCCATCCGCGCCGCGACCCAGGCGATCATGTTGCGGCGGCCCTCCGGCACCAGTGGCTGGATGAGGACGAACTCGGCCTCCTCCTCGCCGGGGATGCGCATGATCACGTAGTAGGGCTCCATCGGCGCGTCGGTGCCGGTCGAGGCATCGGTCGGAATCGCCCATCGGTCGTCCTGGTTGTAGAAGGTCGAGGCGCCGGCATCGGTCGCCGGCAGGTGGTAGAGCAGGAACGCCTCGTTCTGCGCCAGGAACAGGTCCTCCGGGTAGCGCAGATGCGGCACGAGCTCCGCCGGCATGGCCTCCATCGGCTCGAACAGCGTCGGGAAGATGCGCGCGTAGGCCGCGATGATCGGGTCGTCCGGGTCGGACAGGAAGAAGCGGACCGTGCCGTCATAGGCGTCGATCACCACCTTGACGCTGTTGCGCAGGTAGTTGGCGCCGGCGAACCGGCTCGTCGCGGGCAGCGGCTGCGCGTTCGGATACCGATCGGTGATGGTGTACGCGTCCCAGACCCACAGCAGGCGATCGTCGGCGCTGACCAGGTACGGGTCGTCGTCGTACTCCAGGAAGGGCGCGATCTCGGATACCCGCTCGCGGATGTTGCGCCGGAAGAGCACTTCCGACTCCTCGGTCAGCTGGCCGCTGATGAGGAGGTTGAAGTCGCTGAAGCGCAGGGCGAAGAGCGCCCGCGTGATCGGGTTGCCGATGCCGATGCCGGTCGTGCCCGACCACACCGTCTCGGCGTCGCCCTCGGCACCGTCGGTGTCGACCGGGTAGTCGAACTCGTTCGTATCGGTGCTGGTGACCACCCAGGAGTTGGTGGCCTCACCGAAGTAGATGCGCGGCTCGCCGATCGGCAGCTGGGGCTCGCGGTTGATGCCGCTCACGAGATAGTCGGGCGTTCCCTGTGGCGTCACCGCGTCGACCGGCACGGCGGTGATGCCATAGCCGTGGGTGTAGACGAGGTGCTCGTTCGTCCAGGTGCGATCGGCGCCGAACTTGTCGACGTCCAGCTCGCGCGCGCTGAGCATGATCTGGCGCTGCTCGCCGCCGATCTGGTAACGATCGATGTCGACGTCCAGGAACTCGTAGTAGAAGCGCAGGATCTGTTCCTGGCCGAAGGTCGTCAGCAGCGGCCGGTAGTCCCACAGGCGCAGGTTGTCGATGGTCGCCGCGTCCTCGCTGAGGACCGCACGCGTCAGGTCCTGCTCGCCGGTGAAGCGTCGCGCCTGGATGGCGTCGATGTCGTACGCGGCGCGCGTGGCCTCGATGTGCTTGCGCAAATACGGGCGCTCGACGTTCAGCTCGTTCGGGTTGACCTGCACCGTCTGCACGAAGGACGGATAGAGCCCGCCGACCACCACCGACAGCACGATCCACGCGCCGCCGGCCAGCGCCAGCAGCCACAGCGTCTTGAACCAGGTGTTGAGCAGAAGGAGCGCGGCGGCGGCCAGGGCGACCACGGTGAGGATCGCGTTGGCCGGCAGGCGCGCGTTCATGTCGGTGTACAGCGCGGCCTGCACGTTTCCGTTCCAGCCGGACCTCGAGTACGCCAGCTCGGCAATGTCGAACTGGTATCCGGCGGCGACGACGACCAGCAGCAATGCGCCGATGACCGACAGGTGCGCACGCACCGGCGCCGACAGGTGGAACTGCCAGCGCAGCGCGCGAGCGGCGTAGGCCCCCAGGGTCAGCAGGCCGACGATGATCAGGGTGGTCATGGCCCAGCCCTGCACGAAGCGCCAGAACGGCAGGTCGAAAACGTAGAAGCCGATATCGCGGCCGAGCGTCGGATCCTTGGTGCCCCACGCCTCGCCATTGAGGAAGACGAGGATCGTCTCCCAGTTGCCGCTCCACGCGGCGCCGCTGCCGAGGGCGAGCAGGATGGCGAGGGCAGCCAGCCCGATGCCGATGAGGCGCGATGCATCCGGGAGCTCGATGCCGCCCAGCCGCCGGACCGGTGCCTGGGGCGCGATGCGCCGCGCCAGCCAGATGCTCAACAGCGCCGGAACCAACATCGCCACGAAGCCGATGAGGAAGAGGACGACCTGGGCCCAGAGCCGTGTCTGCAACACGTCGCGCCGGCCGAGCGCGTCGTACCATATCACGTCGGTGATGAGCGTCACGGCACCGCCGAGCAGGCCGAGCACGATGAGCACGGCCAGGATGCCGCCGCCGATGAGCAGGTAGCGTCGCCACGGCACGTCGCCGCCCATCATCGGGCGCGCCACGGGCGGACCGCCGCCGCCACGACGCCCCTGGCTTCCACCG
>DASVDT010000109.1:0-6969 GCA_036380955.1 Candidatus Limnocylindria bacterium | reverse complement strand
GGCGACGTCGAACTCATCACCTTCGTCGGCCAGCATGTCGCGCAGGCCCTGACGCGTGCCCGGGCCATCGACGAGACGCGCGCCCGGAACGAAGAGCTGGCGCTCGTCAACGAGGTGGGTGCGGCCATCGCCAGCCAGCTCGACTTCAACGCCATCATCGACCTGGTAGGCGATCGGATCGGCGCGATCTTCGACGCGGAGCCGGCCATCGGCCTCTATGACGCGGCGACGAACCAGCTCAGCTTCCCGTACTTCGTGGAGGCAGGTCAGCGGCTGGACGTTCCGAGCATCGAGCTCGGCCCGGGCCTTAGCTCCCAGGTCATCACCAGCGGGCGCTCGATGCGGCTGGGGACCTCCAAGGAGGCCGACGACCTCGGGGCGCTGCGCATCGGACTACCCGACGACCAGTCGCCCATCAAGGAGTCGTGGCTGGGCGCCCCGATCATCGCCGGCGGCAAGGTGCTCGGCATCGTCAACGTCGATCGGGCCGAGGCGAACGCGTTCACCGATGGGGACGAGCGGCTTCTGTCGACGCTGGCATCCAGCATGGGCGTGGCGCTCGAGAACGCTCGGCTGTTCGACGAGACCAAGCGCCTGCTGACGGAGACCGAGCAGCGCAACGCCGAACTGGCAGTGGTGAACGAGATCGGTGCGGCACTGGCGCAGCAGCTCGAGTTCGACGCGGTCATCCAGCTCGTCGGCGAGCGCATACGCGGCATCTTTCGCGCCGACTCCATCTTCATCGGCATCGCCGATGAGGTGGCGGGCACCATCAGCTTCCCATACTCGATCGAGAATGGAGTCGTGGCGCCGGTCGAGACGATCGAGATCGGGGATGGCCTCACGTCGCGTGTCCTGCGCTCCGGCGAAGCCCTGCGGCTGAACGAATCGCAGGAGGGGCAGGCCCTCGGGGCCATCGTCCTGGGCGAGGCGTCCGAGAGCTGGCTCGGCGTACCCATCATGGCCGGCGACCACGCCCTGGGCATCCTGGGCCTCGAGAGCTCCGTTCCTCATGCATTCTCGGATGCCGACGAGCGTCTGCTGAGCACCCTGGCGGCGAGCATGGGCGTGGCCCTCGAAAACGCTCGTCTGTTCGACGAGACCAAGCGCCTCCTGGCAGAGACGGACGAGCGCGCGGCGGAGCTGGCCGTCGTCAACAGCGTGCAGCAGGGGCTTGCCGAGAACCTCGACATGCAGGCGATGTACGAGCTCGTCGGCGACAAGATCCAGGAGATCTTCGATGCACAGGTCGTCGACATCGGCATCATCGACCGCAACGCAAGTCTCATGCGCTACCCGTATGCGATCGAGCGTGGCGTCCGGTACCCGGATGAGCCAACGGATCTTGCCGCGTCGCCCTTGATGCAGGAGCTGCTTCAGCAGAAGCGGCCCATGGTGCTCAACGACATGCCGCAGTGGCAGGCCGAGCACGGCGTTGCCCCCGTCATCCAGGGCGAACGGTCGATGTCGGTGCTGATGGCGCCCCTCATGGCCGGCGGCGAGGTGCGTGGAAGGATCTCGATCCAGAACCTCGACCGCACCAACGCCTTCAGCGACGGCGACGTGCGGCTGCTATCCACCCTGGCCTCCAGCCTGAGCGTCGCGCTGGAGAACGCGCGCCTGTTCGACGAGACGAGGCGCCTGCTGGCGGAGACCGACGAGCGTGCGGCGGAGCTCGCGGTCGTCAACAGCGTGCAGCAGGGACTGGCCGAGAACCTCGACATGCAGGCCATGTACGACCTCGTCGGAGAGAAGATTCGCGAGATCTTCGACGCTCAGGTGATGCTGATCTCGATCTTCGACCCCGAGGACGAGACGATGTACTCGACCTACGCGATCGAACGCGGGGTGCGCTTCACCGAGTGGGAGACGCCAAGGCCGCTCACAGGTCTGGCCCGCTACATGATTCGGACGCGGCAACCACTGGTCGTCAACGAGGGGTGGGAGCAATGGCTGGTGTCCAACGACGTCGACGTGCAGGTCGCGGGCGAAGCCCCTCGCTCGCTGCTCGTGGCGCCGCTCATCGCCGGCGACCAGGTGCGCGGCGTCATCTCGCTCCAGAACGTCGACAAGGAGAACGCCTTCTCGGAGTCCGATGTCCGGCTGCTGACCACACTGGCCGCCAGCCTCAGCGTTGCACTCGAGAACGCGCGGCTCTTCGACGAGACGCGTCGCCTCCTGAACGACACGGATCGGCGCGCGGCCGAGCTCGCGATCGTCAACGACGTGCAACGCGGCCTGGCGGCCGAGCTCGACGTCCAGGCCATGTACGAGCTGGTCGGGGAGCGTGCGAGCGATGTCTTCGACACCCAGGTGGTCGATATCGCCATCTACGACCGTGAGACCGACACGATCGCCTTCCCGTTCTCGATCGAACGAGGCGTACGCCAGGAGATCTCCGAGCGGCCGGTGATGGGCTTCCGCAAGCACGTCATCGAGACGCATGAGCCGCTTCTCATCACGCACGACCTCCGCGAGCGTGGGCTCGAGCTTGGTCAGCCTGACCACATCGTCGGCGAGCCCGCGCGATCTGCCATCTTCGCGCCGCTGCTGGTCGGCGACGAGACGCTCGGCACCATCAGCCTCCAGAACCTCGACCGCGAGCACGCGTTCGACGACCGCGACGTGTCCCTGCTGACCACCATCGCCGCCAGCCTGAGCGTCGCCCTGCGAACCGGCCGGTTGCTCGACGAGACGCGCCAGCGCGTCAGCGAGCTGGCGACCATCAACGACGTCGGCGATACGATCAGCGCACAGCTCCAGGTGGAGCCGCTGCTGGCGCTCGTCGGAGAGAAGACGCGTGATGCATTCGACGCCGACATCGCGTACGTGGCGCTCGTGGACGACGATGGCGAGCGCATCGACTTCCCGTACTACGTCGAGGATGGGCGGCACGAACCGCAGGAAGCGCTGGCCATCGGTGAGGGCCTCACCTCGAAGGTGCTCGAAGCGCGCCGGCCGCTGCTTCTCAACCGCGAAGGGGACTGGGCGCAGCTCGGCATGCGTGGCCGCGGGACGAAGGCGAAATCGTGGCTCGGCGTACCGATCGTCGCCGGCGAACGTGCCATCGGCGTGATCAGCATCCAGAGCACGAAGCAGGAGGGCCGATTCGGCTCATCCGACGAGCGCCTGCTGTCGACCATTGCCGCCAACGTCGGCGTCGCCGTCCAGAATGCCCGTCTGTACAACGAGACGCGTCGCCGGGCGGAGGAGATGGCCGCCCTGGCCGAGGTCGGACGCGAGATGTCGGCAACCCTGGAGCTCTCGAGGGTCCTGGAGCTCGTCGCGACCCGCGCACGCTCGCTGCTCGACGCGGACACCGGCGCGGTGTACCTGCCCGATCCCGATGCCGAGACCCTGAGCGCCGTCATAGCCGTCGGCGCCATCGCCGACGAGGTCCGCGCCTCTCCGATCACCCCGGGGCAGGGGATCATCGGGGACATCGTGATGACCGGACGCGCCGAGGCGATCAACCGGGTCTGGGCCGACGAGCGCGCCATTCACATCGAGGGCACGGAGGACGACGCGGAAGAGAAGCTCATGGCCGCCCCCCTCATGGTGCGTGGCGCAGTCGCGGGCATCCTCGCCGTCTGGCGCGGCGGCGACGGGCGCCCGTTCTCGGCGGCCGACTTGAGCTTCCTGACCGGCATGTCGCAGCAGGCCGCCATCGCGCTCGAGAACGCCCGATTGTTCGCGGAGGCGCAGGAGTCGCGCGAGGCCGCCGAACAGGCGAACGAGGCAAAGAGCAGCTTCCTTGCAGCCATGAGCCACGAGATCCGCACGCCGCTGAACGCGGTCATCGGCATGAGCGGGCTCCTGCTCGACACCAGGCTGGACGAGGAGCAGCACGAGTTCGCCGAGACGATTCGAACCTCGGGCGACGCACTGCTGACGATCATCAACGACGTGCTCGACTTCTCGAAGATCGAGGCCGGCCGGGTGGAGCTCGAGAGCGCGCCCTTCATCCTGCGCGACGCCATCGAGGCCTCGCTGGACATCCTTGCGCCGTCCGCCGCGGCCAAGGGGCTCGAGCTCGTCTACAGCATCGACGAGGAGCTGCCGACGGTCCTCGTCGGCGACGCCGGTCGCCTGCGGCAGATGCTGTTGAATCTGCTCTCGAACGCGGTGAAGTTCACCGAACGGGGCGAGGTGGTCGTCTCGGTCGCGGGATCCGAGCTCGAGGCTGCCTCGCGTCGCGGACCCTCGCGCTGGCAGATCCGGATCGACGTCCGCGACACCGGCATCGGCATCCCGCCCGAGGCTATGAGCCGGCTGTTCCAGTCGTTCAGCCAGGTGGATGCCTCCATCGCACGCCGCTACGGCGGGACGGGCCTCGGGCTGGCCATCAGCCGGCGGTTGGCCGAGCTCATGGATGGCGAGCTGACCGCCGAGAGCAGCGGATCGGCGGGGGAGGGGAGCGTCTTCCACCTCGTCACCCGTCTGGCGGTCGGGGCCGCCGATGCGGTGCAGTCGGTACGGCCGATGCGAGTCGAGGCCAACCTCACCGCCCGCACCGTGCTGATCGTCGACGACAACGCGACCAACCGGCGCATTCTCTCGGCACAGACGGCGCGGTGGGGGATGCTTCCACGCCAGACGGGATCGCCGCAGGAGGCATTGCAGTGGCTCGAAGGCGGTGAGCGGTTCGACATCGCCCTGTTCGACCTGCTGATGCCCGAGCTGGACGGCCTGGACCTCGCCGAACGCGTCGTCGAGCTCACCTCCGATGATGCCGCCGGCCCCACGCCGATCGTGATCCTTTCGTCCATCGGCCTGCGCGAGCGCGACGGCGCGCCCCTCGCCGCCTGGCTCGCGAAGCCGGTCAAGCCATCCGCGCTGCATGACACGATCGCCACGATCCTGCTCGGTCCCGATCTCACCCGCGAACCGGCTCACGTCGGTGGAAGCGCATCGGACGGGCCGCTTGGCGAGCGCCACCCGCTGCGGATCCTGCTTGCCGAGGACAACGCGGTGAACCAGAAGCTCGCGCTCCGCCTTCTGGCGCAGGCGTCGTACACGGCCGAGGTGGCAAACGACGGACTGGAGGCGGTGGACGCCATCGAGCGTGGCGCCTTCGATGTGGTGCTCATGGACGTGCAGATGCCCGAGCTGGACGGCCTGGAGGCCACGCGACGCATTCGGGCGGCCTGGCCCGAGCGTCCGATCTGGATCGTGGCGATGACCGCGAACGCCATGGCCGGTGACCGCGAGGCGTGCCTGGCGGCCGGCATGAACGACTACATCAGCAAGCCGATTCGTCCGGCCGAGCTGCTGGCGGCCCTGGCACGGGCGCCCGTTGCGGTCGGGAACGGCGACGGTTCGGTACGAAAGGGACGAGCCCGTGAACGAGCCTGAAGCGCCGATCCTCGACCAGAGCGTGCTGGCGGATCTTGGCGCGTCGGTCAACGATGACCGAGCCTTCGTCGTCGAGCTGATCGAGGCCTTCCTGTCCGATGGCGCCCAGCAGGTGACCGCGATCGACGCGGCACACGCGGCCGATGACGCCGAGGCACTGGTGCGCCCGGCGCATACCCTCAAGTCCAGCAGCGCCACCGTCGGTGCCATGCGCCTTTCGGCGACGGCGCGGGAGCTCGAGATGGCCGGCCGCTCGGGCGCGCTTGATGAGGCGACGCACGCCGGCGTGGCGCGGCTCCGTGCCGACTGGGACGCGAGCACCGAGGCGCTTCGCACCTGGGTGTCGGGCGGGGAGCGATGACGGGACGCGGCGTCGCCCTGGTCGTCGACGACAGCCGGGTCAATCGCCTGGTCCTCGTGCGCCACCTGGCAGGCCTCGGGCTGGAGGCCATGGAGGCGGAGAATGGCGCCGAGGCGCTGGAGCTGCTGCGCGCCACGCCATCGGCCTTCGACCTCGTCCTGCTCGACGTGCTCATGCCGGAGCTCGATGGGTACGAGACGCTGGCCGCCATGAAGGCCGATGACGGCCTTCGGCATGTGCCCGTCCTGGTCGTGTCCGGCGTGGAGGAGCTCGACAGCGTCGTGCGCTGCATCGAGCTCGGCGCGACCGACTACCTGACCAAGCCGATCAACCCGCGCATCCTCGAGGCGCGCATCGGAGCCTCGCTGGCGGCAAAGCACCTCCGCGATCTCGAGCTCGAGTACCTCGAGCAGCAGCGGCTCCTGACCGAGACGATCGAGCGTCAGAAGACCGAGCTCAGCCGATTCCTGTCGCCGCAGGTCGCGAGGCTCATCTCGTCGCCGGAGGGCGAGCAGATGCTGGCCGGGCATCGGCGGCAGATCACGGTCGCCTTCTGCGACCTTCGCGGCTTCACGAGCTTCGCGGAGCAGGCAGATCCGGAGGAGCTCCTCGGGGTGCTCGGCGAGTACCACCGCATGATCGGTGATGCCATCGTCGAGCACGGCGGCACGCTCGAGCACTTCGCCGGCGACGGCGTCATGGTCTTCTTCAACGATCCGGTGCCGCAGGACGACCACGTCGAGCGGGCCGTACGCATGGCGATCACCATGCGCGAGCGGTTCGCGGTCCTGGCCGACGCCTGGCGCAAGCGAGGCTACGAGCTGGGCTTCGGTGTCGGGATCGCGGTCGGATATGCCACGCTCGGGCGCATCGGGTTCGAGGGCCGCTACGACTACGGCGCGATCGGCAACGTCGTGATCCTGGCGTCGCGGCTGAGCAGCCAGGCCGGACCGAACCAGATCCTGCTCAGCCAGCGCGCGATCGCCATGGTCGAAGGCATGGTCGAGGTCGAATCGGTGGGAGAGCTCACGCTCAAGGGCATGAGTCGTCCGGTCGCGGCCAGCAACGTCGTCGGCGTCCACTAGGCTCCGGCCGCGGCACGCAACATAACATACATTTGCGGAAGTGCTTTCGGGCACTGGGCTGAGTAAAGGCCGACGCCAAGGTCCTACGCCATTCGCACCGATGGTCCTATGCGATTCGTGCTCGCGCGCGCGTAGGCTCAGTGCATGCGACAGACGATGTGGTCCATG
>DASVDT010000108.1:0-4407 GCA_036380955.1 Candidatus Limnocylindria bacterium | reverse complement strand
GTATCCGGCGGCGGCGATCGCCCTGCTCACGGCGCTGGGCCGTCATCTCGGCTTCGATCCGCCGATCGGGCAGCTCGCCACCCGGGCGCTCGAGCGGCGCAACCTGCTGGATGCCGCCACGGCCACCGACGAGGACACGCGAGCACACGTCGAGCGCCTGGAGCTGCTGGCCGATGAGTCCCGGCTGCCCGCCGGCGACGAGCTGATCGCCGATATCGAGCGCTTCCTGCGCGAGGGCGGCGACGAGGGTGGCGGCGGTGAGCCGGAGGGAGGCTCGCGGCTCCATTGATGACAGCGTGGCTGTCACCGATGGGGCATCGCGATTACCCGGCAGTCTCGACCGCGGCAGGCGGGGCGTCCACGCGCTGCGCGCGCGGGGATTCGGGCGGAGAAGCGAGGATCGCCTCCAGGCGGTCGATGAGGCCCTGTGCGCGCAGGCCCGTCAGGATCTGGCGAGCCTCATCGGCGACGCGCGTTCGCTCGGACGGCGGGACGCTGTTGGTGGCAAGGCGGTCCATCGTGACGAGGGCACGCCAGACGGGCAGGCCGAGCTCCGTGAAAGCGCGCTCCGCTTCGCGGTAGAGGCCGGCGGCATCGGCGGCCCGGCCCTCCAGGGCCGCGATGCCAGCGTCGATCGTGGTGAGGAACGCGCCGTTGCGCCGTCCCATCTGCGCCTGGGAGAACGCGTCGCGCATCCGGCGAGCGACCGTCAGATCGCCATTCCAGATCGCGCTGCGGGCTCCAAATGGCGCAGCCTCGGCACCGGTCGGGCCGACGGCCACGAGCTCGTCGATGAGGCGAATCTGCTCGGCGTGGCGGTCGCGGACCAGGTTATGCGCGGCGAGCGCCCAGCCACCCAGGACGCGGTACTGGTGATCGTCGATGCCTCGGCTCGACTCGAACAGCTCCTGCGCCAGCTCCCCCAGGTCCTCGCCGCGCAGCTCGCGGATGAACGTTCCGTACACGCCGAACCAGAGGCGCTCCGCCGGTTCGACCAGCAGCGCCTCGCGGTCGGCCATGGCCTCGAGTGCCCAGTCCCAGTCGCCGACATCGATGGCGCCGTCGACTGCGTTGCCGAGCAGGTAGCGGATGGCCCACACGATCCCGAAGCGCGTCGCCTCATCGAGTCCGGCGCGTGAGACGGCATACGCCGCCGCGGTGTCGTCGGGGGCGATGACGAAGCCCAGGTTCGTCGCCGCGCGCGTGATGGCGTCGGGCATCCCGTGCCGGCGAGCGACCTCGAGCGCGCCCGTCAGGACGGTGATCGATTCGGTCAAGCGATCCAGGGCGCTGAGCGACACGCCGCGCGTGATGAGAAGGTCGAGGACGAGCGCATCGTTGCCGGCCGCCGCCGCGACGGGAAGGACGCGCTCGGCCAGCTCGACAGATCGAGCGGCGTTGAGCCTTCGCATCTCGCACTTCGCGAGCGTGGTGGCCAGCTCGAGGTAGCCCGGATCGTCGGGCGTGAGGCCGGGCTCGGCGATCGCTTCGTCCAGTAGGGCGAAGGCACGCTCGTGGTGACCTTCCAGCAGCACATCGGCCATGCGCGCGATCCCGCGCCGTCGCGTCGCGTCATCGTCCAGCTCCGTGGCTCGCGCGATGACCCGTTCGCCGAGCTCCATCGCGGGCTCCGCCATCCCGGCGTTGTACGCGGCGTCGCGCGCGGCGACGAGCAGCTCCAGCTCCTCGGCCGGCTCGGCGGCGATCGTCAGCGCGCTGACGAGATAGCTGTGGGCGCGCCGCGCCGAGCCGAGCTCGAGCGCCCGCTGCGCCGCGCCGCGAAGCGCAACCCGCGCCTGCGCGGCGACGGCCGCGCCTTCGGGACCGCCGGGATGCGCCTCGTACGCGTCGACGTAGTGCTGCGCCAGGACGCCCGACAGCTCCTCGTCGCCGAGCGTCTCGTAGTAGCGCGCCGCCGCCAGGTGCCGTGCTCGCCGGTCGTCGCGGGCCAGGGTGGCGTAGGCAACCTCGCGCAGCAGCCCCTGGACGAACCGATACTGGCCCCGCTCCGGCGAGCGCGGATCGTCGTCCCGCATCAGGATCTCGCGGCGGCTGAGGTGGTTCAGCATTCCGTCGATGTCGTCGGGATTCGCGCGGGTGATGGCGCTGAGCGCGGGCGCGCCGAACGAGAGTCCCAGCACCGATGCGTCCTGCACGAGCGTGCGCTCCGGCGCCGGAAGGCCATCGATCCGCGCGGCGATGAGCGCATGGAGCGATTCCGGCACGGTGAGCTCCCGGAGATCGCCGACGGGGCGGAAGGTGTCGCCGTCGCGCTGGATGCGGCCGTCATTCAGCAACGTGCGCACCGTCTCGACCGCATACAGCGGGATGCCCTCCGCGCGCCCGACGATCCGGTCGATGACGCCGTCCGGCAGACCGGGCACGAGCCCGCGCATCATCGTTCGCATCTCGTCGTCGTCGAGCGGGGAGAGCGTGAGGGAGGTGAAGCTGCGCTGGCCGGCACCCCACGTCGGCCGGCGGTCGAGGAGCTCCGGGCGCGACAGCGTGATGATGTAGATCGATCGGCCGCGCGACCAGGTCAGCAGGTCCTCGACGAAGTCGAGGAGACCCTCATCGGCCCACTGGAGATCCTCGAAGACCATGATCACCGGGCCGGCCTCGGCGATGCGCTCGAAGAAGGTGCGCCATGCGCCGAAGAGCTGCCCGCGTTCGCGCGTCCGGCCCTCGCCGATGCCCAGGAGATGCAGCAGCGGACCCTCCAGGCTCCGACGTTCGTCCGCATCGGTCACGAACTCATCCAGGCTGGCGGCGAGCCGCGCGCGCGTGCTCGCCTCATCGGCTCCTTCGCCGACGCCGATCCGCATGCGGACCATCTCGCCAAGCGCCCAGAAGCTGATGCCCTCGCCATAGGCGGGTGAGCGCCCCTGATGCCAGTAGACGGCCTCGGTCACGCCGTCGATGTACTTCAGGAACTCCCATGCCAGCCGGCTCTTGCCGATGCCGGCCTGGCCCATGACGCTGACGAGGCGCGGCCCGCGCTCCCGCGCGGTGGCGTGGTAGAAGTCCTTGATCAGCTGGAGCTCCGAATCGCGGCCGACGAACGGCGGCTCGAGCCCCTCGCTGCGACCGACGCCGCCGCGCTGCGCGACGACGCGCAGCGCGCGGAAGGCCGGCACGGCGCTGAGCTTGCCCTTCAGCTCATGCGTGCCGGCAGCCTCGAACACGATGGCGTTGCTCGCCGCGCGCTGTGTCGCCTCGCCAACGAGCACCGTCCCCGGCGACGCCACCGACTGAAGCCGACTGGCGGTGTTGACGAGGTCCCCGGCGACCATTCCCATGCCCGCCGCACCGAGGGTGACGACGGCCTCACCGGTGTGGACCGCCGCGCGCAACGCGAGGTCGGGCATGTCGCGCTCGACCCCCACGCGCCTCACGGCGTCGACCAGGTCGATGGCCGCGCGAACCGCGCGCTCGGCATCGTCCTCCTGGGCCGTCGGCGTGCCCCACACGGCCATGACGGCATCGCCGATGAACTTCTCGACCGTCCCACCGTACCGAGCGACGATGGCGCGGCTGGTCTCGAAGTACGTGTCGAGCAGCGCTCGCACGTCCTCGGCGTCGCGCGACTCGGACAGGGTGGTGAAGCCGACGAGATCGGCGAAGAGGACGGAGACGAGGCGCCGCTCGGTGGTCGGACTGGCGCTGGAGCCGGCGCCGGCGGACGACGATGCGTTGGGCGTCGCTGCCGCATCGGCTTCGCCGAGCGCGTTGCCGCACTCGCCGCAGAATCTGGCACCGGGCGTGTTCGCCGAGCCGCAGGTCGAGCAGCTGACGGCCAGGCGCTGGCCGCAGTTCAGGCAGAACTTTCTGCCCGGCTCGTTCTCGGCCGCGCAGCTGGTGCAGGTGATCACTCGGGCGGTGGCTCCTGTGGAGTGGCGCAAGTATCGGCTGCCGCTCGTGCGTCGGCAACCTACCCCAGGCGGAGCCGGAGGAACGGATCCTGGCGCGGCGGCTCAGGCGCGCTTCTTCTTGCCCTTGCCCTTGCCGTTCGTCGTCGGCTCCGGCGCGTCGAGGAGCGCATCGATGGCGCGGCGGGCCTGGAAGGCCGAGCCCCACGACTGCGTGGAGCGTGGCGCGTCCGCATCGGCCCTGATGTACCAGCTGCGCTCGCCCGAGACGTAGAGGATCTCGTAGCCACGGTGCTCCTCCGACGGGCGCGGGCGATCATTGGCGAGGGCGATGGCTGCCTCGCGAGCGGTCCGCGGGGCGCCACAGACGCCGCATCGGGATTCGAGGAGTCCGTGTGGGCAGCGGCGACAGGAGGCGCAGCGCTGCGTCTCGAATCCGTGAATGCATCGATCGGTCATGAACGCCTTTCCGGTGGGTCTCCAGCGTACACGCAATCGATGTGATACATTTCGCACACGTGTTCGATTGGCGCACCGG
>DASVDT010000107.1:0-3915 GCA_036380955.1 Candidatus Limnocylindria bacterium | reverse complement strand
GCCGATGACCGGTCGGCCGTCGCGAACGACGTCGGTGACGACGGCGACCAGGCTGATCGTCATCGCGCTGAAATCGATGACCGCGTTCGCGATCGGCGTCCCTATGGAGACGGTTCGTTCGCGAATGTCGGTGATGCGCATCCGCCCTGCTCGCCTGGGTATCTGGACGAAAGTATCGAGTATCCTGAGTTGGCAAGCGGGAGTAGCTCAGTTGGTAGAGCGCTAGCCTTCCAAGCTGGATGTCGCGGGTTCGAATCCCGTCTCCCGCTCCAGCTTCCCACCCTGCCCATTGCCGTGATGCGTGCGCGGCTAATGTCTTGGTCCGCAGCTGGGAACATCGGCCAAGAAGTGGCCGATACGCCCAGCAATGAACCAAGAACAGCCAACATGGGACTTCTTGCTTGGCTGTCGTTCCCACCGGCGGACGAAATCGGCCAGGAAGTGGCCGTTACGCCCAGCAGCGAGCTAACCCGCCGCACAACGGCTGCGACGCGACGGCTAGTGGCAGGGAACGTCGCTGTCCCAGGTCGAATCATCGGGATAGCGCTCGAGGAAGTACTGCACCTGGCAGGGTGCACCGAAGCCGAACAGCGGCCGATCGATCCGCAGGCGCGCCAGGTCATCCATCTCGAAGGTCGTGGATGGCGCGGGCAGCGCCAGGATCTCGTCGCCCCAGGTCCCGCACTCGGCAGCCGACACCCCGGTCGCGGCCGAGCATTCCACCGTGACGTCGGGATCGGTGGAGGACGAAGCCTCCACGGACGGACGCCCGAACGCCAGCCAGGCACCGATGCCGATCACGGCGACGACCACGACGCCCGCGATGATGTTTCGCATCGGCGAAGTATGGCCGGTATCCTCGGAGCCGATGCGCCCCCTCCTGCCGCCATACGCCTCGATCGCCGCCGGCGAGACGACGACGATCGGGATCGACGGCAGCGCGCTCCTCAACCATCGGCTGCTGACGAAGGACTTCGCCTTCCCGCTGGACGAGCGCGACGCGTTCGCCCTGCATGGCCTCCTCCCGGATCACGTCATGACGATCGAGGAGCAGGTGCAGCTCGAGCTGGAGCGCATCCGGCGCAAGGGCAACGAGCTCGAGCGGTACATCGGCCTATCGGCGCTGCAGGATCGCAATGCGACCCTCTTCTATCGGGTCCTCTCGGAGAACCTGGAGGAGCTGCTGCCGATCGTGTACACGCCGACCGTCGGGCAGGCATGCCAGGAGTTCAGCCACATCCTGCGGCGCACGCGCGGGGCGTGGATCACGCCGCACGACGTCGACCGCATCCCGGAGATCCTGCGCAACGGGCCGTACGAGGACGTTCGGCTGATCGTCGTGACGGACAACGAGCGCATCCTGGGCCTCGGCGACCAGGGTGCGGGCGGCATGGCGATCCCGATCGGCAAGCTCGCCCTCTACACCGGCGCCTGCGGCATCTACCCGGCGCTCACGCTGCCCGTCAGCCTGGACGTCGGGACCGATAACCCCGACCTCCTCGCCGATCCGCTCTACATCGGCCACCGCCATCCGCGCCTGCGCGGCGCCGAGTACGACGCGCTCGTCGAAGCATTCGTGGACGGTGTGCAGGAGGTCTGGCCCGGCTGCGTCGTCCAATGGGAGGACTTCAAGCAACGCAATGCGCTGCGCATCCTGGACCGATATCGCGACCGCGTCCCCTCCTTCAACGACGACGTCCAGGGCACCGCGGCCGTCGTGCTGGCCGGGATCCTGGCGGCGGTGCGGCACATGGATCGGCCGCTCGGCGAGCAGCGGATCCTGCTGGTCGGCGCCGGCGCGGCGGGCATCGGCATCGCGCGGCTGCTGCACGCGGAGATGCGCGACGAGGGCATGTCCGACGCGGACATCCATCGAGTCGTGCGCCTCGTCGACTCGAAGGGGGTCGTCCAGGCCGGGCGCGACGACCTGGACGAGACGAAACGCCCGATGGCGGCGCCTGCCGGCACCTACGCCGGGCCGGAGCTGGCGGACATCGTGGCGGCCGAACGGCCCACGGTCCTGATTGGCACGACCGGGGTGGCGGGCACGTTCTCCCGCGATGTCATCGAGGCCATGGCCGCCGGCACCGAACGGCCGATCGTCATGCCGCTGTCGAACCCCACGGCGGTGACCGAGGCGCGTCCGGACCAGGTGCTGGCGTGGAGCGAGGGACGGGCGATCGTCGCCACCGGCAGCCCGTTCCCGCCCGTGGACGGGCAGGTCATCGGCCAGGCGAACAACGTCTTCGTGTTTCCCGGCATCGGCCTGGGTGCCGTGGTTTCCGAGGCGACGCGCATCACGGACGGCATGATCCTGGCCGCTGCGCGCACGCTCCCCGGACACGTGACGCCCGAGCGATTCGCGACCGGTGCGCTCTACCCGCCCATCGCCGACCTGAGGTCCATCTCGCGCGACATCACGCTCGCCGTGGCCCGCGAAGCCATGCGCTCAGGCGTCGCTGCTCCGAACGACGCGCTCGAGGCCGATGTCGACGCCGCCATGTGGTGGCCGGACTATGTCCCCTACGTCCGGGCCTGATCGGCGGCGATCTCGGCCAGGACGGCGTCCTGATGTTCGCCCAGCCGCGGTGGGGGCCGACGGGCGGGCGGCGCCCCACCGTCGACGTGGATCGGTGATGCCGGCAGGGTGATCCCGTCGAGCGTCGACGTCCAGCCGCTGCCCATCGCGACGAGGGCTTCCGAGACGGTGTTGACGGGACCGGCCGGCACGTCAGCCTCCGCCAGCGCCGCGACCAGCTCGTCTCGACCCCACTGGCTGACGGCTGAGCCGATCCAGGCGCGCAGCTCGGGCTGGCGCGCGAGCCGCATCGCGTTGGTCGCGAATCGGCCGTCGGGATCCTCGAGATCCAGGACGCGCAGCAGCCGGCCGAACTGCGCGTCGTTGCCGACAGCGATGACGAGGTGGCCGTCGCGTGCCTCGAAGGATTCGTACGGCGCGATGTTCGGATGCGCATTCCCGTGCCGCCCTGGCTCCTGGCCCGAAGCGAGAACGTTCCCGAGCACGTTGATGAGCGAGGTCACGCCTGCCTCGACGAGGTTCACCTGCACGCGGCGCGTTCTCCCGCGGCCGACCAGCGCCGCCAGTGCCCCGACCGCACACTCGAGCCCCGCGATCAGGTCGAGCAGCGCCACACCCACCTTCATCGGTCTGCCATCCGGCTCACCGGTGATCGACATCAGGCCGGAGACCGCCTGCGCCAGCAGGTCGTAGGCGGGACGCTCGGCATCGGCGCCTGCGAACCCGCCCACCGTGGCGACCACGAGGTTGGGATGTCGGGCGGCCAGTCCATCGGCTTCCAATCCCAGCCTGGCTGCCGTGGACGGCCGGTAGTTGTGGACGAGCAGGTCGGCGGTGCTCAACAGCCGGTCGAGAGCAGCTCGGCCATCACCGGTTCGAAGGTCCAGCACGACCGAGCGCTTGTTGCGGTTGACCGATGCGAAGTAGGCGCTCCGCCGATCCGCCGGATCGCCCCACCACGGTGGACCCCATTCGCGCGTCTCGTCGCCGGCAGGCGGCTCGACCTTGATGACGTCCGCGCCCAGATCGGCGAGCAGCATGGTGGCGAACGGCCCGGCCAGCACGCGGCTGACGTCGATGACCCGGACCCCCTCGAGCGGCAGTGGCATGCGCCCTACGGTAGCCCGACGGATGGCACGCCCGCCGCTAGCATTGACCGCATGAAGATCGGATTGATGCTGCCGCTGGCGGCCGATGAGACTCGAGGCTGGACGGACCTACGCGCCATCGCACTCGCCGCCGAGGAGGACGGACTCGACTCCGTATGGGGCGCCGACCACCTCATCTTCCGCGACGAGGGCGAGACCACCGGCATCCACGAGTCGTGGACGCTGCTCACCGCGGTCGCGGCGATCACGTCGCGGGTCGAGATCGGT
>DASVDT010000106.1:0-23725 GCA_036380955.1 Candidatus Limnocylindria bacterium | reverse complement strand
CCGTCGACCTCGTGCCAGCGCTCGACGGGCGCGACGAGCGCGACGTCGCCCCACCGCTCGGACATCAGCCTGGTGACGGTGCGCAACGCGACGCGCTCGTTGCCGGAGAGCCGCGCCGCGCCGATGTCGCCGACCACGATCTCCGGCGCCTGGGTCGCCGTGCTCCGAGCCGCCGCGATCCGGGCACCCCCACGCGGGAGCTCGGTCGCGGTCGCCCGCGCGAGGAAGTGGCGCTCTCCCGTCATGCGCTCCAGGCGGCCCCCGTCGATCTCGACACGCCACAGCTCCATGGAGCCTTCGACGGGTGCCGCGAACATCAGCCAGCGTCCGCCGGCCAGCCACGTCGGCCGGCCGACGGCGGCGCCGACCAGGTCGCTGTTGATGCCGGCGGCGGCCTCCAGATCGGATTCGCCGATGAGGTCCTCGGCCAATCCGTCCCGGACGCGCATGCGCCACACGGAGGGCTGGTTCAGCTCGCCGCGCGTCCAGTCGCGGTTGCCGATCGCGGCGATCCACTTGCTGTCCGGCGACCAGGAGGGCTGTCCCCATTGCTGGCGGCCACGGCCCGGCGACAGCTGGCGAAGGTTCCGGCCGCGAACGTCGATGACATAGATATCGCTGCGCCAGCCGAGGTCGGGATTCGGGTGCCGGTCGGAGACGAACGCGATCTGCCGCCCATCCGGCGACCATTGCGGGTCGACATCGTGGTGGTCGCCCGTCGTGAGGCCCTCCACCTCGCCGCTCCCGACGTCGACAAGCCACAGCCGGGTGAACCGCTCATTGATGAATCCGGCGCCGTTGAACTGGTACAGCAGCGTGTCGATCAGGCGCGTGTCCGGCGGCGGCGGATCGTCGGGCTTGCGGTCGGGCTTCTTCTCCGGCTCCGCAGCGTCGGCCGTGCTGACGATCACGAGCCGTCGACCGTCCGGCGACCACTCGATGGCCTCCACGTCCTTGGGAAGGTCGGTGAGCTGGCGCGCCTCGCCGCCATCGGCGAATGGCAGCAGCCAGACCTGCGTGCCACCCTCCTTTGGCGCCTCCGCCTTGCCCGGCTTCGCTCCACCGCCGCCCGCCTGGAGCACGGCGCCGCGGTCGGACAGGAAGGCAATGGTGCGGCCATCGGGACTCCAGCGCGGGACCGTGTCGTTCTTGCTGCCGACGGTCAGCTGACGAGCTGGTTCGCCGCCATCGGCAGGCGCAAGCCACAGACAGGTGCGGTAGCCATCCTTGCCGGGCGCGACAGCCTTCACGCTGAATGCCACGTAACGACCATCCGGCGAGAGGGCGACGTCGGTCGGAACCTGGAGGTCGTAGAGGTCCTCGGGGCGCGGTGCGCGGGCGGCCATCGGCAGAGACTTCTCCAGTGGGGATGGGCCGCCAGTCTAGCCCGCGAGCGCCGTCAGATGGAGATCGCTTCGCGTTCCGCCTGGGTGGGTTCGGCCGCGGGCGCATCGGCCGCCACGGGCTCTTCGCTCGTGGACAGCAGTGGCGTTTGGGCGGGCTGCATGGCCCGGCCAACCGTCAGCGCCACGCCGATGAGGCCGAGCACGCCGACCAGCCGCGGCAGCCGAATCCGGAGCGCGTGGTCGACCGAGTAGCGGCCGGGTCCCACGATCATGAGCGCCGTCGCGATCGAGAGGTTCGTGAGCGGCAGCTCGGCGCCACCACTGGTCACCCAGATCGGCTTGCCCCAGTGCACCTTCGTGGTCGCCATGGCCATGGAGCCGATGATCCCGAGCGGTCCGAGCGGGTTCAGTGCGCCGAGCGCGGTGAGGATCCCGCCGCCGAACTCCGACGCGCCCGCGAGGAACGCCCATCGATGCGCCGGACGCATCTCCAGCGATTCCATCATCCCCGCCGTTCCCTCTGGTCCGCCGCCGCCGAACCAGCCGAACAGCTTCTGTGCTCCATGGCCGGCCAGCAGGCCGCCGACCACCAGGCGGACGATGAGTCGTGCGAGGTCAGTCATTGCCGCACTTCTCCGCACGTCGCGTGCCGTGCTGAGTCTCGGGTGGCGTTGCTGGGCCAGCAACTATCGGCCAAGCAGGTTGCAGCTGACGTTGCCGCCTGGCCGAACGTTGCCGGGGTGGCAACGAAGAGCCAGCTTGCGGGTCCGCGTTTGCATCTTGTTGCTGCCGGGGCAACGGATTGGCAATCGTTCCGGTCTGCTTGGCCGTTACTTGCCACTGTGGCAATTGGCCCGTGGAACCGCGATCGAACGCTCGGCTCACCGACAGCTGCTGGCGAGCAGCGTCAGCCTGGGCCTACCAGTTCGTGGCGGTCGAGGGCTCGATCTCGCCCACGGAAGCCAGCCAACGCTCCGCGTCGATCGCCGCCTTGCAGCCATCGCCGGCGGCGGTGACCGCCTGGCGGTAGTGGTGGTCGTGGACGTCGCCGGCGATGAAGACGCCGTCAATGCCGGAGCCCGTCTCGCCGACGATCTCGAGGTAGCCGCCCTCGCCGACGCGCAGCTGACCCTCGAACAGCTCGGTGTTCGGCTTGTAGCCGATGGCCACGAACATGCCCTGCACCGGGAGCTCGCTCTCCTCGCCGGTGGCCGTGTCGCGCAGCATGAGCGAGCTCACCGTCATCTCGCCGCGGACCTCGGCGACTTCCTTGTTCCAGAGCACCTCGATCTTCGGATCGCGCATGGCGCGGTCCTGCATGATCTTCGAGCCGCGGAACTCGCCGCGCCGCACGAGCATGGTGACCTTGTCGGCGAATCGGGTCAGGAAGGTGGCCTCCTCGAGGGCCGTGTCGCCCCCGCCGACCACGGCGACCTCGCGACCGCGGAAGAAGAACCCGTCGCACGTCGCGCAGGCCGACACGCCGCGGCCGCGGAACTCCTCCTCGGTCGGCAGGCCCAGCCACAGCGCCGATGCGCCGGTCGCAACGATGACCGCATCGGCCAGGTACAGGTCCTCGCCGATCCAGATGCTGAACGGCCGCTTGCTGAAGTCGACCCTGGTGGCGTCGCGCTCGACGAGGGTGGAGCCGAAGCGCTCCGCCTGCTGGCGGAACTTCGCCATGAGCTCGGGCCCCTGGATGCCATCGGGGAAGCCGGGGTAGTT
This sequence comes from Candidatus Limnocylindria bacterium, assembly GCA_036380955.1. Lineage (GTDB taxonomy): Bacteria > Chloroflexota > Limnocylindria > QHBO01 > QHBO01 > JACDBZ01. The sequence goes on along the minus strand of DASVDT010000106.1, from coordinate 20,654 downwards.
CTCGACGTCCGAGGTGATCATGAGCTGGCCCATCGGGACGTTGCCGGCGATGACGAGCGGCTCGAGGTTCGCGCGCGCCGCGTAGATGGCTGCGGTGAGGCCCGCGGGCCCGGAACCGATGATGGCGACCTTGTGATGTCGGGTCTCGGTCTCGGGCTGATCGGTCGCGGCGCCCGAGGGCGGAACGGTGGCGGTCATCGTGGTCGAAGTGTAACGCCCGACACCGGCCGCGTACCCATCGGTATGGGTCGCCTATCATTCCGCGACCGTGATCGACCAGGTGAAGCCGATGCCGGCGACGGCATGCTGAGCGGGCTGCATGCCCTCCTTGCGGTGAGCACACGGGCCGATGCGGACGAGCTCCTGGACTCCGGGACGCTCACGGCTCGCGAGGTCGAGGGCAACCTGGCGGACCTGGCGCGCCTCAACCGCCTGCCGGGCGGTACGGCGACGAGCGTGCGCGCCATCCGCTCGCTCGTGAACGGTGCGGGTGGCGCTTCCATCCTGGACGCAGGGACGGGCCGCGCCGACATGCCGATCGCGTTCGCGCGCGCAGGCTGGCGGACCGTTGCGGTCGACGCCAATCCGCAGGTGGTTCGCGTCGCACGCCGGGCGACCGAGCGGCATGCCGAGATCGAGGTGGTCGACGGTGATGCGCGGCGCCTCCCCTTCGCCGATGACGCCTTCGACGTGGCGCATTGTTCGCTGCTGCTCCACCACCTCGATCCGGACGAGGCGGTGGCCGCCCTGCGCGAGCTGGCTCGCGTCGCACGTCGCGGCGTCGTGGTCAACGACCTCCGCCGCGGCACGGTGTCCCTGCTCGCCACGGTGGCCAGTACGGCGATCCTTGCCAGGAGCCGCGTCACGCGCGCCGATGGGCTGGTCTCCGCGCGACGTGCCTACACCGTCGCCGAGCTCGATCGGCTCCTGGAGCGCGCCGGCCTGCGACGCCGATGGCGCTCACCGGCCTGGATGCCGCGCGTCGTGACGGCCGCGGTCCCCTCATGACCGCGCTCGACGCGATCGTCGTGGGAGCCGGACCGGCGGGGTCGGCGGTCGCCGCCGCCCTCTCGCGTGTTGGCGCCCGGGTCGTGCTCGTCGAGCGTGCGCATCATCCGCGTCCGAAGGCGTGCGCCGAATACGCCAGCCCGCGGATCGTCGACGAGCTTGCGCGCATCGGACTGCCGTTCGAGGCGTGGTCAACCGACGCCGTGCCGTTGTCCGGCATGCACCTCCACGCCGGCGGCCGCGTGGTCCGGATCGAGTACGCCGATCGCACCGGTCGGCGCCCCGCGTGGGGCGTGGACCGCCGCCGCTTCGACGCCCGGCTGGCCGAGCATGCCGCGGCCTCAGGGGCCGAGCTGCGCGAAGGCGTGGCGGTGGTCGACGTGTCCCTGGACGACGGGCGTGTGACCGGCGTCCGGCTCCGCGACCTCTCCGACGGACGCGACGAAGCGCTTCGCGCGCCCTGGGTCATCGGCGCCGACGGCGCTCGCTCCAGCGTCGCCCGCCTCCTCGGGGTCGAGCGGCGGGTCGGCTTTCCGCGTCGCCTCGGCCTCGTCGCGCACCACTCGGGCATCCCCGCGCTCACCGATCACGGGGAGATGCACGTCGGCAACGGCTATTACGTCGGGCTGGCGCCCACGCCCGGCGGCGAGCTCAACGTCGGCATGGCCCTGCCACTGGCGGACGGGGGCAGGCCCGCCGCGGCGCGCTTCGACGGCGCCGTCGCCGGCATCCCGGCCGTCGCCCGGCGCCTGCGCGAGACCGCCCGCCTCACGCCGATCCGTGGCGCCGCCCCGATCGGCCATCGCGTGGCGGACGTGGCCGGTCCCGGGTGGCTCCTCATCGGCGACGCCGCGGGCTTCGTGGATCCCTTCACCGGCGAGGGCATCCATCGCGCGCTCCGTTCTGCGCGGGCCGCCGCGGAGGCGATCACCGGCGGCGGAGACGTCGTCAGCGCCTACCGCCGCGAGCGCCGCCGCGCGTTCGCGGCAAAGTCCGCGCTGAGCTGGCTGGTGCAGGGCTTCCTCGCGGCACCACCCCTGCTGGAGCACGCCGTCGCGCGCTTGGCCGACCGCCCCGAGGCGGCACTGCGGCTGGGCTCGGCGCTCGGCGACTGCCGGCCCGCCACGGATGCCCTCTCGCCGCGCGCGCTGCTCGACGTCCTGCGGCCATGAGGAGCGAGCTGCACGAGGTGATGCGCGCGCCGTACGACCGCGTCTTCGACCTGGCCGCCGATGTCGAGCGCTGGCCACAGCTGCTCCCCCACTACCGATACGTTCGTCGCCTGCCCGGCCCCGAGCGGCAGTTCGCCATGGGCGCTCGTCGCGGCCCGATTCCGGTGCGCTGGGAGGCGATCCAGCGCCCGCTGCGGGCGGAGCGCCGCATCGAGTTCGAGCACACCGGTGGCGTGACGCGCGGCATGCAGGTCGCGTGGCGCTTCGAGGACCGCGACGGCGTCCTCGACGTGAGCATCGAGCACCGCCTCGAGCTCGACTGGCCCCTGATCGGCGACGTCGCAGCCGAACGCGTCATCGGCCCGCAGTTCATCGAGGCCATCGCGGCACGCACCCTGCGTCGTATCCGCGAGATGGCCGAAGGGATGGACCGATGAGCGCGCGTCGCGTCGTGATCACCGGCATCGGCGCCATCACCCCGATCGGCACCGGTGCGGAGGACCTGTGGCGGGGCGTGATTGCCAACCGTTCCGCGGTGCGCGCCATCGACCGCTTCGACGCATCGGCCTTCCCGTCGCGCATCGCCGCGCAGATCGATGGCTTCGACCCCGCCGCTCACCTCGACGCGCGGCGGGCGCGGCGGCTCGACCGATTCAGCGCGTTGTCCGTGGCGGCCGCCCGCATGGCCGTGGAGGATGCCGCGCTCGGCGTCGGCAACGGCGCTGGGGCACGGACCGGCGTCTGGATCGGCTCCGCGCTCGGTGGCGTCGCCTTTGGCGAGGAGCAGCACGAGCGGTACGTCGAACGGGGCGTGCGCGGCGTGTCGCCCACGCTGGCGCTGGCCGTCTTCGGTGGCGCGGGAGCGAGCAACGTCGCCCTCGACCTTGGCCTGACCGGGCCGACCGTCGGCAATGCGAACTCGTGCGCATCGGGTGCCACCGCCATCGGGCAGGCCTTCCATGCGGTCCGCGACGGCTCCGTGGACGTGGCGCTCGCCGGCGGCGCCGAGGCCCCACTGGCGCCGCTCACCTTCGGCGCGTTCGCCCTGATTCGGGTCCTTTCGTCGCGCAACGACGACCCCTCGACCGCCAGCCGCCCGTTCGACCGCGACCGCGATGGCTTCGTCATGGGCGAGGCAGCGGCCATTCTCGTGCTCGAGGAGCGCGAGGCGGCCCTCGCGCGGCGCGCGCGGATCGTGGCCGAGATCCTCGGCTACGGCGCGAGCAACGACGCGTACCACATGACCGCGCCACGACCCGACGGGCGCGACGCGGCGCGTGCGATCGGGGCGGCGCTGCGCGACGCCGGCGTCGGCCCCGAGCGCATCGGCTACGTCAACGCGCACGGCTCGAGCACGCCGCTCAACGAGCCGGCGGAGGCCCTGGCCATCCGCGCGGCGCTCGGTCCGGGCAGCGAGGGCGTGCCGGTGTCGGGGACGAAGGGGCTGTACGGCCATGCGCTCGGCGCGTCCGGCGCGGTCGAGGCCGCAATCACCGCGCTGGCGCTCCAGCGCGGCATCCTGCCCGGGACGTGCAACCTGGTGGAGCCAGATCCGACGATCGACCTGGCGCTGCTTCGCGAGGCACGCAGCGCGACCGTCGAGACGGCGCTGACGAACTCGTTCGGCTTCGGCGGCATGAACGCCGCGCTGGTGCTCGGTCGGGCCTAGGCCGGTTGCCTGACGGTTGGGTCCCCGGTCGAGCCGGCAAGGGCCCATGCCAGGGCGTTCTCGAAGGATCCGGTGCCGCCGGCCTTGTCGACGACCGTCGTGCACGCGTCGTCGCGAATCATGGCCGGCAGGGCGGTCGCGGGGCTACCGGTCCAGTAGATCACCGGCAGCAGCGGATAGTGATGGCGGGTGGTCATGTACAGCGCCGCGCTGAGCTCGCGCTCGAGCCGCCAGTCCAGCACGATGGCCATCGGCGGGCTGTCGGTTCGCAGCGCGGCGAGGTATGGCAGAGGACCTTCGAACACCGATGCGGTCGCCCCGCAGCCCTCGCACAGCTCGGCAGCCAGAGAGGCCGCGGCGGGCTCGTCCTCGACGATCCAGACGCGCGGCCGCCAGCTCGGCGGTTCCGAGGCTCCGTGACTCACGCCGGCGCCCGTGCACGCCGCGTGCCGATCGCGAGGTCACCCTCTACCATGAAATCGTGAGCCCGCCCTCTCGACGCCCCACCCCGACGGTGCTGATCGGTGACATCCCGGTCGGATCGGCGCACCCCGTCGTGGTCCAGTCGATGACGAACACCGATACCGCAGACGCCGATGCGACCGCCATCCAGGTCGCCCAGCTGGCACATGCCGGCTCCGAGCTGGTCCGGGTCACCGTCAACAACGACGCGGCCGCGCAGGCCGTGCCGGTCATTCGCGCCAAGCTCGACGCGCTCGGCGTCGGCGTGCCGCTCATCGGCGACTTCCACTACAACGGCCACCTGCTGCTCACGAAGTATCCCGATGCGGCCGCCGCCCTGGCGAAGTACCGCATCAACCCCGGCAACGTCGGCACCAAGCGGCGGGACGAGCAGTTCGCGCAGATCATCGAGGTGGCCATCGCCAACGACAAGCCGGTCCGCATCGGCGTCAACTGGGGCTCGCTCGACCAGCAGCTGCTGACCGAGATGATGGACGCCAACGCCGCCTCCGCGCAGCCGATGGACTCGCGCGAGGTGATGATCGAGGCGATGGTCGAATCGGCGCTTCGATCGGCTCGGCTGGCCGAGGAGACCGGGCTGGCGCACGATCGGATCATCCTGTCGGCCAAGGTCTCCGGCGTGCAGGACCTGGTCGAGGTGTACTCGCGGTTGGCGGCCCGGTGCGACTACCCGTTGCACCTCGGCCTGACCGAGGCCGGGATGGGGACCAAGGGCATCGTGACCTCGACGGCCGGGCTCGCGATCCTGCTGCAGCGTGGCATCGGCGACACCATCCGCGTCTCGCTCACGCCGGCGCCGGGCGGCGATCGCACCGAGGAGGTCCAGGTCGCCCAGCAGGTGCTCCAGTCGATGGGGCTCCGCTCCTTCCTGCCGCAGGTCAGCGCCTGCCCCGGCTGCGGCCGAACGACGAGCACCTTCTTCCAGGAGATGGCCCGCGACATCCAGGCCTACCTCGTGGAGCAGATGCCCGCCTGGAGGGAGCGCCATCCCGGAGTGGAGGAGATGCGGGTGGCGGTCATGGGCTGCGTCGTCAACGGCCCCGGGGAGTCGAAGCACGCCGACATCGGCATCAGCCTCCCCGGCACCTTCGAGGAGCCGGTGGCGCCGGTGTTCGTCGACGGCGAGAAGGCGACGACCTTGCGCGGCGAGGACATCGTGCCGCGGTTCCTGGGCATCCTCGACGACTACGTCGAGCGACGGTATCCTTCGCCACTCATGGGTGTCGCACATGCCGATTGACACACGCTACGAACTGCGCAAGTCGATGCGCGCCGTGCCGGCCGTCCTCCGTGCGCTCGTCGAGCGCTTCGACGCCGACGCGATGACGCGGCGGCCCGCGCCCGGCGAGTGGGCGGCGGTCGAGGTGATCGCGCACCTGGCCGATGGCGAGGACTGGGCGCTGCGCCGCGTGAGGCGGATGCTGGACGAGGACGAGCCCGACCTTGAGCCGTTCGACCAGGCCGCTCTGGCCGTCGAGCACAACTACCTCGAGCTCGACGCCCGCGCCGAGCTTGCTCGCTTCGAGGGCCTTCGTGCCGAGCACCTGGCCCTCCTCGAGGGTCTCGACGGCGCTGGTTGGCAACGCGTCGGCATCCATGGTGAGCACGGCCGGATGACGATCGAGGAGTACGAATCGCACGTGGCGGCCGAGGAGGTCGACCACCTCGCCCAGCTCAGCCGCTTGCTCTGGGACGTCTGAGCGCCCGTCGCAACACCCGGCTGATCGGGCTGGGACCCAGCGCGAGCCGCTATCGGCGAGGCTCCCACCTGAAGAATCGCATCGCCGCCACCACGCCGGCCAATCCCCACAGCGCGATGACGCCGATCTCGAGCCACGGGACGCCCGCCCCCGCCGTATCGCCGAGCCCGTAGAAGCCGAGCATGGCATCGGCGAAGTGCCGCGTCGGCAGGACGTGGCTGACCGCGTCGAGCCAATCCGGCGCGTTGTCCATCTGGAAGAAGACGTTGCTGATGAACAGCACCGGCAGGATCGTGGCGTTGACGACGGCCGGCGCGGCATCGGCATTGGGGATGAGCCCCGACAGTGCCAGGCCGAGGGCGCTGAAGGCGGCCGCCGCCACGGCCAGCACGAGCACCACCGCCGCGAAGTGCTCCCACGGCACTTCGACACCGTAGGCGAACGCGCCGAACGCACCGACGATCACGACCAGCAGCAGGGCGATGAGGATCGCATGCCCGATGCGCCCGGCGAGATAGGCCCAGCCCGGCAGCGGCGTCCCGCGCAGGCGCTTGAGGATGCCCTCGTCGCGCGCGATGGTGACCGTCATCGCCAGGTTCGTGTACGTCGCGGTCACGACCCCGAAGACCATGATCGCCGGGGTGAAGAACCGCGCGGCATCGGCCCCGAAGAGGACGTTGAAGATGACCATGAACAGCAGCGGGAAGGCGAAGGTGAAGAAGGCGGCCGGCGGGTTCCGCCAGAAGGCGCGGTTCTCGTAGCCGATCTGCCGCAGGGCCAGGGCCGCTCCGCTCACGATGCGGCCTCCGCCGCGGTGCCCGATTCGGCCTCGGCGGTCAGCTGCAGGTAGACGTCCTCCAGGGACCGGCGGCCGACCTCGAGGTCGTGAAGCTCGACCCCGGCCGACAGCGCCCAGGCGGTCAGCTCGTGCAGGGTGCCAGTCGGCTCGGTCGTCTCCAGCTCATACGCCGATGCGGCGACCCGCGCGCCCAGGTCGGCCGGCGGCTCGACGCCATCGGCCAGCCGGAAGCGGATGTGAGTCGACGGAGTGGATGCGCCGATGAGCTCGTCGGCGGTGCCGGTCGCGACGATTCGTCCATCGGCCATGATCGCCAATCGATCGGCCAGCGCCTGCGCCTCGTCCATGAAGTGGGTGGTGAGGAAGATCGTCTTCCCGAGCGAGACGAGGCCGCGGACGGTTTCCCACGCCTGTCGCCGTGCCGATGGATCGAAGCCGGTCGTCGGCTCGTCGAGAAACAGCAGCTCCGGATCGCCGGCGAGCGCAACGGCCAGGTCGACCCGCCGCTTCTGGCCGCCGGAGAGCTTGTTGACGCGCTGGTCGCGCTGCTCGCCGAGTCCGGCCAGTCCGATGACCTCGTCGACATCCCGGGGCGCCGGATAGTAGCCGGCGACCATCTGTACCACCTCCCGGACGGTGAGGTACTCGTCGACGCCGGTCTGCTGGAGCACGATTCCCACGCGCTCCTTGAGCGCTCGCTCGTGGCGGCCGGGGTCGTGCCCGAGGACGCTCACCTCGCCGGCCGATCGCCGGCGGTGCCCCTCCAGGATCTCGACGGTCGTCGTCTTGCCCGCGCCATTCGGGCCGAGCAGCGCGAAGACCTCACCCGTCTCGACCGTCAGGTCGATGCCGCGGACGGCCTCGAACGAGCCGTATGACTTGCGCAGCCCTCGAATCTCGACCGCGCTCACGCTCCGGCGGCGAGGAACGTCCAGGTGGCGATCGCGAAAGCCAGGATGATGAAGGCGACCAGCGCGAGCGGCAGGAACGCGACGCTGATCGGCTGCTGGGGCTGCAGGGCCGGGCGCTCGTCGGTCTCCACCGCGGGCGCATCGGTCCGGGTTGCCGGTAGGTTGCTGTCCATGCTCACTCCTCGTCCATGATGGCGGCCAGCTTCTCGTCGAGCGATCGTGCCGAGAACTGACCGATCTGGCGCGCGACGACGGTTCCGTCGCGGCCGATGAAGAACGTCTCCGGCACGCTGAGGATGCCATACGCGTCGGCCACGCGCTGGCCGGGATCCATCGCCGCCGCCCACGTCGCATCGTTGCGGCGCATGAAGCCGCGCGCCGCCTCGGAGCGATCCCGGTAGACGATGCCGATGACCGCCAGCCCGTCGTCGCCGTGCTCCGAGACCGCGTCGCGCAGCAGCGGGAACTCTTCGACGCACGGACCGCACCAACTGGCCCAGAAGTTGACGATCACCGGCCGTCCACGCAGGTCGGCCAGGTGAATCGGGCTGCCGTCGAGGTCGGCCAGCGCGAAGTCGGGCGCCGCGCTGCCGACGGTGGCCGGCGTGGCCGGAGCCGTGCGCGTCAGCAGCATGAGACCCAGCAGGATGAGCAGGATGAGCGGCAGGGTCGCGGCCACCACCAGGTAGCCGAGCGGCAGCCGTCCCAGCGCGACGCCCCGCCGCGCCGAGGTGTCGGCCGTCATCCGCGGGTCAGTGCGAGGCCCCGTCGTGGTGCGGTCCGTGCTCGGTGTCCCGCCACTCATGGTTCGCCGCCCGGACCCACGCGATCACGCCCAGGATGAGGACCAGCAGCCCGGGGATGGCGAGGAACGGATTGGCGAGCTGGTCCTCGCCACGGAAGGCGAGCCCTGAGCCGATGAGGGCCGCGCCGAACGACATCACCACGGGCAGGAAGCTGGGTGCAGGCAGGTGAACGCCGGTCGGTGGCTGGGGGCGGCCCCGTGACGGGGAGGCGCCACGTGCCGCGATCGCGAATGCGACGCCCAGCACGAACAGCATCCCCACGCCGATGATCAGGAACCCGATGGCGGTATCGGACACGCGACGCTCCTAGCGCAGCAGATAGATGGTCGAGAAGACGCCGATCCAGACGACGTCGACGAAGTGCCAGTACATGCTGACCGCCTCGACGGCCACGTGGTTGCGGGCGCTGAACTGCCCGCGCAGGGCGCGAGCCAGCACGATGGTCAGTCCCACCGTTCCGCCGAAGACGTGCGCGCCGTGGAAGCCGGTCAGGGTGTAGAAGACCGTGCCGAAGACACCATCGCCGATGCCGAAGCCCAGCTCGCTGTAGTCGTACAGCTGACCGGCCAGGAAGAGGACGCCCAGGGCGAGGGTGATTCCGGTCCACATCTTCAGCTTGCCGGTATCGCCGCGGCGGATGGCCCACACGCCGAACTGCATCGTGAAGCTCGAGGCGACGAGGATCGCGGTCAGCACTCCGGCCAGCGCGATGTCCAGGTGCCCGCCGGCTGGCGGCCCCCACTCGCCAACGGTCGTGGCACGCGCGTTGAAGTAGGTCGCGAAGAGCCCGCCGAAGAACATCACCTCGCTGGCGATGAAGAGGAGCATCCCGACCATCACGGTCGGCATGCCGGACTGGCCGTGGGTGATGGCGGCGCGCGCCTCCTCCTCGCCGGCCGGGTGGGCCTGCATCGTCCCGGCGGTCATACGGCTCCCTTTCGGTGCTCAGCGTCCTCTTCGGCACCCTCGTCGAGATCGTCGGGGCGCTCGGCGGCATGGCCGTGGCCGTGGGTCAGGAAGAAGAGCGGCCGCTCCGAGTGGATCGGCGGCAGCCGGTCGAAGTTGTACGGCGGCGGCGGCGACGTGGTCGCCCACTCGAGCGTGTTCGCCTCCCACGGGTCGTCGCCCGCTGGTTCGCCGTTGATGAACGTCGCGATCACGTTGATCAGGAACGGGATCACGCTGGCCGCGATCATGAAGGCGCCGACCGTCGACATGAAGTTGAGGATCACCCAGTCGGGTCGATCGGCGTAATCGGCGATCCGTCGCGGCATGCCGAGCAAGCCGAGCTCATGCATGGGGAAGAAGGCCAGGTTGAAGCCGATGAAGTGGATCCAGAAGTGGATCTTGCCGAGCGGCTCGTTGAGCTTGCGGCCGAACATCTTCGGGAACCAGTAATAGGTCGCCGCGAAGACGGCGAAGACCGATCCGCCGAAGAAGACGTAGTGCAGGTGCGCCACGACGAAGTAGGTGTCCTGCACGTGGAAGTCGATCGGCGGGGAGGCCAGCATGACGCCGCTGATCCCGCCGATGAGGAACATGCTGATGAAGCCGAGCGCGAACAGCATCGCCGTCGAGAACACGAGCTTGCCGCGGTACAGCGTGCCGAGCCAGTTGAACATCTTCACCCCGGTGGGGATGCCGATGAGGGCCGTCATGAAGCTGAAGAACGGCAGGAACAGCGCGCCGCCCGTGGTGAACATGTGGTGCGCCCAGACGCTGAAGCTGAGCAGGCCGATGGCGATCGTGGCGAACACGAATGCCTTGTAGCCGAAGAGTGGCTTGCGGCTGAAGACGGGCAGCACCTCGCTCACCACGCCCATGCCGGGCAGGATGACGATGTAGACCTCCGGGTGGCCGAAGAACCAGAAGATGTGCTGCCAGAGGATGGGGTTGCCGCCCACGCTCGGGTCGAAGAACGATCCACCGTAGTTGCGGTCGATGAAGAGCGCGATGAGCCCGGCTGTGAGGACCGGTGTCGCCAGCAGGATGAGCGTGGCGGTCACGAGGATGGTCCACACGAAGATCGGCATCCGGAACAGGGTCATCCCGGGCGCGCGCATCTTGAAGATCGTGGTGATGAAGTTCACGGCGCCAAGGATCGAGGCGGTGCCGACCAGCGCCAGGCCGATGATCCACAGGTCGGTGCCGACGCCCTCGGCCCGGTTCGACAACGGCGCGTAGCTGGTCCAGCCCTCAGCCGCGGCGCCGCCGAACAGGTAGCCGCTGAAGATCAAGAGGCCGCCGAGCGGCAGCAGCCAGAAGCTCAGCGCGTTGATCCGCGGGAACGCCATGTCAGGCGCACCGAGCTGGAGCGGCACGATGTAGTTCCCGAACCCGGACAGCACCGGGATGATGAACAGGAACAGCATGATCGTCCCGTGCATCGTGAAGGCCTGGTTGTAGGTCTGCTCATCCAGGAACTGCATCCCGGGCACGGCCAGCTCGCTGCGAACGACGAGCGCCAGGATCCCGGCGGCAAAGAAGAAGAGGAAGCTGTTGACGATGTAGAGGATGCCGATCTTCTTGTGGTCGACGGTCGTCAGCCAATCGAGCACCCAGGCGCGTCGGTAACCGGCGGTGCGGGGTTCGAGGGTCGTGGTTGCCATTTGCTTCGCGCTCCGGTGCTACTCGGTCACGGTCAGGTCACCCACCATGGCGGTCGGGTGCAGCGTGCAGAGGAAGGTGTAGTCGCCGGCCTCCATGGCCGGGACGACGTAGGTCATTGACTCGCCGGGCTGGACGATCTCGCCGGTGTACTGGGTCTCCACGACGCCGAAGTCGTGCGGGACGGTGTCGTTGTTCGTCAGCTCGACACAGAAGTCCTCGCCGGCGGGCACCTCGATCGCATCGGTGTCGAACCGGATGCTCTCGACCGCCGCCAGCTGGACGGTGGTCGAGCACTCGCCCTCCGCCGGTTCGGGTCTGGCCCCGCCCGAGGCGATGAACTGGTCGAATGCGTCGCGCGACATCGCCTCGACGCTGAAGGTCATCTCGTCATGGAACGCGCCGCAGAACTCGGCGCACTGGCCCGAGTACGTCCCCTCCTCGCTGACCGTGAACTCGAGCTCGTTCGGAGTGCCGTTCTCACCGACCGGGATGAGGTCGCGCTTGATGAGGAACTGCGGCACGTAGAACGAGTGGTTCACGTCGAGCGAGTTGAGCACGAGCCGCACCGGCTCGCCGACCGGCACGGCCAGGATGGGCGGATCGACGGCGGTACCGGTGATCGACGGACCATCGTCGTAGCGGAAGGTCCACTGCCACTGGAAGCCGTCCACCTGGATCGTCGTCGGGTTGTCGGCCTTCGCGTTGACCTCGCCCAGCGTGATCATGCTGAAGCCGAAGAGCGTGAAGACGATGACGGTCGGAATGAGCGTCCAGATGACCTCGACCGTGTTGTTGCCGTGCAGCTGCTCCGGCAGGACGTCGTCGCCCGGCTTGCGCCGGTAGCGGAAGACGGCATACAGCAGGAAGCCCTCGACGCCGACGAAGACGATCGCGGCCAGCGCGAGGACCAGCAGGTAGAGGTTGAAGACGTCCTTGGCGGCCTCGGTCTTCGGGTCCGGCGGGATCAGACAGCCCGACAGCAGGCCGATCAGGAGAAGCGGTGCGCCGATGCGCACGATCGCGCGTAGCCGGCTATGGGGCGCCTTTGGTTGCATCAACTCGTACTCGAGGCTCCTGGACGACGTCACGTTGAGGAGAGGGTCGGGCGGGCGCTCGCGCGCCGGCGGGCCGACCGCGGCACGCCCTGCATTGTAGCGAAGGGCGCCGGCCCGGTGTCACCCGTGCCGGCGCCCTCGCCGAGCCGGACGGAGTGGAACCTCAGCCGCCGGTGACGTCCGGGCACGCGGCCTCTTCGCCGGGCAGGAGCGGGCGCGCCAGGACCGTGAAGCGCCGGTCGCCGTCATCGGTCCATTGCGTGTTCTGGTTCGCCGCCTCGAGCTCCGCCCGCCAGGTCGCGGCGGCCTCGTCCTCGACCACCAGGCAGCGGGTGCCGTTGCCGAAGGTCGGCTGCTCCTCGCCGACGGTCGCCGGGTCGTCGTCGGTCGGCCACTCGCGCACCTGGCCGGGCAGGTCGGCGTCGACGGGCTCGCCGGTGACGTCTCGCACGTACAGGCGGAAGGCGTCCGGCCGGTACGGCTGCCACCCTTCGGCCTCCCAGCCATCGGCGGAGACCGAGGTGTCGATCGCCATCAGCGAGTCGCGCAGCTGGCTGAGCAGCCGGTGCGCCTCGAGCTCGCTGGCCGGCACCCCCTGCGGCAGTTCCATCGACGGGTCGAGCAGGCCGAGCGCGTAGACGCTCACCGTGACCTGGCGCCCATCGGCATCGAGGTGGAACACGGTGTCGGTCGCGTCGGCCACCATCGCCTGCGCGCCCCTCAGCTCGAGATCCGTGGCGAACAGGTTCGTTTGCTCGATGGCCTCGAGCACCTGCTGGATACCGTCCTCGGTGAGCGTTCGCTCCTGGAGCGCCGGCAGCGCCGGTCCCGGGAACTCGAGGGTCTGCATGCCCTGCATGATCACGCGGCCGTCGCCGAGCATGACGAACGACGGCAGCCGCGTGGCGATCATGTCGACCATGGCGAAGCCGCCGACGTCCTCGATGACGAGCACCGGCTCGTCGCCGGTGGGGTGCTCGATCGCCCCCTGCGACGGGGGCGATGCGGATGGAGCGCCAGACGAGGAACTGCCCGGCGCACCGCCGGGAGCCGCGCAGGCGGCAAGGACGAGGAGCGCGGCGATGCCCGGCATGATTCGTTTCATGCCCGCATGGACGCCATCGGCGTCGCGGCGGTTCCGTTGAATTCGGGCGAGAATGACGCCGATGCGTCGCCTCCTGCCGCCGGTGCTCATCGGCCTCCATCTCCTGCTTCCGGCCCGCGTTCTCGCCCATGGCGCGGAGGCTCCCACGCCGAGCTTCCCATCGGTGCTGCTGGAGTGGCGGTTCGATCCGACCGCGATCGTGCCGCTGGTTATGGTCGCGGGGCTCTACGCGTGGGCCGTGCGGCGCGTGGACGCGGCTCATCCGGGCAACCGGCATCCCTCGCATCGGACCTGGATGTTCATGGCCGGGCTGCTCGCAATCGCCGTCGCGCTGACCTCGCCGATCGAGGCCTACGAGGGGCTGCTCTTCAGCGTCCACATGATCCAGCACATGCTGCTCGAGCTCGTCGCCGCGCCGCTGCTGCTGGCCGGCGCCCCGATCACCCTTGCGCTGCGCGTCTCGTCGCCTCGCGTGCGCCGCGGCCTGCTCGCGGTGCTCCAGAGCCGGGTCGTGCACGTCATCTCGTTCCCGGTCATCGCCTGGGTGCTGTTCGCGGCGGTCAACTGGGGCTGGCACTTCAGCACGCTGTACGACCAGGCGCTCGAGAACGAGCTGCTCCACTACTTCCAGCACGCCACCTTCCTCGGCGCCGCGCTGCTGTTCTGGTGGCCGGCCATTGGCGCCGATCCCTCGCCCTGGCGCCTCCCCCACCCGATGCGCCTCTTCTATCTCTTCCTGGCCATGCCGCAGAACTCGTTCCTGGGCGTGGCGCTGCTCCAGGCCTCGACCGTGCTGTACCCGCACTACGTCACCAACGGCCGGACGTGGGGCCCCTCGCCGCTCGAGGACCAGCACCTCGGCGGGGTGCTGATGTGGGTCATGGGCGACATGGCATTCCTGGCCGGCATGGCGGTCGTCGTCGCGCTCTGGGTCCGCCACGAGGAACGGCGGACCTCCCGACTCGACGCCCGTCTGGCTGCCGAGCGTGCCGCGCGAGGCGAAGAGGCCTGGACGCCGCGCCGTTCGTGAGGTGGGTTACTTCTCGCGCCAAGTCATCCGCTGCCGGGCGTATCGGCCACTTCTTGGCCGATTTGGTCCGCCGCCGGCAAGAACAGCCAGGCACGAGGCGCCAACTTGGCCCTTCTTGGTTCGCTGCTGGGCGTATCGGCCACTTCTTGGCCGATGTTCCCCGTGGTGGACCAAGAGGGTTCAGCCCCACGAAGCCGCCCCGGATGAGCTCGTGCGCGCTACGCCAATGGGAACCGCAGGATCGCATCGGCGGCGACGGCGGCGAAGAGCAGCGTCAGATAGCTGATCGAGTAGCGGAACAGGTTGATCGCGGCACGGCCGTCGGCCGCGTCCGCGAGGAGGCGCAGCGCGCCGCGGAGGTAGAACGCGCCGAGGACGACGGCAGCGGCCAGGTAGATCCAGCCCATCCCGGCGGCCGGCAGCAGCAGCAGGCTCACCGCGATGAGCGCGACGGTGTAGAGCACGATCTGGCGCGCTGTCTCAGTCTCGCCGCGAACGACGGGCAGCATCGGCACGCGAGCCGCCGCGTAGTCGCCCCGATAGCGCAGCGCCAGCGCCCAGAAGTGTGGCGGCGTCCAGTAGAAGACGATCGCGAACAGCACGAGCGCCGGCAGTCCGACCTCACCGGTGACCGCAGCCCACGCCACGAGGACCGGGACGCAGCCCGCCGCCCCGCCGATGACGATGTTCTGGGGCGTCGTGCGCTTGAGCCACAGGGTATAGACGAAGACGTAGAAGCCGGTCGCGCTCAATGCCAGGACGGCGCTCAGCAGGTTGACGGCGAGGGTCAGCCACACGAAGGCGACGACGTTCAGGCCGATGCCGAGGATCAGGGCATGGACCGGCGGCACCGCGTGGCGCGGCAATGGCCGATGACGCGTGCGACGCATGACGTCGTCGATGTCGCGATCGACGTACATGTTGATGGTGTTCGCCCCACCGGCGGCGAGCGTCCCGCCGAGCACCACGGCGGCCATGAGGCCGAGTGACGGCAGCCCGCGCGCGGCGAGCACCATCGTCGGCACGGTCGTCACCAGCAGCAGCTCGATGATGCGCGGCTTCGTCAGCGCCACGTAGGCCCGCAGCGTGTCGATCGGCCCGGGCTCGCGGTCCTCGGCGCGTGAACGAAGGCTGACTTCTGACGGGCGCAGGCGACGCGTCGAGAGCGCCAGCCAGACCGATGCGCCCCACAGCCCGGCGCCGACGGCGAGGTGAGGCACCACGAAGAACGCCGATAACCGCGACACGACGTTGAGGCCGCCGAGCGCGATCTGGATCGCGATCAGGATCACCATCCACATGGCGATGCGACGGGGCTCCGCGGCGCCGGTGGCCCGGTGAACCGCGACCGCCGACCAGATGACGAGGATCGCGACGACGATGCTCAGGGCGCGGTGCGCAAACATGAGCACCTGCGTGTCGGACACCATCGCGGGAAGCAGTGACCCGTTCATGAGCGGGAAGTCGGAGAATGCCAGGCCGGCGTGGTGGCCGGTCACCCACGACCCGAGCAGCATCTGCGCGAACACGGCCAGGCCCGTGACCGCCGTCAGGCGCGTCAGCGCCGGCCGCGGGTGTGCGGCCGGCATCGGTCCATTGGTGGCGCGCTCTGCGATGAAGATCACCGCAGCGAAGACCGTCAGTGCCATGGCCAGGTGCGCCGTGACCAGCTCGGCGGCGAGCCCCTGGAGGACGACCGCGGCGCCGAGCAGCGACTGGACGATGACGAGGACGCCGGCGACGACGGCCGCCAGCAGCAGCGGCAGGTCGCGGCGACGATGGCTCAAGACGGTGATCAGGCCAACCGCCCCGACCAGCGGTCCGACGAACACGGCCGCCACGAGCCGGTGGGAGTGCTCGATCCAGGCGTTGAGGTCGGCCGGCGGGATCCAGTCGCCGAAGCACAGCGGCCAGTCGGGGCATCCCAGTCCCGAGTCCGTGGCACGGACGAGCCCGCCAACGGAGATCAGGACGAAGGTCGCCACGGCAGCGGCGATCGCAAGCTTGGCAAATCGGGTCACATCGGGTTCCTCTGGCCGCCCAAGGGGCACGGGAGCGGGGCGAGCCCATGATAGCCGCGGCCGTCCGCACGAACCACGGCCGCGAATGAGCGGCTCGGGTGCGCTAGCCTGCTGACGCGAGCGCCGCGCGGCGCACCCGCGCCTCGGCGGTTCGGGCCTGCGGCGCGAACCGAAGCATCGGCGGCACCAGGGGCATCGCGCGCCGCGTGATGGCGGCCACGCGCTCGATGCCACGCTCGCGCCGCGCCGACCAGCTGATGCCGTACTCGTCACGCAGCGATGTCGGCAGGGTCGACAGGCTGATGAGGTGCGCGGCATCCCAGATGACGCGCGGCAGCCACGGCGTCGGGTAGAGCACGGTTCGGGCGATCTCGCGCGCCTCGGGCGTCACTCGGACCGCGCCGGACGCCAGCATGGAGTCCATCCAGGCCCGCATCTCGCCGATGGTCTCCGGGACGTCGCCAACCGGCACGCGAAGGAGGACCGCGACCCGAGCCGCCTCGCGGTGGTAGGCCTGCTCCTCCTCCGGCGAAAGCGGGGCGATGAAGCGGCCGTACACCCGTACGGCGGTGTCGACCAGCGTCGCATGCACCCACAGCAACGCCTCGGGGTCGAGCGCCGAGTAGCGGCCGCCGCCCGCAGGCAGCTCGCCGCGCACGGCGGCGTGGATCGCATTCACGCGACGGATCGTCGCCTCGGCTCGTGCGCGCGAGCCGAAGACCACGTCGAAGCTGCTGGTCAGCGTGCGCAGCAGGCGACCGAACGGATCGGTCGCGTAGGTCGAGTGCTCGACCACGCCGGCGGCGACGAAGGGGTGCGCCGCCTGCATCAGCAGGGCACACGAGCCGCCCGCCAGGACGAGGACCTCCCGGTCGACGCGCCACGAGACGCTGTTCGGCCCGAACAGCCCGGCAGCATCCTCCAGGCGGCTCACCCGTACGCCGATGCGGGCGCGCCCCTCGGACGGCGTGGCTCGTTGAAGATGGTGCGGAAGAGGAGCCCGGCCACCAGGCCGGCCAGGAAGCCGCCGATGTGCGCCATGTAGGCGACGCCGCCCGTCTCGGACGTGGCCGCGGCCACGCCCAGCCCGCTGATGAACTGGAAGACCGCCCAGATCCCGATGGCCACGATCGCCGGCACCGGCATGAGGAAGCGGAACAGGAACACCGTCACCCGGTTGGTCGGGAACATGACCAGGTACGCCCCAAGGACGCCGGAGATGGCGCCGGACGCGCCGAGCGTCGGAATGTAGGAGTCCGTATTCGTCAGGATCTGGGCCATGCTGGCGACCACGCCGACGGCCAGGTAGAAGACCAGGTATGCGACGTGGCCGATGCGATGCTCGACGTTGTCGCCGAAGATCCACAGGAACAGCATGTTGCCCCCGAGATGCAGCCAGCCGCCGTGCATGAAGATGCTGCTGAACAGCGTCAGCCAGATCGGCGACGGGCCCGGCTCCTGGGGAACGGCGACCTGCTGGCCCCCGACATCGATCGGCTGGGGCTCGGTCAGATCGACCCCGTTGGTGATCTCATACGGGACCGCGCTGTACCCGTAGGTGAAGTCGTCTCCCTCCGGCCCGCCGCCGCCCTGGAGGAAGATGAAGACCAGGACGTTGAGCGCGATGATCGCCAGGGTGACGACTGCCGGCCCGTGACCGCGCTCGTTCTCGTCGCCGATCGGGAACATCGGGCGGATGATAGAGCAGGTCCCGCGCCATAATCGGCGGGTGGAAGTCGAGGTCCGACGCTTCGAGGGCGACCCGAAGGCGTTCTTCGAGGCCGGTGAGCTGGCCTTCAGTGAGCGCCCGCACCCCGAGGACGTCGCCAACTGGGAGAAGCTGTTCGAGGCCGATCGGGCCATCGCGGCGTACGACGGAGACCGCGTCGTGGGCACGGCCGGCAGCTTCAGCTATGACCTCACCGTGCCCGGGGGCGTGCTGTCGGCGGCGGGCGTAACGATCGTCGGCGTTCATCCGACGCATCGGCGACGGGGAATCCTGCGGCGGATGATGCGGCTCCAGCTCGACTCGATCCACGAAGCGGGCGAGCCACTCGCGATCCTGTGGGCCTCGGAGGGCAGCATCTACCAGCGCTTCGGCTACGGGCTGGGCTCCATGAAGGCCAGCGTCTCGCTGACCCGCGACCGCAGTGCCTTCCGCCTGCCACACCAGCCGGCAGGCACGATCCGCTTCGTCGACACCGATGAGGCAACCCGACTGTTCCCGCCGATCCATGACGCGATCGCGGCGCGCCGGCCGGGCTTCTTCGCGCGCACGCCGCTCTACTGGGACGCCGAGGTCTTCTCCGATCCTGAGCACTGGCGGCGCGGCGCGACGGCGGCGTTCCACGTGGTTCACGAGATCGGCGGCGAGGCGGATGGCTACGCGCGCTACCGCGTCCGAGAGTCGTGGGAGACGGCCGGACCGAAGTCGAAGGTCGTGCTGGTCGAGCTCATGGCGACGAACCCGGCCGCCCACCTCGACCTGTGGCGCTACCTGCTCGATATCGACCTGATGCACGAGCTCGAGGCGTGGAACATCGCCCCGGACGACCCGATCCTGCTGGCGGTGGCGGAGCCGCGCCGCCTGAACCTGACGCTCGGGGACGCCCTCTGGCTGCGGGTGGTGGACGTGTCATCCGCGCTGGCCGGGCGCCGGTATCGGTCCGATGGAGCGCTCACGCTGGAGGTCGCCGACGAGTTCTGCGAGTGGAACGACGGGCGGTGGACGCTGAACGTCGAGAACGGGGTGCCCGTGGTCGCACCCGGCACCGATGCGCCCGACGTCGCGTGTGACGTCACCGACCTTGGCGCCGCCTACCTGGGCGCCTTCAGCTTCACCCAGCTCGCCGATGCCGGCCGCGTGCGCGAGCTGCAGCCGGGTGGCCTGTCCAGGGCCGATGCGCTGTTCCGAACCGACCGCGCGCCCTGGTGCCCCCGGGTGTTCTGATCAGCCAGCCGCCGTCGAGGCTTCGGCGGCCGACTCGAGCTCCTCGGCCGACGGGTTCCTGATCCCGACCGCGTTGATCGCCGCGCCGGCGAGGAGGAGCGCGGCGGACACGATCATCGACAGGTGGAAGGCGTCGGTGCTCGCCTGCTGCGCCGCATCGGCCAGCATCGGATCAGTGCCCGGCCGCGGCAGCGTCAGCGGCTGCACCTGCTCGCGGACTGCCGGGTCATCGACGTCGAGGTCCGGCACCAGGCCAGCCAGCGACGGGTAGAACGTCGCGGTGATGGCGATGAACAGCACGGCGCTGACGAGTGGCGAGCCCGCGCGGCTGACGGCGTTGTTGATGGCCGAACCGAGGCCCGCGTTGCGGACGGGCACGGAGCTCATCAGCGCCGTCGTGAGCGGCGCGACCAGCAGTGAGATGCCGATCCCGAAGACCGTCAGGCCCAGCACGACGTCGATCAGCGTATCGGCGGGCGGGATCAACGTCGCGAAATCGACGATATCCGCCTTCCATGGCTGCGAGTCATGCGGCACGCGAGCCAGCCACAGCACGCCGGCCGTCATGATCAACGGCCCGGCCGTCATGAACAGGCGCGGCCCGAATCGCGCCGACAGTTGGCCGGCCGGCGTCGACAGGAACGTCAGCAGCAACGCCACGGGGAGTCCGACCGCACCGGCGGCCAGCGGCGTATAGCCGAGCGTCCCCTGCCAGAACAGCGCCTGGAACGTCATCGACACGTACAGCGCTCCGTAGATGACGAACGTCGACAGGTTGACGACCGTGAAGTTGCGGGACTCGAACAGCGCCGGCGGGATGAGCGGCCGGCGGCGCGTGAGCATCAGGACGGGCGTGGCGAGCGTCGCGACGGCTCCGACCGCGAGAGCCCCCCACGCCAGCGTGTCGTTCCATTCCATCTGCTGGCCGCGGGTGGCCCCGAACGCGAGCCCCCCGACGCCGATGGCGATGACGATGGCACCGAGCCAGTCGAAGTCGGCATGTGCCTCCTCGTCGCGGCTCTCCGGCACGCCGCGCGTCGCCCACAGGGCCAGCAGCACGAGCGGAACGTTGATGAGGAAGGCCGACCGCCAGCTGGCGCTCTGCACCAGCACGCCGCCGAGCAGGGGGCCGATGATCGACGTCGCCGATGTGCCGGCTGCCCACAGGCCGATGGCGCGGCCGCGTTCCTCGCCGGAGAAGGTGGCCGTCAGGATCGAGAGGCTGCCGGGAACGAGGACGGCGCCGAAGCCTGCCTGCACGACGCGAGCGGCGATCAGGATCTCCATCGTCGGCGCCAGCCCGCATGCGACCGACGCCGCGCCGAACCCGACGAG
>DASVDT010000105.1:0-2784 GCA_036380955.1 Candidatus Limnocylindria bacterium | reverse complement strand
AGGGTCATGGCCGACCCGTCGCGACTCGGGCAGGCGCTCCTGAACCTGGCGCACAACGCCGTGAAGTTCAGCCACCCGGGCGGCGAGGTCCGCATCGGCCGGGAGGACGCCGGCGATCGCGTGCGCTTCACCGTTGCCGATGACGGCATCGGCATCCCGGCCGCACACCAGGCGCGAATCTTCGAGCGTTTCTACAAGGTCGACCGCTCCCGTGTCCGGAGCACGGATGCCGAGCCAATGGCCGGCAGTGCGGGCCTTGGACTATCGATCGTGCGCCACATCGCGGAAGCGCACGGCGGGTCGGTCGGCCTGAGCTCGGAGGAAGGCGCGGGATCGACCTTCTGGATCGAGGTCCCGCGCGCCCCGTCGGACGTCAGGCGCTGATGGCCTCGGCCTCTCGCTCGGTGAGCTGAGCCTCGGCTTCGGCCTCCTCGCGGCCGGCCTCGACCGACGAGACGACCGCCAGGTCGATCTCGATCTTGATGTCCTTGCTGACGAGGACGCCGCCCTGCTCGAGCGCCACGTTCCAGGTCAGGCCAAAGTCCTCGCGGTTGATCTTCGCGCTGGCGCTGAAGGCGCCGCGCTGTCCGCCCTGCAGGTTCGGCACGATGCCGCCGAAGTCTGCCCTGAGGACGATCGGTCGGGTCACGCCTCGAATGGTGAGGTCACCGTGCAGGTCACCGGTGTCGTCGCCGGTCCGCACGATGCGCGTGCTGACGAAGTCGATGGTCGGGAATTCGTCGGCCTTGAGGAAGTCGGCAGAGCGCAGGTGGTCGTCACGCATCTGCTGGCCGGTGTCGATCGATGCGGCATCCAGGCTGACGCGTACGCTCGAGGCCTCGGGGTTGTCGACGTCGAGGTCGAGGTCGAAGTCGCGGATCTTCATGCTGCCGCGGACGGTGGTCACCATCATGTGCTTCGCACTGAACGTGACCGATGAGTGAGCGGGGTCGAGGGTCCAGGTCATATCGTGGGGCTCCGGGAGTCGTGGTGTATGATTGATTCAGCAACTATATCCGACTATCGTTGCACATGCAACTATCTATGGTGGCAGCAAACATGACCGAGCCGATCACCCGCCACGATCCGCGACTGGACGCGTGGAGCACGTTCCTGCGCGCCCACGCCAAGGTGGTGCGTGCGCTCGAGACGGAGCTCCAGGCCGAGCAGGACCTGGCGTTGACCGATTACGACGTCCTCATCCAGCTGTCCGCCGCCGATGACCGCCGCCTGCGCATGAGCGACCTCGCCGATCGGCTGCTGCTGTCGCGCTCGGGAGCCACCCGCCTGGTCGACCGCCTCGTCGCCGACGGGCTGGTCGAGCGCATCGTGTGCGACTCGGACCGCCGCGGCCAGTGGGCTTCCCTGACCGATGCCGGCTACCGCCGGCTGCGGAAGGCATCCCCCACGCACCTGCGCGGCATCACGGAGCACTTCCTCGACCGCTTCGATGCCGATGAGCTGACGAAGCTCGGCGCCATGCTCGAGAGGGTTGCGTCTCAGTCGTAGGCTCTGGTTCATGAACACCCTGTGGACCTGGGTGAAGCGGGTCGCGGTCGGCGCTTACGCACTCGTGGCCGGCTTGATCGGCGGGGGCGGCAGGGTCATCGTCGACCGGCGAGAGATGTACGGCGACGATCCCGCAAACGACCCCTACTCGAGGGACTTCGACCCCGATCGTCCTCGCCGCTGAGCGTCAGCGGGCGTCCGCGGCCTCCTCGCGCAGTCCCTCGATCATCCTGGCGCGTGGGTCGTCGGGCGCGAGCTCCAGGAACCGATCGAAGGCCGCCTCGGCACGAGCCGGGTCGTCCTCGCCGCGCAGGGCGATGAGCCCGTCGAAGAAGGCCGCCTCCACCGGATCGGCCGCGACGAGCTCGACGTACGAGTCGTAGGCGGCGCGGGCGTTGGCGTTGTCGCCGGCGCGCAGGTAGGCGGCCATGATCCGCTCGTAGGCATCGGCGCGATCCGGCTCGAGATCGATGAGCACCTGGAGCGCGACCGCGGCCCGGACGAGATCCTCCTGGCTGGAGCCGGCAAGGTAGGCATCGGCCAGGTCCGAGAGCGTGTCCACGTCGCGCGGATCGGCCGCCAGCGCCGCCTGGAGCTCGCCGATGCGCTCCTGACGCGCCGACTCCGCCGCCTGCGCCGCGGCCAGGCCCTCGTTGGTGTCGGTCTGGTTGGCGACGCCGATGGCCGGGACGACCGCACCGGCCAGCAGCGCGGCCGCGACAACTGCAGCGGAGACGAGCGCCGCGGTCTTCGCCGGGCGCGCGTGAGGCGCGACGGTGGTCGATGGCTGCTGCTCCAGTGCCGCGCGCGTCTCGGCGGCGCGTGCCTCGGCCTCGGACAGCTGCTGTGCGTACGACGCGTCGTCGAGCGAGCCGGCGCGCCGATCGGTCTCGACGTCTCGCAATGCCTCGAGCGCGACGCGGTGGCGGAGCATCGCGGCGTCGCGCTCCTCGTCGGTGGCCGATGCGGGCGCGGACCACAGTGGACGCAGGACCCAGGCGCCAGCGGCCGCCAGGCCGATCACGATCAGCACGAGCTCAGGCATCCAGCGCCTCCGCCTCTTCACGTAGGCGCCGGCGCTCATCCGCCGAGATGGGCGGAGTCGGCACCGGCGGCGAAGGCCGGCGCACCAGCCAGGCGGTCAGCGCACCGACGCCGGCGATCAACACGGCGAACGGGATGAGCCACGCGACCGGCGAGCTGGGAGCCAGTCGGATCCAGTCGCCGTAGCGGTCCACGAAGTGCTGTCGCACCTCGGCATTGGAGGCTCCGCCG
>DASVDT010000104.1:0-12925 GCA_036380955.1 Candidatus Limnocylindria bacterium | reverse complement strand
TAGGCCTCGTGGACCGAGGTGTTGCTGATCGAGGCGCGATTGTGCTCGCGCATCATGTCGGGCGAGCTTGGCGGCGTGACGATGTACGTGCCGACCGGCGTCGGATCGAACTTGGCGGGGTCGTAGTAGGCGGCGAACGGGATCAGGTGCCGGATGAACGACGGCGTCTCGATGACGTTGAGATGGTCCTCCTCCGGCGGCGTCGCCAGGCCGTGCTCGACCACGAACGCGCGCGCTCCATCCATCGACTCCCGGTACTCGTTGAGCGCCTCGGCGAACGTCGGCGCGTGATCGTCCTTGACGAGGTCCGCCACCTCCTCGGCCGATGCGCTCGGGTCGATCTCGCGTCGCAGCGCCTCCCGCGCATCCTTCTCGCTGACGAGAAGCTCCTCACCGACCGCGAGGATCTCGTCGCCGGTCGCCTCGAGCTCGCGCAAGCGAAGCATCTCCTCGAAGCGCTCGGGGCCTGCGGCCCAGTGGCCGTTGGCGCGGGGCAGGACGTCGGCGCGAAGCCATGCCTCGTGGTCGACGAGCGCGGCCTTGGTTGCATCGGCGGCGCGCGTCAGGCGCTCGACCAGGCTCGTATCGGCGCCTTCCGAGCCGGCTGCCGCGAGGATCGTGTCCAGGAAGCCGGGCATCTGGCGGGTGGACTCGATGTCGATCTCGGTCCAGATGCGTACCGGCTCGGTGACGCGGTCGCGCGTCTGCCTCAGCAGCTCGGGCGCCTTCTCGAGGCGCGCGGCGATGCTCTCCAGCCGCTCGGGCAGCGGGGCGAAGTCGCGGGTGAACAGCGGAAAGAGCGCCTCGCCGATGTGCTCGGCCCCGCCGGACGATCCCGCCCAGGTGCGGTACTCGGTCAGCCAGAAGTGCGCGAGGCGAGCCTGGTGAACGGCGAGATCGCGATCCAGCGCGCGGTCCGCACTGAGCTCACCGGCATCGATGGCCGAGAGCTCGTCGATCGTGCGCCGATAGAACGCGATCTCCTCGTCGATCGCGTCGCGGCCACCCGGCGAAAGCTGGTCATCGGAGTCGTGCAGGCCGAAGTAGGTCGCCGTCTCCGGCCGCATGGCCAGGTGGTCGCGGAACCATCGGTCGATGGTCCGGTCGAAGCGCGCGTCGGCGTCGGAGGGTGCGATGGTCATCGGGATCGGGTACCTCGAGAAGTCGGGCGCGAGATGCTCGGAGAAGCGTCAGCCGGAGGGCGCCAGGACGCGGTCGAGGAAGCCTAGCACCCAGCCGGGGTAGTCCTCCGCGCACGCCTCGTTCGACGCGGCATGGCCGGCCGTGGCGCAGACGTGAAGCTCCGCCGGCACGCCCGCTTCCTCGGCCGCGGCGAGCAGATCCTCGGCGTCGGTAGGGCCGATGGACTCGTCGAGCTCACCGGCGATCAGCAGCAGCGGACGGCCGTCGAGCCGCCCCACTGCCTGGATCGGGTCGGCGGCGCTCACGTCCTCGCCGGTCCGCATCAGCGTGCCGAGCAGGACCGCCCAACTGCCCGGCAGCGAGAGCGGATAGCCCGCGCGGTCGATCCGCGCCTGGGCGGCGTTGGCGAGGGTGGCGTGCGTGGATTCGATCACCAGGGCGTCGATCCGCTCGTCGTCATCGGCCTCGTTCAGGGCGCTGGCGCCCCCCATCGAGACGCCGAGGAGCGCGATCTGCTCCGGGCCTTTCGTCGTCACGAGCCAGTCGACGATGGCCTCGATATCGCCCGCCTCGCGAAGGCCCTGGGTCGTCGGTGAGCGTCCGCTCTGGCCGTGGTTGCGGAGGTCGAAGAGAACCAGGTTGTAGGTGTCGTGCAGGATCGCCGCGCGGTCGAGCATGCCGCTCTTGCTGTCGCCCCAGCCGTGGGCAACGATGACCGTCGGCCCGGTCGGTTCGGCTCCATTGCCCGCCGGGATGTACCAGCCGGCCAGGGGCACGTCGCCCGGGCCGACGAGCGCCGTTCCGGCCGTCGCGCGCGCCGCCGCGCACGCTGCCGACGTATCCGCACTCACGGCGTTCTCGTCGGTGGAGGGATCGTAGTTGATGGCCTCGTATTCCCAGCCCATGTCGGCGGGCGTGCGGCAGTCGGACGTGCGGTTCGGCGGGTCCGTGAGCTGGCGCGAGCCCTCGTAGCCGACGTACGCGAAATAAGCGACCAGCACGACGAGCAGCGCCGCGAGGACGAACGTGACCCATCCGACGATCCGGGTTCGGCGTGCCGTGCTCGGGTCCGGGGGCAGGTCGTAGGGCATCCGCGCGGAGTATAGGGCCGGCTGCAGCGCCGGCCCCCTTCCGCGTACAATCCGTCGCCGATGACCACCCGCCGAACCATCAGCGCCGCCTCGTCAGCTGTCGCCCGCCGTCGCGGGGCGCACTCGCTCGCGCCCGAGCACCTCGGTGACGCGACTGCGGCGGCCACCGTTGCGGTGGTCGTCGGCGGGATTGCACTGGTCATCACCGCCATCGGGATGATCGCCATGGCGCTCACCATCGGCGCCCGCTACGACGGCGATCCGCCACCGAACCTCGGGGCGATGGCCATCCTGCCGGTCGGGCTCGGCATCGTCGCGCTGCTGCTGGGCGGCGGTCTGGCGGCGGGCGGCGTCGCCGTCCTGGCCGAGGTTCGTCGCGCACGGCTGGTGACGGGCATCCTGGCCGCCGTCGCGGCCGCGCTGTCGGCGATCGGCACCGTGCTCGCCATGGTGAACCCACCGTCGGACCCCGTTCTGGCCATCGCGCTCACCGTCGCCACGCTGGTCTTCGGCGTCTCCGCGCTGCTCCTGCTCAGACCCCGCCGCTGACCGGGTCGCTGGGCGGCGTGGCTCGCGGCATCCTGCTCGTCGGCGCCGTCGTGTGGCTGCTTGCCGGCACCGTGTGTCTTGGCGTCGCAGCCTTCGCCACGCCCCAGCTCGAGGCGGCGCTGCCGCCGCTGGTGATCGACACCGATGCGCTGCGCGGCGCGATCGTCGCCCTCGGCGGAGGACTGCTCGCCGTGGGGCTGGTGCACGTCGTCGTGCTCATCGGACTTGGCGCGCGCCGTCGCTGGGGGTCGACGTCGGCGATCCTGCTCTCCTCCCTGCTGACCGCAACGCTGATCGCGCTCACGGCGGCGGCGGCGACGAGCGCGGCGGCCACCCCCGAGTACGCGCCGGCGTTCCTCGTTGGCGTCGCCGTCGCATCGGTCGCCGCCATCGGCTATGCGCTGGTCGTGGCTCGGCTGGTCGGCGCGCGGAGGTCCGGATCGGTCAACTGAAGGGAGGGGCGATGTCTGCTATGCTCCGCCACCGCGTCACTCCCGCGGGCCCGTGGTGTAGTGGCCAAACATGCCAGCCTGTCACGCTGGAGATCGCCGGTTCGAATCCGGTCGGGCCCGCCATCACCCCACGATCAATGGTGGCCGAGCTCGATCATGGGATCCCGCCGCCCTCGGCCGCATCGGTGACGGCCTGGGCCATCGCCTCCTGGCTCGCGACCTCTCGTGCCTTCTGCTTGGACGAGTCCACCTTCTTCGTCAGTGCGGCACATGCCTCGTCGATGTCGCTGGTGACGGTGAGCAGGTCGAGGTCCTCCGGGCTGATCTTCTCCTCGTACAGCGGCTTTTCGCGAATCCACTGCATCAACCCGCCCCAGTAGTCCGTGCCGTAGAGCACCACCGGGAAGTGCTCGACCTTGCCGGTCTGGATCAGGGTCAGCGATTCGAAGAGCTCGTCGAGCGTGCCGAAGCCGCCGGGGAAGATGACGTAGCCGACCGCGTACTTCACGAACATGACCTTGCGCACGAAGAAGTACCGGAACTCCATGCCGAGGTCGACGTACTCGTTGAGGCCCTGCTCGAAGGGCAGCTCGATGTTGCAGCCGATGGAGAGGCCGCCCGCCTCGCGTGCCCCCCGATTCGCGGCCTCCATGATCCCCGGGCCGCCGCCGGTGATGATCGCGAAGCCCTGCTTGGCCAGCGCGGCCGCGAGCCGCCGCGCCGCGCCGTAGTAGCGGTTGCGGCGGCCGACGCGGGCCGATCCGAAGATGGTGATGGCGGGCCCGACATCGGCGAGGGCGTCGAACCCCTCGACGAACTCGCCCATGATGCGAAGCGTGCGCCAGGTATCGGTCTCCTGGAATCCGGGGTACTGGTGGCGTGCGCGGAGGAGCTTCTGGTCCTCGGTGCGGCGGTCGGTGGTGCTCGAGCCGCGCACCACGAGGGCGCCACGACGTCGCTCCGGTTCCTTCTTCTTACGTGGCAATGGCTCCTCCCGCGCTCGACAGCCCGCATACCGGATGCTAGGGTGGCTCGACGCCGGCACACCTGAGCACGCTGCGGGGGTATGCCGGCCGGACCACGTATTGGGAAGAATTCTATTGCCGGACCACCCGCGGCGCGTTGCCGCATCGAACCTCGCCAACGCCGATCCCCGATGAGCATCATTCGACGCGTCCTCATCCTGGCCGCCGTCAGCATCTCCGGGATCGCGCTCCTCGCACCGCTCGCCGCCCGATCGGCGATCGAGGCGCCGGTCGCCCCCACCGATCATCTACTCCCCGCCATGCCGGCTCGCGACGCGATCGCTGACCGCGGCGGCCTGCTCGCGGTTCGCAGCCTGACGTCGACCGCACCCGCCGCTACCGGCAGCGAATCGCTCACCATCGCACCGATGCCGACGCCTGCATCCGCGCCGATGCAGGTCACCCTTCAGCCGATCGCCGCACCGGAGCCACCTGCGCCGCCGGTCGCCAGCTACGACGGCGGCACGGTGTGGGACCAGCTCGCCCAGTGCGAGTCCGGCGGCAACTGGGCCATCAACACGGGCAACGGCTACTACGGCGGCCTCCAGTTCAGCTACGGAACGTGGCTGGGGTACGGCGGAGGCGAGTTCGCCGAGTACGCGCATCTCGCCACGCGCGAGCAGCAGATCATCGTCGCCGAGCGGCTCCACGCGGCGCGCGGCTTCGCTCCGTGGCCGGCCTGCAGCGCGAAGTTGGGCCTGTAGGGCGACCAACTCGACACTATCGGCACCGCTGTTCGAGTCATGGCTGCGGTAGCATCGGTGCATGCTTCAGCCGATCCGCGTAGGGCACGTCGTGCTGAAGGTGCGCGACCTGGATCGGTCGCTGGCGTTCTATCGCGACCTGCTCGGCTTTCGCGTGGCGAGCGAGATGAGCAACGTGATGATCTTCCTGACCGCCACCGGCGAGAACCACCACGACCTCGCGCTGCTGCGGGTCGGTGACTCGGCCCCATCGCCGGTTCCGACGGCCGTCGGCCTGTATCACGTGGCGATCCAGCTCGCCGATTGGGATGCCGTCAAGAAGGCGCACGGCATCCTCGCCGAGCGTGGCCTGCTGAAGGGCACCGCCGACCACGGCGTCACGCGAAGCCTCTACACCGTCGATCCCGACGGCAACGAGATCGAGCTCTATTGCGACACCCCGCGCGAGGAATGGGAGGGGCGCGTCGCCGACGCCATGACGGTGAGGCCGCTGACCCTCGATTGAGCGAGCGAGCGGCATGTCGCTTGCGTCATGAGCGTGCGTGCCGTTCCTGCCGTTCGTCCTGCTCCTCGCGTGGCAGGCACTCAGCAAGTCAGCCTCGTTCGCCCTCGGCTGGGCGACCGCCCTCTACTTCGGGCAGGTCCCCGGCTCGCAGGGTCGCATCCTGGCGGTCGTCAGCCTGGTGGCTGCGAGCTGGGTCATCGTCATCATCGGCTTCGCGATCCCGATCTTCACCGGCGCGCTGCTCGAAGCCGTGGGCGTCATCGATCGCAACTTCGACGTGGAGGCCATCCACTACCTCGCGCTCGTCGGCGCGATCGTTCTGGCGCCGCCCGCGGTTGCCGGCGGCCTGGTCATCGGCGAGTTCCGCGACGAGCGCACCGTCTCGGAGTGGCTGCGCCTGATCCCGGTCAGCTATCCGGCGACCTTCCTGCTCGGGCTGGCGGTGCTCGAGATGGTCGCGTTCACGCCGTTCCTGCTCGTTCAGCGCTGGCGCCAGAAGCGCACCCTGGTGCAGGTACCGCTGGTGATGAAGGAGGACACCGATGACGACGACCTGGTCGAGGCGGTTCGCGCCGCGCTGGCCTCCATCGACATCGAGGATGTCTCGGTCACCGAGGCGACCGGCCCGAAGGCCTGGCCGATGCGCACGGTCGGCTTCGCCGCGCGCCACCTGCTCGGCGCGGTGGTCCGGGGCGACCCGATGCGGCTGAAGGCCGATGGCCTGGAGATCTACGCCTACGCCACGAACGTCGCGATCCTTGGCCCGACGGAGGACGCTCACCGGGTTCGTGCCGCGGTCGAGCGCGAGCTTGCCTTCCGTGACGCCTACCTCACCTGGAGCGACGACTCGCAGAAGATCGAGGACGAGCTGACGGAGGCGCGGAAAGCGGCCAACGGCGACCTCGACGGGCTGCGCCGCAGGCTCGACGAGGTCCAGGACCGCATGGACGCGGCGAGCCTGAACAGCGAGGAGTGGAACGTCCTGTACCGGATGCGGCTGCAGGTGGAACAGGCGGCGGCGCGGCGGAGGGACGACCCGGACCACCACTAGGATGCCCCGATGCGGTCACTGCGGCGCATCGGTCTGGCTCTCCTGCTCGTGCTCGTCGCGCTCGCCGCCTGGGAGCCAACCCGGGTCGCGATGCAGACGGCGGTCATGCTGCCGAACCTCCTCGACGCCGGGCCCAAGCCGCTGAACCTGTTCAGCCAGGCGCCGATCCGGACGAGCGTGCCGTATCGGACGGCTGGCTCGGGCGCCGCACCGGACCTGGCCGAGCTCTGGCTCCCGGCATGGGCGTCCGCGGACCAACCGGCGGGCGCGATCCTGCTCGTCTTCGGCGTCAACAACCTCGGCCGGAACCATCCGGCCATCGTGCGAGTCGCCGATGGGCTGGCGCGGACGGGCGTGGCGGTGCTCGTGCCGGACTCCCGCACCCTCCTCGAGGGACGCCTCGAGGTCGGCGAGATCGACGGGGTGGTTCGCGCCTTCCAGCTGCTCTTCGCGAGGCCGGAGGTCGATCGTGAGCGGGTCGGAATCGTGGGCTTCAGCGTCGGCGGCTCGCTCGCACTGCTCGCCGCCGGGGATCCGCGGATCAGCGGCCAGGTGCGCTGGGTCAACGCGTTCGGGGCATTCGCCGATGCCGCGACGTACCTGGGATCGGTATCGGCGCATGCGTACCGAGCCGGCGACGGCACGGCAGTCGACTGGCAGCCGACGCCGCTGGCGCTCGACGTCTACGTCAACTTCCTGCTGTCACAGGTGCGCGATGATGCCGATCGCCGGGCGCTGGACGCCGCGTTCGCCCAGGACGTCCGCGAAGGCATCAGGCCGGACGCCGATCCGGCCCTCCGCCGCAGCCTCCGGACGGCGGCCGGCCGCGCGGTCCACGACCTCGTTGCCGCGCGTTCGCTCCAGGCGGCCGACGCCGCAATCGCGCAGCTGCCGGCGTCGAGCCTGCGCCTCATCGACGCCATCTCGCCGGCACGGCACGTCGGTAGGCTTCGTGCCGACGTGTATCTGATGCACGAGACGGAGGATCACCACGTGCCGTTCGTCCAGTCGCGGGCGCTCGCTTCGGCCTACGAAGAGGCCGGGCTGCTGCGCGAGCACACCGAGTTCCGCCTCTTCGACCACGTCCAGCCGGACGACCTCGACCTCGCGGCCGCGGCGCCGGAGCTGTGGAATCTGCTGCTCCACGTCCGGACGCTGATGGAGGAGGCGCTCTAGCTTCGCGCGCGCACCAGATAATCGCGCACCTAGATGATCATGTGCTCCAGATGCTCATGTATGGGGCAGTCGCGCACATGAGCGTGCGTTCATGCGCCACCCTGCCGCATCTATCCGGCACGAGCGCATCGAATGGCCCGGCCGCGTGCACCGTTGCACGATCTATCGGCGCCCCGGGGGCATCGAATGGCTTCAGCGCGAGCCGGCGAAGAGGGCGAGCGAGCCGAAGATCAGGAGCACGCCGACTGCCAGGATCAGCATGCGGGCGATCCACGGATTCCGGCGCGCCGGCAACGGCTGATAGGGCCGCCCGCGGCGGCGACGGGACGAGCGGCTCATGCCGCTCCCCAGGTGCGCCGGAAGAGGAACGGCACGGTCAGCGCCTCCCGGCTCGAAACGCTTCGTAACTGTTTGCGAGTCCGCTTGAGCAGCTTGCCGTGGTAGGTGCCATCGCCGTATGGCTCGAGCAGCCGGGCCACGTCCCACTCGCGCACGCCGGCCACCGCCGACTCCGGTAGCCAGCGGTCGAGGATGGCCTTGGCCTCGTCGATGGCGACGAACCGGCGAGGCCGCTTCTCGTTGTCGAGCGTGACGAGCGCGTTGGCGAAGCTGGTGTCGACGTCCTCGACCAGGGTGGTCAGTCGCTCCATGGTGCCCGGCATGCGCTCCGGCTTGAAGAGGCCGGTGAGCAGCGTCCGCCGTTCGGAGGTGTCGAGCGCCTCGAGCAGTGGACGCAGGCTCGGCGTGCCGCTCTCCGCATCGGCGGCGGGCACGTCGTAGTCGTACAGGCGAACCATCATGGGTGCTCGATGCTAGCCCGATGTCGTCGAGGGTGCTTGCCATCGCACGCTTGGCGGCGGCAAGGTTGAGCGACAAACGGGCGGTACACTAGCCGCCAACGCCCACGCGCCGCAGGCGCGCATCGGTCCATCACGCTGCTGGAGGCTCCGCTCGCATGCTCCTCGACGGCAAGAAGCTGCTCATCACCGGCGTCCTGACCGACGACAGCATCGCCTTCGCCGCAGCCAAGGTCGCGCAGGAGCAGGGCGCCGAGATCCTGCTCACGAACGTCGGCAAGGGCGTGCGGCTGACCGAGAAGGTCGCCCGCAAGCTGCCCGCGCAGGCCGACGTGATGCAGATGGACGTCAACAACGCCGATGACGTCGGCGCGGTCGCGTCGGCGGTCATGGACCGATGGGGCCGCCTGGACGGCGCGCTGCACTCGATCGGCTTCATGCCGCAGGACGCGCTGGGCGGCAACTTCCTGACGGCGCCCTGGGAGAGCGTCGCGTTCGGATTCCAGACCTCGGCGTATTCGCTCAAGGCGCTGGCCGTCGGGCTGCTCGAGCCGCTGAAGGTGGCCGGTGCCGATGCCGGGGCCTCGATCGTCGGCCTCACCTTCGACGGCCGCCTCGCCTGGCCGATCTACGACTGGATGGGCGTCGCCAAGGCCGGGCTCGAAGCGACCGCGCGATATCTCGCCCGCGATCTCGGCGAGCACAACATCCGCGTCAACACCGTCTCGGCTGGACCGATCCGGACCATGGCGGGCAAGAGCATCCCCGGCTTCGATGCCATCGCCGGATCCTGGAGCGCGCGTGCTCCCCTGGAGTGGTCCTTGACCGATGCGACGCCGGTGGGCGAGATGTGCGCCTTCCTGCTGAGCGACATGGCCTCGATGACGACCGGCGAGATGATCCACGTCGACGGCGGCTACCACGCGCTCGGCGCCGACTTCAAGCGGCCGGCTGAGTAGGGTCGCTCGCGGCCTTTGAGGTGCTCCGGCGCCTTATCACTGTGAGTGATCGGGAGCGGCATGACGGCGCTCCGAACCGCCCTGGAGCACCGTCTGCCACCGTGGATGGCGCTCGGGGCATCGCTGGCGTCGACATTCCGCGTGGAATGTTGCGCGCAGTGGGCCGCGCGTGCAGCCTGGGATCGCTCACGCCGATATTTCGACGGCCCCAGCGCGCGCTTCGAGGTCGAGGAGGCGACGCTTCGCATCCAGGCCGCCGCCATAGCCGCCAAGCCCGCCGCCGGCGGCGATGACCCGATGGCACGGAACGATGATCGCAATGCGATTGGCGCCGTTGGCACGACCGACCGCGCGTGACCCGGCCGGGACGCCGACGCGCGCGGCGAGCTCGCGGTAGATGATCGTCTCGCCGTACGGGATGTCTCGCAGGGACGTCCAGACCCGCTCCTGGAAGGCGCTGCCGGGCTCGTCGATGGGCAGGTCGAACGAGATCCGCTCGCCGGAGAAGTATTCCTGGAGTTGCGATTCGACGGCATCGAGTAGCGGCGAGTCGCCGGCCACGGTTGGACCGATGCGACGACGGACCGACGCGAGCTGGGCGGCCATCATCGGCCGATGGGTGAAGTCGGCCAGCACGACGTTCTCGCGAGATGCTCCCAGCGTCATCGGCCCGATCGGCGTGTCGATGTCGCGAATGGTGACCGGCGTGCCGGCGTCGGGATGGCAACGCAGGCAGGCGCGGTAGCCGGCGGCGCGCGCGGTGGCGGCATCGGCCAGGTAGGTGACGTTCTGGGGAAAGGGCTTGCGTCCGCGGCACGACGGGCGGCAGTAGATGCCGGTCGTGCGGACTGCGGCCACGAAGCGGCCATCCCAGGCGGGATCGGAGGCGTAGAAGGCGCGTTCCATGTCGGTCGTCATGCGCGTGAAACGTCGGCGCGGCCGGTTGCGTGAGACCCGACCGATGGATCGAGCCTAGGCGTTGCCGGGCTGCTGGCGCAGGATCAGGTTGATCGTGAACGGCGCGCTGCCGAGGATCTGGTCGCCGGCGCGGACCTCGATCCGGTGGCGCCCGATCTCCTCGATCCGCATGCCCTTCAGGTCGGCCACGATGTTCGCGGTGGTGGCGTTGGGCGGGACATCGATCCGCAGGCGTGGCGCCTGCTGCAGCGTCGGCTTGCCCGACGGGCTGATGACCTGGAAGCCGAGCTCATGTGTGCCGGGCGTTGCCTCGAGGATGGCGACGATGAAGCACCGACCGTGCGTCGCCGGAAGGCGCGCCACGTTGATCTGGCTGAAGACGCCGACCGCACTGATCTTGCCGTCCTGCGCCGTCAGCGCGTAATCGCACAGGAGCAGGGTATGCAGCTGCAGGTCGGCCATCGGCCAAGCCTACACCGATGCGCCGCTCACCCCTCGCGGTCGATCGGCAGGCCCGCTCGCTGCCAGGCGACCGTGCCACCGCGCACGTTGATCGGCCGGGCGAAGCCGTTCTGGCGCAGGTACTCGGCCACCCGGCCGCTGCGGTTGCCGGTGGCGCAGATGAGATAGATCGGAGCATCGCGGGGCAGCTCGTCCAGCCGCGCGGGCACCTCCATCATCGGCAGGTGCACGGCGCCGCGCGCGTGTCCAGCCCGCCACTCGAAGTCCTCGCGCACGTCGACCAGGAGCGCGCCGGCGTCGAGCGCCGCGGCCGTATCGGCGACGTCGGCCTCCTCGATCGGCGGCTCGCTGACGTCGCTCATTGGATCGGTACCCCGGCGAGGCGAGCGCCGACCCGGGCAAGGTCGACCAGCGGCATTGCGGCCAGTTCGGTCAGTGGCACCCACGTCGCGAGATCCGATGAGCCATCGGCCTCGTTGGTCAGCTCGCCGCCGGTGATGTGGACGCGGTAGATGATGCGGATGGCGTGGTAGTCGACGGTGCCGATCGGGCCGCTCCACGAGTCGACACCGGCCAGCTCGGTGATCTCGCCGACGAGCCCGGTCTCCTCCGCGAGCTCCCGGAGCGCGGCATCGCGAGGGTCCTCGCCGAAGCCGAGCCCACCGCCCGGCAGGGTCCACATGCCGTCGGAGCTCACCGTCGCCCCGGGCGCGATGCGGCTGAGGAGCAGCGCGTCCGCCTCGCGGCACAGGGCATAGGCGGACACCCGCGTCACCTGCTCGCTCACTTCGCCGCGTACTGCTCCGCGCCGAGCAGGTGCAGGCTGACGTACGGCTCGTCGCCGACCACGACGGAGTCATGGCCAGGGCCGATCTCGAACAGGTCGCCCGGCCCGATCTCGACGACCCGCCCGTCGTCCATCTCGATCCGGTTGCGGCCCGACAGCACGATGCCGATGTGCGCGACATCGCATGTTGCCTTGCCGAGCGCCGCGCCAACGTGCTCGGACCAGCGCCAGCCCGGCTCGTATTCGGCGCGCCCCACGCTCATCGCCCCGATCTGCACGAGGTCCAGCCGGCCGAGCGGAAAGGTCCGCCGCTCGTCTGGATCGTCGAAGCGGCGCACGATCGCCGCGGACTCCGGCATCGTCATCCTCCCTCTGTGTACAGGTCCGGGTCGAGCAGCCAGGCGATCTCCCCGGCACCGGGCTCCGGGACTCCGTAGAACTCCAGGCAGGCGAGGCTGCCCTTGCGCATCCTGACCGATCCGGCGCCGGATAGCTCCGCGATGGCCGAGCTCAGGTCTGGCTCGTGCCCGACGAACAGGACGCGACGCGCGTCGGCGTGGGCGGCCATCGCGCGCGCGAGGTTCCCCCAGCTCGCGCCCGGGCGCAGCCCGTCGTCGCTGATCGGCTCCCCACCGATCGCCTCGCAGAAGAGGTCGGCCGTCTGCCGCGCTCGCGCCAGCGGCGACGTGAGGACGACGTCCGGGCGCAGGTTGAGGCGCCGCCAGAGCGGGGCGGCCGCGCGCAGGGCGGCGATTCCGGCATCGGTCAGGAGACGTTCGTCGTCGGCCATGCCGGAGGCCTGAGTCCCGGCGTCGCCGTGACGCAGGAAGTACAGGATCACACCACCGTCGTCGCGCTGCTGCCGTCGTCCGGCGTCGGGTCGTCGCCGGCCCCGCCGCGGGAGCCGAGATGGCCGGCCGTCATGCCGCGCGCCTGGCCCGTGCGCTGGACCAGGACGCGGCCCGAAGTCGTCGCGCCGGCCTTGGGAAAGGTGACGGCCAGCACCCCGTTGCCGAAGGTGACATTGGCGCGGGTGGCGTCGACCGGCACCGGCAGCTGGAGCGTTCGCTCGTACGGCCCGTACGACCACTCGTGCGCCAGGTAGTCGATGCGCTCCTGGCCCTCGCCATGCATGCGTGCGCGGAGGGTCACCCGGCCATCATCGGTGACGTCGATGCTGATGTCCTCCGGCCCGACGCCTGGCATCGGCGCGACGACCATGACCTCGCGGTCGTTGTCGAACATGTTCACCGGGATCGCGGTCGCGTCGGTCATCGGCGTCGCCTCTGCTGCTTCCATGGCCGAT
>DASVDT010000103.1:0-7270 GCA_036380955.1 Candidatus Limnocylindria bacterium | reverse complement strand
GTTCGATTGCCCAGGTCGAGGGTGAGCTCATCGTCGAACGTGTCGGTCGGGTGCGTCAGACCCGGGATGGTCTCCGCGCCCTGGAAGAGCCGCGGCATCCGCCCGGCCTCGCTGGCCCAGTCCTGCTGGCCGCGCTCCTCGATCAGTGCCTTGGTGTTGGCGTGAGCGACGATCCGGCGCGCCTCGAACGCGGCGGCGCCGAGGACGCGGACCGCGTGGTAGTGGGTGAGCACGAGGTCGCCGAAGGGCAGGTCGCTGATGCGCTCGCGGATGAGGTCGATCCATTGCCGCGCCATGAATGGCGTGGCGCGCGCCTCGATGGCGAGGATCGCATCGGTGCCGACGATGCAGCCGACGTTCGGATCACCCTGTGCGGTGTACGCGTAGACGCCGTCGGCGAGCTGCTCGAGGGTGGCTTCCTTCTCTGCCAGATCGGCCGATGAGGCGAACGGCTTCGGCATGCCCCGATGATAGGTCGGCTCAGCGCGCGGATGTCCGAGCCGCCAGCGCGGCCAGGCCATCAGCCACCGAGACTCGCGGTCGCCAATCGGTCTCCGCGATGATGCGCTCGATCGCCAATCGAGACCGATACACCTCGCCGGCTCGGGCCGGCAGGTGCGTGTGAGGAACCCTGCGACCGAGGGTTCGCTCGATCTGCTCGAGAAGCGCGTGGATCGAGGTCGCCACTCCGCTGGCCACGTTCCAGGTCCCCGAGCTGCCTGGGGCTGACAACGTCCCGACTGCCGCGACGACATCGTCGACATGAACGAAGTCTCGTGCCTGATCTCCATCGCCGAAGATCGAGACGTCGCGTCCGGCGAGCGCCGCCTCCATGAAGACCGCAACCACACCTCCCTCGAGATCGGCGCGTTGACCGGGACCATAGACATTGGCCAGGCGGGCGATGGCGTGAGAGATGCCCGATGAGGCGACGATCTCCTCGGCAAGCAGCTTGTTCCGGCCATACGGACTCTCCGGATGCGGAGGCCACTCCTCTGTGGCGCCATCGGCATCGCCATAGATGGCGCCGCCGGATGAGATGAAGACGAGTCGCCGGCTTCCCGCCGCCAGCGCGCCAGCCAAGATGTTCCGCGTGCCGACAACGTTGATCGCATGGTCGCGCTCCGGATCGGCGATCGAGCGCGTCACACTGACCTGCGCCGCGGCGTGGATGACGAGATCGGGCCGCTCGGAAGCCACCACCGCGACGACGGAAGGGTCGGACACGTCGTGGGTGATGAGCCGGCTGGTCGACGGGATGTGCGCAGCGGAACCGGTGGACAGGTCATCGACGATGGTGATCGAGGCCCCGGTCTGCGCCATGGACCTCGCAACGGCTGAGCCGATGAACCCAGCACCGCCGGTGATCAGCACACGTTCGATCACGGAAGCTCCACCACCCTGGCGTCCACGATGCCGTCGGCGACCCGGATGCCTTCGAGCACCCGGGCGTCGACGTCTCCGTCGACGGAGACGAACATCATCGCCTCGCCCCGTTCCGAGAGCCGCGACAGCTCGAGCGACGAGATGTTGATCCCCGCGTCGGCCAGGATGGTGCCAACCGCCCCGACGATGCCCGGACGGTCATGGTGGCGGGTAACCAGCATGGTCCCCGAGAGCTCGGCGTCGATGGGGAAGCCATCCAGGCCGGCGAGATGCGGCCGTCCGTGGGCCGTCGAGCCGCGCAGGCGGATGAGGGGCTCGCCATCTGACGGGCCGACCGCGACTTCGACCAGGGACGCCCACGGCTCGGATGACGCGGTTCGCGTCTCGTGCACGGTCAGTCCGCGCTCACGGGCGACGAGATCGGCGTTGACAGCGTTCACGCGCTGGTCGGTCACGGCCTCGAGAATGCCGGACAGAGCCGCCGTACGAATCGGCGCGCATTCGCCACCGGCGATCTCGCCCGCGTACGTCAGTGACAGCGAGTCGAACGCGCCCGGCGCCAACTGGCGCGCGAGCAACGCGAGGCGACGACCCAGCTCGACGTAGGGTCGGAGCTTGGGAGCGGTCTCCGGCGGTACGGCCGGCGCGTTGACGGCGTAGGGCGGCGTTACCCCCGACAGCGCCATCAGCAGCTGCTCGGCCATCTCGATGCCGACGCGGTCCTGCGCCTCCGCTGTCGAGGCGCCCAGATGGGGGGTCAGCACCAGGTTCGGTGCCGATCGGAGCGGGTTGTCAGCCGCCATCGGTTCGGTCGAGTAGACGTCCACGGCGGCGCCGGCGAGGTGGCCGGACGTCAACGCCTCGGCCAGTGCCGCTTCGTCGACGATCCCGCCGCGAGCGACGTTGAGGATGAAGGCGCCCGGCTTCGTTGCCTCGATCTGGCCACGGCCCATGAGATGACGAGTCTGCGAGGTGAGCGGGGTATGGACGGTGATGACGTCCGACCGATGCAGCAGCTCGGCCAGGCCGACCAGCTTGGCGCCGGCCTCCGACGCCTGTTCCTCCGTGAGAAACGGATCCGTGGCGAGCACGCGCATCTCGAACCCGTTCGCTCGGCGCGCGACTGCCTTGCCGATCTTGCCGAGGCCGATGATGCCCAGCGTCTTGCCGCGCAGCTCGCGTCCGGTGAAGCGCCCGCGTTCCCATTCCCCCCTGCGGACGGATTCGTTCGCCTCGGGCACGTGGCGCAGCAGCGCCAGCATGACCGCCATGGTGTGCTCGGCCGCAGCAATCGTGTTGCCGGTCGGCGCGTTGACGACCATGACGCCGGCGCGGGTCGCCGCCTCCACGTCGATCCGGTCGATGCCGACGCTGGCCACGCCGATGACGCTCAGCCGCGGCGCTGCCGCCGCCAGCAGCTCGGCATCGACGCGGGTCTGCGACCGGACCACGAGCGCATCCCAACCACCATCCTCGGAGAGGGCCGCGAGGAGCTCCGCTCGAGCAAGGCCAGGTCGAAGGGCGGTCTCGTGGGCGGCCGACAGCAGCTCGATCGCCGGCGCGGCGACGGGCTCGGCGACCAGGATCTTGTGACGTCCCATGCGCGACGCAGGATACCCGCCGGGACGCGGAGGGCCGGCCGCGGCGGCGTGTACGACGATGTCCTACACGCGCTAGGATGGCGCCGCCGCCCGCGATACCCGAGGAACTCCGACCGAATGCAGGACACGCAGTCGTATCGACGGCCGAGGCAGGCGCAAGCGCAACGCGCACGTCGTGCGGCGCCGCGGGTACGTCGACCGGCCAACTGGCGTCGGCGCATCCTGGTGATCTTCGTGCTCCTCATCGTGGCGGCGGGCACGGGTGCGTTCCTGCTCTGGCAGCGCGCAGTCGCCTTCAACGACGCGGTCTCGACCGCACCGGCGATCTCGATGAAGCTGTTCGGACCCTTCAGCCCGGAGCGGGTCAACGTGCTCATGCTCGGCTACAGCGACGAGTCGCGCTCGGGCGCATTCCTGACCGACTCGATGAACGTGATCAGCGTCGACAAGGCGTCCGACACGACCACGATCATCCCGATCCCGCGCGACCTCTGGATCGAGGGCCTACCAGAGGTGCCCCAGAACATGAAGATCAACGAAGCATTCCGCATCGGCTGGTACGCCGATGGCCTGGAGAACGCGGCGGACCTGGCGGTCGAGGCCGTGACCTACGCCACCGGGCTCGAGATCGACGGGTGGATCAGCCTCGACTTCCAGGGATTCCAGGCCATGGTGGACGGCATCGGCGGCATCACCATCGAGAACCCGACGGCGTTCGCGTACACCTGGGACGAGCCGGAGTACCTGGCTGGCGACTTCCAGTACTCGTTCGCCGCCGGGACGCTCCGGCTCGACGGCCAGCAGGCGCTCGACTACGCCCGCAACCGCTACACGGACGTGCCAGCCGAGTCGAGCGACTTCGCGCGTTCGGTCCGGCAGCAGCGCGTCCTCGCCGCGATCAAGGCGAAGGTGTCGGGATGGCAGACCGTATCGAAGGGCCTGGCGCTGGCCGATGCGCTCAAGGGCCACCTGCACACCAATCTGCCCGTCCTGGATCTCGGCATGCTGGCCGCGCACATGACGCCCGACCGTCGCATCGAGCTCGGCGAGGGCCAGATTCTCGAGGCGACCACGAACACGATCGGCCAGTACGTCCTCGTCGTGATCGGACGGAGCGGGCCTACCGACTACGAGCCGCTCCACACGTTCGTGGCCGACGCGCTCGGCGCGGGCGTCACACGGGAGCCGGCGTCGGCGCAGTCGGTGCCGTAGGCGGGTCAGGCTGGATCAGCGGCTCAGTGGCCGCCGACGCCGAGCTCGGTCTCGGCACGATCGGCGATGAACGACCCGATCGCCAGAGAGCTGGTTGCCGCAGGCGAGGGGGCGTTGCGCACGTGGAGAACGCGCCCGACTCGGTCGACCACGAAGTCGTCGACGAGCGACCCATCGGCCGCGAGGGCCTGAGCGCGAACGCCGGACGGACCCGGCACGAGATCGGCGCTGCGGACCTCCGGGACGTAGCGCTGAAGGGCGCGCACGAAGGCGAGCCGGACGTAATCCCGCCAGATCTCGGCAAGCCCATAGCGCCAATGACGCGCGGCCAGCCGCCAGAAGCCGCCGTAGGTGATGGTGTCCACCGTATCGCGCATCGAGACGCTGAAGCGGCCGTAGCCCTCGCGCCGGAGCGCGAGCACGGCATTGGGGCCGGCCCACACGTCACCGTCGTGGCGGACGGTGAAATGAACGCCGAGAAACGGGAACCGCGGATCGGGCACTGGATAGATGAGGCCACGAACGAGGTGCCTGCGCTCCGGCCGGAGGACGTAATAGTCACCGCGGAACGGCACGATCCGCAGCTTCCTTCCCGCCGCTCGATCAGACAGCGCCACCACCCGGTCCGACTGGAGGCCCGCACACGCGATCACGCTCCTGGCCGTGACCGTCTCGCCACTCGTGTGCAAAGACACGTGATCTCCGGCGTCCTCGACTCCCGTGACCTCGGTCGCCAGCCGCAGCTCTCCGCCCCTGGCGACGACGTCAGCCGCGAAGGCACCGGCAACAGCGGCGAAGTCGACAACCGCGGTGCGGGGCGAGTGCAACGCCTGCACGCCCGCGGCGTGCGGCTCGAGCTCGTGCAGCTCGGCACGCCCAATCATCCTGATGCCAGGCACGCCGTTCTCCGCGGCCCTGCGGTGCAGCTCCTCGAGCGCCGGCACCTCCGCCTCATTCAACGCCACGATGACCTTGCCGACCTCGTGCACCTCGATCCCGTGCGCATCGCAGTAGGCGGCTATCTCCTCGGCGCCTTGCGTGCACAGCCGCGCCTTCAAGGAGCCCGGCGCGTAGTACACGCCGCGATGAACCACGCCGCTGTTGTGGCCCGTCTGGTGGCTCGCAACTCGAGCTTCCTTGTCGACCACGGCCAGCCGTAGCCGCGGATGGCGCTCCATGAGGCGCAGGGCCGTGGCCAGCCCGACGATCCCGGCGCCGATGACCGCGACGTCGAAGGTCCGGCTCACGCCATCGCGTCGCGTATGGCGACCACCGAGAAGCCACTGGGCTCGGCGTGGAGGCGCTCGACGGAGAGGCCTGCGTCCGCACAGAACGTGCGGACCTCCTCCTCGGTGTGGCGGTGCCGATTCATCGGACGGAACCAGTCGAAGTTGATGTGGTGCATCTCGTCGAAGCCGAAGTCGGGCCGGTAGTACGCCTTGAGCACCGAGTAATAGAAGAAGCGCTGCAGGTCGACCTTTCCGCGCCGAATGCCGAGGAACGGGATGTCCTCGGGGATGTCGAGCTCGACGTCGAGCTCGCCGAGCGCGATGCCGAGCCGGGTGAGCGGGCGCAGCGCTTCCCATGCCTCGGCATCGTCCATCCCGCGAAGCTGCTCGCAGACGTAGTCGTCCGTGAACTCGCGAATCGGGCCCTTCCGAGCGTAGACATAGAAGAGGAAGCGGCCGCCCGGTCGGAGCTTGGCAGCGACGGCGGCGACCGCCTTGCCGGTGTCATCGGTGTGATGAAGCACGCCCTCGGAAAACGCCAGGTCGGCTGACGCGTCTTCGACCGGCATGTCAAAGAGGTTGGCCCGGTGAAACTCGCCGGGATACCCGCGCTCCGCGAAACGCTGACGCGCGACGTCGACAGCGCTCGAGATATCAACGCCGACATACCGATGGTCGCGCAGGAGGTCGCCGAAGAGCGCAATCGCCGAAAGCCCTGCGCCGCAGCCGGCGTCCAGGATCATCGAGCCGCTTTCGCCCAGCCAGTCCGCCAGGCGGCCCGCATCTCCATCGCAGTACTTGTCCAGGAGCCAGTCCCGCGTGAACTCGCCCATGGCGGGGGTGTCATAGGACTCGCGGCGATGCCACTTGTATCCGAAGGCACGGCTTGTCTCACGCTGACGATCGGACACCAGTGCCTTTGGTTCGGCCTCGCCGGCGCTCGCCGGAGGCTCGTCCTGGGCCATGGTTCGCTCCCTCGATGGTCTGGGGTGCGCGCAGCATCGCACACCGCACGCTTGGTCCCTCCGTGGTCGAAAACCGCGAGCGCGATTCCCGGTGCGATCGATGCGGTTGGCGCTGTCGTCGCCAGCTCTGACGTCAGGGCTTGCGCCACATTCGCCTATCATTGCGCGCAATTCTCGGAGGACCCATGAACCAGCTCGACAACGCCCGAGTGCTCGTGATCGGTGGCGCCGGCTTCCTCGGCTCGCACATCGTCGATCAACTGACCGATACCCCGGTGCGAGAGATCGTCGTTCTCGACAACTTCGTGCGCGGGACGCGTGACAACCTGCGCTCGGCCGTGCGCGATGAGCGCGTGCGGCTCGTCGATGGCAGCGTCACGGACCGAGAGCTGCTGCGCGAGCTCATGGCGGGCACCGACTACGTCTTCCATCTCGCCGCACTCTGGCTGTACGAGTGCGTCCACGAGCCCCGAAGCGCCCTCGAGGTCAACGTCGTCGGCACGTACAACGTCATCGAGGCAGCTGCGGACGCGGGGGTCAAGAAGGTCGTCTATTCGTCGTCGGCCTCTGTCTACGGCGACGCGGTGTTCACGCCGATGACCGAGGATCATCCGTTCAACAACCGAACGATGTATGGCGCGACGAAGATCGCGGGCGAGCAGTTCTTCCGCGCCTTCTACGAGCAGCGCAAGCTGAACTATGTCGGACTGCGCTACATGAACATCTACGGCCCGCGGATGGACTACAAGGGGACGTACGTCAGCGTCATCATGAAGGTCCTCGACCGAATCGACGCCGGCGAGCCGCCGGTCATCTTCGGGGACGGATCGCAGGCGTACGACTTCGTCCACGTCAGCGACGTCGCTCGGGCCAACAT
>DASVDT010000102.1:0-7026 GCA_036380955.1 Candidatus Limnocylindria bacterium | reverse complement strand
CAACCTCGTCTTCATGCAGTACGACCGCGCGG
Organism: Candidatus Limnocylindria bacterium; assembly: GCA_036380955.1. Taxonomy (GTDB): domain Bacteria; phylum Chloroflexota; class Limnocylindria; order QHBO01; family QHBO01; genus JACDBZ01. The sequence goes on along the minus strand of DASVDT010000102.1, from coordinate 6,994 downwards.
CCGACGGCACCCTGACCCCGCTGCCGATGCAGAGCGTGGATACCGGGACGGGCCTGGAGCGCCTGGCGTCGGTCATCCAGGACGTGGACTCCAACTATCGGACCGACCTCTTCGCGCCGATCATCGAACGGCTGGCGGAGTTCATCGGTCATGACCCGGAGACCGTGGAGGCCGAACGCTTCAGCTACCAGGTCGTGGCCGACCACTCGCGGGCGATGACGTTCCTGCTCGCCGAGGGGATCAAGCCGGCCAACGACGGTGCCGGGTACGTCCTGCGCCGCATCATTCGTCGCGCGGTGCGTCACGGGCGGCTGCTTGGGATCAACGGGCCGTTCCTGCGCGAGACGGCCGCGGTCGTGATCGACCTGATGGGCGGCGCCTATCCGCAGCTGGTGGAGCGGCGCGAGGAGATCCTGAACGGCATCGCGGCCGAGGAAGAAAAGTTCGCGCGCACCCTGGAGGCCGGCAGCGCACGCCTGGCCGAGCTCGTTCAGGCGGGCGGGATCATCAGCGGCGCCGATGCGTTCCGCCTGCACGACACGTTCGGCTTCCCGATTGACCTGACCATCGAGATCGCGGCGGAGCGCGGCGTGAGCGTCGACCGCGCCGGGTTCGACGCGGCCATGGCCCAGCAGCGCGAGCGGTCGCGTGGCGAGAAGCGCCGTCGGCTCGAGCTGGATCCGGAGGTCGCCGCGCTGCGCAGCGAGTTCATCGGCTACCCGAACGAGACGAACGCCGATGAGCTGCGCGTGCTTGCCGTCACGGCCGGGGACCCGTCAGTGGTTGTGCTGGACCGGACGCCGTTCTACGCGGAGGGTGGCGGCCAGATCGGCGACCGTGGTGAGCTCATCGGACTCAACGGACGCATGCGGGTGGCCGACACCCAGCGAACGGGCGACGCCATCGCGCACCTCGGCGAGCTGAGCGGCGAGCTGAAGGTCGGCGACGTCGTCCGGGCCGAGGTCGACGAGGCTCGGCGCTGGGCGTCGGCGCGCAACCATACCGGCACGCACCTCCTTCACCGTGCGCTGCGCGACGTGCTGGGTGAGCAGGCCAAGCAGGCGGGCTCGTGGGTCGGCCCGGAGGGCCTCCGCTTCGACTTCCCGGCACAGTCCGCGACGCCGCGCCAGGCGCTGCGCGAGGTGGAGCGGATCGTCAACGCGCAGATCCGCCGCGACGCGCCGGTCAAGCCCGAATGGATGCCGATGGAGGCCGCCCAGGCCCTGGGTGCCGACATGTTCTTCGGTGAGAAGTACGTGCCCGAGTCCGTCCGCGTCGTCCAGGTCGACGGATACTCGAAGGAGCTGTGCGGAGGGACGCACGTCGCCTCGACCGGGCAGATCGGCCAGCTCGTGATCACCGGCGAGTCGAGCATCGGAGCGGGTCTGCGGCGCATTGAGGCCGTCACCGGCGAGGGCGCCAGTGAGCTCGTCGCCGATCGGTTGGCGGCGCTGCATGCGGCCGCGCAGTTGCTCGGTGAGCGCGAGGAGAACGTGCCGCAGCGAATCGAGGCGCTCCTCACCCGGCTGCGCGAGGCGGAGAAGGCGGCCAAGGCTTCCCCCGCAGCGGCTCGGCGCCTTGATGCAGCAGCAGCCCTGCATGGTGCCAAGGAGGCGGGCAACACGAAAGTGATCGTCCAGAGCTACGACGACGCCGATGCCAACGCGCTGCGCGCGCTCGCCGACGACCTGCGCGGCATGACCGGCCGCTTCGTGGCCGTGGTCGGCGCAGCCACCGACGGCAAGCCGGCGCTGCTCGTTGCCGCCAGCCGGGACCTCGCCGCCGAGGGCTTCGACAGCGGCGCCATCGTGCGGCAGGCCGCGCCGATCATCGGCGGCGGAGGCGGCGGCCGAGCGGATCTGGCGCAGGCGGGCGGGAAGGATGCATCGCGCCTGGACGAAGCGCTGCGCGAGGCCGGACGCCTTGCCCTCGAGGCGCTCCAGCGACTCGAGACTCCCTGACCGCCGGGGCATGGTGACGGCCGCCGAGCAGCTGTGGAACCGGGTCTCGGACCGCGTCCGCCGCGGCCTCCGAGGCGGGGCGCCGCCGGCGATCGCCGCGCTCGACATCGGCACCGAGTTCGCCAAGGCACTGGTGGTCGGCGTCGAGCATGACGCGGAGGGTCGCCTGGTGGGCGTCGTCCATGGGACCGGGCGGCAGCGGCAGGGGCTGGCGCACATGCAGTCGGGGACGGTCAGCGACATCGATGCCGTCGTCGCGAACTGCCGTGTTGCCATGGACGAGGCGCGCGAGATGGCGGGGCGCCGGCCCACCACGGCCGTCATCGGCATCGCCGGGGAGCTGGTCAAGGGCGCGACGTCGACGCTCACCACTCGACGCGACGACGCCCGCCGCCCGCTCGACGAGCCTGAGCTCGAGCGGCTGGTGCGCCGCGCGCAGGATCGGGCGCTGCGCGAGGCCGAGGAGCGCATCCGATGGGAGTCCGGCGTTGATCGGCTTGATGTCCGGCTGGTGCACGCCGCCATCGTCGAGATGAAGATCGACGGCTATCCGGTCAGCAACCCCATCGGCTTCACCGGTGCGCAGGTGGAGCTTCACCTCTTCAACGCCTTCGCCCCGATGGTCCACCTCGGTGCGTTGCAGTCGGTCGCCAACGCGCTCGGACTCGAGCTGTTGGGCGTGATCGCCGAACCGTACGCGGTCGCGACGTGCCTCGACCCCGGCGAGCTCGGTGACGCCGGCGCGGTGTTCATCGACATCGGTGGCGGGACCACGGACGTGGCGTTGGTGCGGGGCGGCGGGATCAGCGGCACGAAGATGCTCGCGCTCGGCGGGCGCGCCTTCACCAAGGGCCTGGCCGACCGGCTGGGCATCTCGTTCGCCGATGCGGAGCGCGCCAAGCTGGGCGCCGCCGAGGATTCGCGCCCCGAGGTGGCGGAGACCCTGCTCGAGGACGCGCGCGTCTGGCGGGCGGGGGTGGAGCTCATGATCGCCGACCTGGCCGGTGTGGATCTCCTGCCCGGCCGGATCCTGCTGTGCGGCGGCGGCGCCGACCTTCCGCAGGTGCGCACCGTCCTCGACGAAGCCGACTGGTGGCGAGGCCTGCCGTTCGCACGCCAGCCGAAGGTCCGCGCGCTGTCGCCCGACGAGGTGGTCGGGCTGCGTGACCCGACCGAAAGCCTCCGGACGCGCCAGGACGTCACACCGATGGCGCTGGCGCACCAGGCGCTCGTCCTGGACGCCGGCGCGTCGGCCGTCGACCGCGCCATGCGCGGCGTCGTCCGCGAGATGCAGCTGTGACCGACCAGCCGACGCTGATCTACCTCGAGGCCGACGACGAGATCACGGCCGTCGTGCGCCGGGTCCGAGCTGCCGAGCCGGGACGGGTCGTGATCGTCGCGCCGGGCCGCTCGCGAGCCACCTCGAGTGCCGTCGCGCTGCGCCTCCTGGCGCGTGCGGCAGCCGACGACGAGCGCGAGATCGCCGTGGTCGGTGACGAGCTCACTCGATCCCTCGCCGCGGAGGCCGGACTGACGGCATATCGCTCGGTGGACGATGCGCGGTTGGCGACCGCGCCCGCGTCCGATGGGCCGGCGCCCGCCCAGCACGCCACGATCCACGTGGTGCGCGGGCCCGCGGCCGACGACACCGCACCAACGCTCGCGGCGATCGCAGCCGCCGACACGGAGACGCGCCCCGTTCGGCTGGCGCCACCGCGACGCGATCAACCCGCGCCGCAGCCGGGTCCATCCCGCCGGCCGCGGCCGGCGCGACCCGCGCGGCGGCCGGTACGCCGCGCAGCGAACCCGCTCGTGGCCGTGCTCGGCATCGCCGGCGCGTTCGTCGTGATCGCGGCCGTGCTGGGGGCGATGTTCCTGCCGGCCGCGACGGTGGCCATCACGCCCCGCAGCGAGCAGGTCGGTCCGGTCGACTACCTCATCACCATCGAGGACGCCCGGCGCACGGCGGGCACCGTGACCGAAACGGCGACGGTGACGGCGTCCGGCTCGTATGCGATCGAGGCAGCGGCGACAGGGACCGTCGTGTTCCGAAACTTCAACATCGTGCCGATCGAAGTCCCGGCTGGAACACCCGTTGGTGTCGGCGATGACGTTGTCTTCGCCACGACCGGCCCGGTCGTCGTGCCGGAGGGTTCACTGACGGGAGAGGGCACCATCGCGGGCGGCGAGGCAAGCGTCGCGATCACCGCGGCCGCCATCGGGCCGGGCAGCAACGTCGTCGCCGAGGCGATCGACACGATTCTCGACGACGATGTGCGCAACCGGCTGCGTGGCTTTCGCCAGAATCGCGCGCGACTGGTCGTCAATCCGGAGCCGACCACGGGCGGCGTGGCGACGACGGGCGTCGAGATCACGCAGGCCGATGTCGACGCCGCGACCCAGCATCTGCGCGACGCGCTCACCACCGGGCTCGAATCGGCGCTGGAGGGAACCGATGACGGTCTCTTCGCCGATCCCGTCGAGCCGGCCGAGCCGGTCATCACCATCCCCGACGGGCTCGTCGGCACGCGAGACCAGGCCGAGGTCCAGATCAGCGGCGAGCTCGCCTACGACCGGCTGACGATCGACGAAAGCGATGTCGAGGCCCGTGCTCAGGAGCGGTTCATCAACGACGCCAGCGTCCTTCCAGCCGGCACGCAACTGTTGACCGATGCGATCGACGTGCGCATCGGCGACGTCACCCGCCAGGGTGATGCGCTCGCCGTCGATGTCACGGTCGTCGGACGCGCCATGACGTCGGTGAGCCGCGACGAGGTGGTGCAGGGGATCATCGGCCTTTCGGAGACCGAGGCGGAGGCTGCACTGGCGGCGCTCGGCCAGGCCGATGTGACGCTCTGGCCCGGATGGGTGTCGACCGTGCCGGATCGCGAGTGGCGGATCGAGGTCGACATCAGCGGCATCGACGAGCCGATCGTGGAGCCGAGCCCTTCGTGAGGCTCATCGGCCTGGATCATGGCGCGAAGCGCATCGGCGTCGCGGTGGGCGATACCGAGACCGGCATGGCATTTGCTCGTCCGGTGATCAAGCGGCGCAACCTCGATCACGACTTGGCCCTCGTCGGTGAGCTGTGCACCACCGAGGGAGCGACCGTGGTCGTGATCGGGTTGCCGCTTCTGCTTGACGGCACCGAAGGGGCGCAGGCCGCCGCCGCGCGTGCCTTCGGCGAGCGGCTCGAGCGCATCGGCCTGCGGGTCGCATACGAGGACGAGCGCCTGACGTCGTGGGAAGCGGAGCGGCAGAGCTCCCTGCAGGGTCGCCATCCGAGGCGCGACAGCGGGGAGATCGATTCTGCGGCGGCCCGTCTGATCCTGCAACAATATCTGGACGCCCGTCCCCCGACCCCCTTCAGGCCTGAGGAGACTGAATGACCCGACGCCCCAGCTCGTGGGAGCACGAGGAGCGCCGCAACGCGCGCATCCGTGAGCTGCGAGAGCAGCGCGAGGGACCAGTCCGGCGCCGCCGGCGCATACAACCGCTGCTCCTGCTGGCGTGGATCGCGGGCACGATCGCGCTCCTCGGCGTCCTGATCTTCCTGGGCTTCAACGTCTTCTTCGCCCCGCGGGTCATGGCCTGGGTTGAGGAGAACCCCGGAGCCATCGAGCACGGCATCGTGCAGGATTTCGTGAAGTGGTACGCGCCGGAGGAGCTCGCCGATGAGCCCGCCTCGACCGAGCATCGACGCGTGACGATCCAGGTCGAGTCGGGTGCGACCGACACGTCCATCGGCCAGATCCTCTTCGACCAGGGGCTGATCAAGAGCCGGGTCGCCTTCCAGTACGCCATCATCCAGGCCGGTCGCGAGGGTACCTTGCCGGTCGGCGTCTTCGACCTCTCGCCGACGCTCAAGCCGTCGGAGATCGTCGCCGCGCTCCAGGGCCAGGAGTTCGCGCCGACGACCACCGTGACGATCCGGGAGGGGCTCCGCCTCGAAGAGGTGGTCGCCGCCTTCGCCGCGAGCGAGATGACGATGAACATGGAGGAGTTTGCCGCCATCCTGGAGGCGCCACCGGCCGAGATCCTCAACGAGTTCGACTTCCTCGCCGACCTTCCCGCGGGCCGATCGCTGGAGGGCTACATCCCGCCGGACACGTACGAGTTCGAGATCAGCGGCGACCGTGGATCGCCAACCTTCATCGTGCGCGACCTGCTCACGCAGTTCGAGCGGAGCTTTACCCAGGAGATTCGCGACGGGATCGCCGCGAAGGGGCTGACGATCGACGAGGCGATCATCATCGCGAGCATCGTCGAGCGCGAGGCGGTGGTCGAGGAGGAGCGCCCGCTCATCGCATCGGTCTACATCAACCGGTTCCTGAACCCGGACAACACGCAGACGGTCGGGCTGCTCAACGCCGACCCGACGCTGCAATACGGGCTCACCACCGGCGAATACCGTCCCGTGGGGCATCCGCTCCTCGGCGATGCGACCGGCGGGCTGCCCGTCGATGAGTGGGGGAGCGTCGACTGGTGGCCGCAGCTCCAGGTCGGTGGCGGCGAGGTTGCGCTCGACGAGGCGCTGCTCGGCTTCCAGACCTACACCCAGCCGGGCCTGCCGCCGATGCCGATCGCCGCGCCGCGCATCAGTTCGCTCGCGGCGGTTGCCAGCGCGCCGCTGGAGGACGGCTACCTGTTCTTCGTCGCCGGGTGCCCGGGCGGTACGCGCGACGGGTCCCACTACTTCTCGCGCACCAATGGCGAGCACGAAGCCTTCGTGGCACAGGCTCGGGAGGAGTGCGCCGGCCAATGACCGGTTTCGATCGGGCTCCGCGCCTTGCGGCGCTTCGAGGGCTGCTGGACACGCACGGCCTGGATGCGATGCTCGTCTCACGGGCGGCGAACAAGCGCTATTTCAGCGGCTTCCGCGCCATGGACGACGAGGAGTCGAGCTGGCCAGGCACCCTGTTCGTCACGCGCGACGCGACGCGCATCCTGGCCGACTCGCGCTACACCGAGCAGGCGGCGATCGAGGCGCCCGACTGGGAGGTCATCCTGACGACGGGCGGGATGGCCCAGGA
>DASVDT010000101.1:0-2216 GCA_036380955.1 Candidatus Limnocylindria bacterium | reverse complement strand
GGAGCATCAGTGCCTGCGCCGCCTCCGGTGCGGCGGTGACCCGGGTGGGGGAGGTCATCGTCGGGGAGCGTAGGAAACGATCGGGCCTGCCGGTATGGTCCTATCGGGTCACCCGATCGGCGCACACTGTGGCCGTGTCAGCCACCCCGGCCGTCCTCGGTCTTCACTTCCTGCTCGAGCTGGTCGCGCTGGTCGCCGTCGGCTCCTGGGGCTGGACCGCTCACGACGGCGCGCAGCGATGGCTGTGGGCCACCGCGCTGCCGCTGCTCCTCGCAACCGTTTGGGCGGTGTTCCGGGTGCCAAACGATGGCGGCGATCCCATCGTCATCGTGCCCGGGCCACTCCGGCTGCTCACCGAGTTCGGTGTCATGGGCATCGCGATCGCGCTGCTGTGGGCATCGGGCCAGACGGCATGGGCGATTCTTGTGCTGGTGCTCGTGGTGCTCGACTACGCCCTCCAATACGACCGCGTCGCGCGCCTGCTCGGGTTCTGACGGGGAGGCATCGGTCCTGCAAGGATTCGCCGCCGATGACACGCTTCGGATACGCACTCAGCAGCGAGGAGCACCGACCGGCAGACCTCGTGCGCAACGCCGCCGAGGCCGAGCAGGCAGGCTTCGAGTTCGCGCTCATCAGCGACCACTTCCATCCCTGGGCCGATGTCCAGGGACACTCGCCGTTCGTGTGGACCGTTCTCGGTGGCATCGCCGGCTCGACGTCGTCGCTCGAGGTCGGGACGGGCGTGACGTGCCCGCTGATTCGCACCCATCCGGCCGTGATCGCACAGGCAACCGCCACGACCGCGGACCTGTTCGACGGCCGGTTCTTCCTTGGCGTCGGCACCGGCGAGAACCTCAACGAGCACATCCTGGGCGACCACTGGCCGCCGTACGACGACCGGCGCGCCATGCTCATCGAGGCCGTGGAGCTCATCCGCGAGCTGTGGGAGGGCAAGCTCACCAGCTTCCGCGGCGAGTACTACGTCGTCGAGAACGCCCGGATCTACACGCTGCCCCAGCAGCCGATACGGGTCATGGTGGCCGCATCCGGTCCTGATTCGGCGTCAATGGCCGGTCAGATCGGCGACGGATTGATTACGACGGCGCCGAAGGCGGAGCTGGTTGACGCCTTCCGGGCGGACGGCGGCGACGGGAAGCCGGCCTACGGGCAGATGACGATCTGCTGGACTCCCACGGTCGAAGAGGGCACGAAGACGCTGCACGAGATCTGGGGGGCGAACGGGGTTCCGGGCGACCTCTCGCAGGAGCTGGCGCTGCCGATGCACTTCGAGCAGGCCGCGAAGCTCGTCACTCCCGAGTCGATGACAGAGTCGATGCCGGTCGGCCCGGACGTCGCGCGCTACGTCGACTCCGTGCGCGAGTACCTCGACGCGGGCATCGAGAACGTCTACATCCACCAGGTCGGGCCCGACCAGGCGGGCTTCTTCCGATTCTTCCGCGACGAGCTCCAGCCGGCGCTCCGGGAGCTCACCGAGCGCGAGCCCGCTACGGCCTGAGGTCTGGGGCCGCGCCTCGTTAGTTCGCTGTCGGGCGTATCGGCCACTTCTTGGCCGATGTAGTCCGCGCTAGGGAACATCAGCCAGGCGGAGGGGCTGATCTTGGCCGTTCCTGCACGGCTGTCGGCAACATCGGCCACTTCTTGGCCGGTGTTCCCAGTGGCGAACCAAAGTTCAGGGACTGACCAGCCCCCGGTGGCTCAAGGGCGTCGCGAGGGTGGCCAGCCGCCGGTGAAGCGGCGCAGGATCTCCTCGTCGTGGTGAATTCGAAGGCGGATGCGGACCTCGGCCGCCGCGATCGTCTCGGCCACGGTCGCCACCGCCACCCGATCCTGCGGGCCGCGACGGCCGTAGAGCCCGCGCCACAGGCACAGCACCTCGAGGAAGAGCCGGTCATCGGCCTTGGCGGCGGTCGAGGCGGTGTGCAGCGTCATGGTTCTGCACGTGCCGTATGGCAGAAGCCATGCCGGACTCCGTCCACCCCGCTGGTTGCCATGGTGCGCCCCCGCACCGAGGGCGGGTTACGCGCTAGTCCTCGATCAGCGGCACGTCCACGAGGTGCTCGCCGATGAACCACACCTGCAGCTCGTGCCGGCGCAGCACGTCGCTCATGAGGATGTCGTTGCTGCCCCAGTCCTTGGACTTCTCGGTCTTGTCGATGCCGTCGCGCACCTTGCCGATGATCTCCTCGTGCGCGCGC
>DASVDT010000100.1:0-3357 GCA_036380955.1 Candidatus Limnocylindria bacterium | reverse complement strand
CGCCGACGGGTCGCTCCGCATCCCGTTCGGCGCCATCTACCTCAGCGCGCGGCGCGAGGATGGTGGATGAAACGCCGGGCGTATCGAAGGCCATGAAGAACCGATGGATCGGCGGCCTCGCCCTGGCGACCGCCCTCATGCTCGGCGCCTGCGCGCCGCCCAGCCAGGGTGCCGGCGAGTCGCCGTCCAAACCGGCCGCCAGTTCGTCATCCTCGACGGAGGCCTCGCCCAGCGAGAGCGCCCAGCCGATGGAGTCGACGGAGGCCACCGAGAGCACGGAGGCGACCCCGTACACCTACGACTACTAGACGGCGCCCGACGCTCGGCGGCGCCTGACGCGGCGACTGCCCTAGGCGGCGTGCTGGAGGCAGGCCCGGGCGAAGGCGAGCAGCGCCTCGATCGACTGCTGGCCGGTTTCGGTGCTGGCCACGAGCTCGAGCTTCGGCTCATCGGCGACGAGGCGCCAGATGGACTGTGTCGTGTCGCTGGCCTCGTCCAACTGCGCATCTGTCTGCAGGCGCAGCGCGCGGACGGAACCCCACCGGATGAGGAGGCCGCGGAGGATCCAGGCGCCCTCCGGGTCGGCGCCGACCGGGGCGTACTGGTAGTCGAGCAGTCCCATATCGGTTGCCACGAAGATGCGGAGCCGACCCGTATCGGGGTTGACCGCCACGTGCGCCGCGTATTCGGTCGCGTTCAGGTCACCCAGCTGCCGCTGGAGCAGCCCGCGCGCCCGCCCGAGGTTGTCCCACTCGCCGATCTTCATGGGCGCGCAGCATAGCGGGTGAGCGTCGGTACAATCGGCCGCATGGCGGTCGAAGCGCGAACGAAGTACGAGACGGTCATCGGGATCGAGGTCCACGCCCAACTGCGGACCGACTCGAAGATGTTCTGTGGCTGCCCGACCGCGCCGCTGGATGGCGGCACCGATGAGCCCAATACCCGCGTCTGCCCCGTCTGCCTCGGCCTGCCGGGCACGCTGCCGGTCATCAACCGCCGCGCGGTCGAGCTGGTCATGCTCACCGGCCTCGCCCTCAACTGCCACGTCGAGACCGACGCGGTCCGCTTCGAGCGCAAGAACTACTTCTACCCCGATCTGCCGAAGGGTTACCAGATCAGCCAGTACGCCCTGCCGCTGACTTCGAACGGCCGGCTCTTGGTGCCGGTGCCGAGCGATGGGGCCGAGGTGACCATCGGCATCACCCGGGCGCACCTCGAGGAGGACACCGCGCGGATGCAGCACGCCGGGCGCGGCTACAGCGTCGTCGACTTCAACCGGGCCGGCGTCCCGCTCATGGAGATCGTGACCGAGCCGGACCTCCGCTCGCCCGCGCAGGCTCGTGCCTACGGCGAGACGCTGCGCGAGCTGCTGCGGGCCATCGGCGCCTCCAACGCGGACATGGAGGCGGGCAGCATGCGGATCGAGGGTAATGTCAGCGTCCGGCCAGCGGGCTCCACGACGTTCGGCACGAAGGTCGAGGTCAAGAACCTCAACAGCTTCCGCTCGCTGGAGCGCGCCATGGCCTACGAGGTCGAGCGCCACGTCGCTGCACTGGAGGCGGGCGAGCCGCTGCGCCAGGAGACGCGCGGCTGGGACGAGGAGGCCGGGCGGACGATCGTCCAGCGCTCCAAGGAGGAGGCGAACGACTACCGCTACTTCCCCGAGCCGGACCTGCCGCCGCTGCGGCCGTCCGATGCCTGGGTCGCCGAGCTCCGGGATCGACTGCCGGAGCTCCCTGCCCAACGTCGCACTCGCTACACCGATGAATTGGGGCTGTCGCCCTACGACGCCGGTGTCCTGACCTCCGACGTGGCGCTGGCCGACTACTTCGATGCGGTCGTCGCGGCCGGCGTGACGCCGAAGGCGGCCGCCAATTGGATCACCGGCGAGCTGAGCCGGCTGCTGAACCAGCGCGCCGCCGAGGGCCTGCGCGCCGATGCCGTGGCGCTGCGGCCCGACGGCCTGGCGGAGCTCATCGGCGAGGTCGAGGCCGGGCGGGTGTCGAGCACCAACGCCAAGGCCGTCCTCGCCGACGCCTTCGAGAGCGGGGAGTCGCCGCGCGTGATCATCGAGCGCGAGGGTCTGGGGGCCGTGTCCGACGCCGGAGCCATCGGCGCCGAGATCGACGCGGTGCTGGCCGAGTTCCCTTCGCAGGTCGCCGAGTATCGCGACGGCAAGCACCAGCTGTTCGGCTTCCTGGTGGGCCAGGTCATGAAACGCACCGCCGGTCGCGCCGACGCGCGGCTCGTCAACGAGGAGCTTCGACGCCGCCTGGGTTAGTGGCACGCGGTGTGCGAATCAACCGATTGCCCGCCCGAGTCACGAGGTCAGTCCGCATGCGCATCGCACAGGTGGCGCCGCTCGCCGAGAGCGTGCCCCCGACCCTCTACGGCGGCACCGAGCGCATCGTCTCGTACCTGACCGAGGAGCTCGTCCGCCAGGGCCACGAAGTCACGCTCTACGCGAGCGGCGATTCGCAGACGAGCGCGCGCCTGGTCGCCTGCGTTCCGAGGGCGCTGCGCCTGGACGAGGACGTGATCGACCCGCTGGCGCACGGCATCGTCGAGCTGGAGCGCGTCTATGCCGACGCGCACGACTACGACGTCATCCACTGGCACGTCGACTACCTCCATTTCCCCGTTTCGCGGCGCCTGGCCGTCCCGGGCCTGACCACGCTTCACGGCCGCCTGGACATCCCGGACCTCCAGGCGATCTATGCCGAGTTCACCGAGATGCCGGTCGTCTCCATCTCCAACGACCAGCGCGCCCCGTTGCCGACCGCGAACTGGATCGGGACGGTCCACCACGGCCTGCCCATCGACGAGCTCAGGCCCAGCCGCGACGGTATCGGTGACTACCTCGCGTTCCTGGGGCGCATGTCGCCGGAGAAGCGTGCCGATCGCGCCATCGAGGTGGCCCATCGGACGAGGATGCCGATCAAGCTGGCCGCCAAGGTCGACCCGGCCGACAAGGAGTACTTCGAGCGGGAGATCGAGCCGCTCCTGGATCACGATCGCGTCGACTTCGTCGGCGAGATCGGCGGAGACGACAAGATGCACTTGCTCAACCGCGCGCGGGCGCTCCTCTTCCCGATCGATTGGGCGGAGCCGTTCGGGCTGGTGATGATCGAGGCCATGGCCTGCGGCACGCCGGTCATCGCGTATCGGTCCGGGTCCGTGCCGGAGGTCATCACCGACGGGGTCAACGGGTTCATCGTCGACGACATCGATGGAGCCGTGGAGGCGGTGGGACGCCTGGACGAGCTCGACCGCGCCGAGGTCCGAGCGACGTTCGAGGATCGGTTCACCGCCGAGCGCATGGCGCGCGACTACGTACGCCTGTACGAGGAGCTCACC
>DASVDT010000099.1:0-2287 GCA_036380955.1 Candidatus Limnocylindria bacterium | reverse complement strand
CTTGACGAGCTGTTCGCCACCGTCGTCGGGCCGGATGACGTGGCCGCCTTCGTGGTCGAGCCGGTGCTCGGCGAGGGCGGCTACGTGGTGCCACCCGACGGCTTCCTGCCCGCGCTGCGCGAGCTGGCGGATCGGCACGGGATCCTGCTCGCCGTCGACGAGGTGCAGTCCGGCTACGCCCGCACGGGACGCTTCTTCGCGACCGAATGGACCGATACGACCCCCGACATCGTGATCATGGCCAAGGGCATCGCGTCGGGGCTGCCGCTGTCGGGGATCATGGCCGCGCGCTCGTTGCTCGATCAGCTGGCGCCGGGGACGCACGGCGGCACGTACGGCGGCAATGCCGTGGCCTGCGCTGCCGCCCTGGCGACGCTCGATGTCATCGACGAGGAGCGACTTGCCGATCGGGCGCATCGGCTTGGCGGTCGTCTCCTCGACGGGCTGCGCGTTCGCGCCGAAGGCCACCCGTGCGTGGCGGAGGTGCGCGGCAGGGGCATGATGATCGCCATCGAGCTCGCCGAGGGAGAAGCGCTCACGCCTCGAGCCGACCTGGCGAAGGCGCTTCTCGGCGAGGCCATGGCGAGGAAGTTGCTGCTGCTCACGTGCGGCACGCGGGGCCAGGTGGTCCGCATCATCCCGCCGCTGGTGACGACCGAGGACGAGGTCGACCTCGCCATCGGTATCATCGGCGACTCACTCGACGCGATCGGCGCCTAGGCGACATGGAGGACGCGCGCATGGGACACCGCATCTGGGTCGTCGACGACGAGCCCTTCATCCGGACCGCCATGCTTGCCGTGCTCGGCGAGCTCGGCCACGAGGTGCGCGGCTTCGAGGACGCCGAGGGCCTCTACACCGCGCTCGTGGAGGAGGGCATCACTCCCGACCTGCTGGTGCTCGACCAGCGCCTGCCGGACGAGTACGGCTCGACGATCGTCCACTCGCTGCGCGAGCGGCCGCAGTACCGCGACATCCCGGTGCTGTTCGTGACGGCCATCGACGACGAGGAGGCAAGCCGGCTCGAGGTCATCGCGCCCGTGCTGCGCAAGCCCTTCGACTTCACCGAGTTCGTCGCCGCCGTCGACGCCGAGCTGCCCCAGCCGGAGCCCACGCCCTGACGCGTCCTTGACCTGAGGTCCCTCACCCGGAGGGCCCTCCCGCCGGCCCCTTCCCGCCGGCCCCTTCCGCCCCTTCCCGCCGGCCGCTTCCCGCCGGCCCCTTCCCGGAGTACGGGAGAACTCGCCAGCGGAGGAACCCAGATGGCCACCTCCATCTCCGTTTGACCCGCGGCACGGGAGGATTGCGAGGGAGCTCCCTTTCCGTGGCGACCTCACCCGCACCACGGGATTCAAGCGACCAGCGAGCCGCCTCAGTCGCGCCGACGGACGATGAGCATCGCCATCCCGCGCATCCCCGGTATGCTCACGCCCGATGATCCGGACCACGCCCTTCCACGACCGGACCAGCGCCCTCAACGAGACCGGCCTCTGGCAGCACTGGTCCGGCCACCTCGTGGTGACGCGGTACATGGCGTCGGACAAGTTCGAGTACCTCGCCGTCCGCAATGGCGTCGGCGTGCTCGACACCTCCCCGCTGTACAAGTACCGAATCGCGGGGCGCGACGCCGAGCGCTTCCTCTCCGGCATGCTGGCGCGTGACATCCGAACGTGCGCGCCGGGGAACGCGCAGTACACGACCTGGCTCGACGATCGCGGCTTCGTGCTCGAGGACGGCGTCGTCCTGCGCCACGCTGCCGACGATTTCCTCCTGACCTCGGCGGAGCCGAACTTCGCCTGGTTCGCCGACCGCATCGGCCGCCTGTCCGTCACCATCGAGGAGATGAGCCTGGACATCGGTACCCTGGCGATACAGGGACCGCGCTCGCGGGAGGTGCTGGCGAGGCTCGTGCCGTCGGTGACCGAGCTGCCCTTCTTCGGGATCACGAGCGCGACCATCGGCGGCCGTCCGGTCACCGTCAGCCGAACCGGCTACACCGGCGACCTCGGCTACGAGATCTGGGCCGCGTCGCCGGATGCCCTCGACGTCTGGGATGCGCTCTGGGAGGCGGCCGAGGGATACGGAGTGCTCCCGTACGGGATGGGGGCGCTCTACATGCTCCGCATCGAGGCAGGGCTCATGCTCCTCGGCGTCGATTTCGACTCGAGCCGCTTCGCGTTCAACGACGCCCATCGGTCCACCCCGCTCGAGCTCGGATGGCGCTGGATGTTCAAGGGCCTGGCCGATGACGGACATCGGCCCTTCATCGGACGCAAGGCGCTCGAAC
>DASVDT010000098.1:0-2873 GCA_036380955.1 Candidatus Limnocylindria bacterium | reverse complement strand
GACTTCGCCGCCGATGCACGGGAGCTGCTCGCCGCCGAGCCGGGCCGATCGGAGCCACGCTTCTCGCTGCGCGTCGCCCTCGCGGCCACGACCGTGGTGGCTGCCGTCGCGCTGGTCGGGCTCTTCGTGTCGATCACGCCGCCGCGCACCCCCGCCGCCAGCAGCTCGCCCAGCCCTAGCCTGCCGTCGCAGACCGCGGCGCCGTCGCCGGAGCCATCGGCCATGGCCGGCCGCGACCTGGACCTCGCCGATATCACCTGGTACACGCTGGTGTCGGTCGGGTTCGGCACCCTCACCGAGCCGGGACCGGACGATCCCCCGCTTCCACAGGGCTACGACGAGCTGACCGTCGGCACGCTCGACGGGCACGTGACGACACAGCTCCGCCTCACCACGCGGGTCACCGAGGACGGCCACGAGGGTGCATGGGCCAACGGGCCGTACGGGCCGTCGGTCCTTGTCGGCGACGACGATGGCACGCGCAGCCGCGTCTTCACCGTCTCGTCGGTGGACGCCGGCGAGTCCACGCTCCTCGAGACCGATGACGCCGTGGTCGTCGCAGCCCTGGCCGAAGATGAGGGCGCGATGTACTTCGTGCCCCTCGACCGCGAGACGGGCATGGATCGTGGCCTGTGGCGCCTGCCGCTGGACGGTGGCGCCGCAGAGGTCATCTCTTCCGAGCCGATCGCCGATGAACCGAGCGACTATGCGACGCAATGGACCATGGACTGGTCCACCGACGGCAGTGCGTTGGTCACACAGGTCTGCCGGATGCGCACGTGCCGAACGCTCGTGCTGGACACCGGCACCGGCGAGACCCGGCTGGAGGATGGAGGTCCACCCGTCATCGGCGTGACCGATATGGACTACGTGACCGAGAGCAGCGTGATCTCGTTGGCAGGCGGTCGAAGCAAGCCGCTGGGGATCGAGCTGGGCGGTCAGGCAACCCTGGCGGGTAGGTCCGGCGATTGGCGCATCGCGTCCGAACCGGGCTTGGCCGACGCGCGCGCCTACGCGCTGGTCGAAGCGCCGCTCGGCGGAGGAGAAGTGCGAACGCTCGTCGAGGTCGGCCCGGAAGAACCGACGGATGCACGCATGAAGGTTGGGCCCGACACCGGCGTCGATCTTCCCGCCGAGTGGGTGCTCCGATGGCCGACCGAGGGCGGGCGCTACATGGACGTCGCCGTCCCGCCGGACGTCTGGTATGCGGGCGAGCTGGTCAACGTCATCAGCGGCGAGCGGCTTGCGGTCCCGCCCACCATCTGGCCCGATACGCCGACCGACTGTGATCCGGTCCCGCCGCTCGCGCTCCCATCGGGCGCCCCGCCGGGCGATGCCACCACCACCGCCGGCGGCCACCACCTGTGGGCAACCTGGGGTGCCGGCACGCCTGACCAGGTCGTTCAGGTCGTCGGCGGCCGGATATGGGGCATCACGCCACCCGGAGACCAGCCCGAGCCGGGGACGCCGGTCACCATTCGCGGACAGGCCGGCCGCGTGATCGCCATGGGCGGCATCGACGGTCCGTGGGCGATCACCTGGCAGGAAAACGGCTGCGACTACGAGGTGCAGATGCTGCCCGGGACGACCGAAGCCGATGCGATCCAGTACGCCGCCGTCTACGGCCGCGATGCCAGCGCGCGGCCACCGCTCGTCGTCCCTGCCTCGATCGCCGCGCGGGAACCGCTGCCCTGGTGCGGGCACGAGACCGTGAACCGCCAGCCCGAGGGCGACTACCGCGATGCCGCCGTGCGGGATTGCTTCCTCGCCGCCTACCGCGCCGGCGAGCCGGTCGAGATGGTGAGCGACATCCGAACGGTCGAGGGCGGCTGGGTGCGCGAGATCTATCGCTCGGGATCAGACGGCGCCATCGAAGTCTATGTCGACCCGAGCCGCGACAACATGTCCGGCGACGGCTGGACCAGGAGCCTCTGCTCGACGCTCCGTGACGTCGAGCCCGATCCCGCGGGCACGGCCGTCTTCTTCCCTGACGACTGCGCGGACGGCGTACCGATCTCGGTGGGAGACGTGCGGCGTGAGGAGCAGCGCATGGTCGAGGACCTGGTTGCCTTCGCGCAGGCTCCCGATCCCGAACGCCTGTCGCTGCTTCCCTTTGCCGATGAAGTCGCCCTCGGCCTCGCCGACCAGGTCATCGCGCGTCGACCACGCGACGAGCTTCTCGACCCCGAGGCTTGGAGCCTTGGAGCGGACCTGCCCTTCCGAGGCCGAGTCGGCCCGTACTCGGCGCTGGATACCCTCGCCGAATGGAACGTGAACGCGGCCGGCATCCTCATTCGTGAGATGCAGGTGACGGTGGGTCCGCACGACCTGTGCGCGTCGCCGCCGGTGGCCGCGCCGCCAGAGCTCGGCGGATTGCGGCGGGTCAGCGTTCAACCCGTCGGCGACATTCCGTGTCTGATGGGGTGGACCGTGGACCTCTTCCTGACCGACGAGGGCCGCATTGCCGCCGTGACGCTCGACTTCGGCGAGCCGTGACCTACCGCGTGACGCTGGGAAGTCGAGGTTCGGCGCGCGCCACGATCAGGTCAGCCAGGTTCTCGTAGGGATTGAAGCCGATGACGTTCGACGCATCGGCCACGAAGTTCGACAGGGCGTTGACGTCGTAGAAGACGTGGCCGCCGTCTCGGGCGTCGATCAGATACTCCACGCCTCCGACGTCCATTCCGGCAGCGGCGACCAGCCGGCGCGCCTCCTCCACGATCTCGGCCGGTGGCTCGTAGGCCTCCATCGGCAGGCCGCGCCCGGAGACGCCATCGGCCATGCCCGGCAACTCGCAATAATCCGCCGGGCACAGGTTGAAGGTGCCCGGCGTGAGCAGCAGGCGAATGGCATACAGGTACTCCCCGCCCACG
>DASVDT010000097.1:0-11494 GCA_036380955.1 Candidatus Limnocylindria bacterium | reverse complement strand
TTCGCGCTCCTCACCATGACCTACATCACGCTCGCCATGGCCGGCCACGGTGGCGGCCACGACGAGGCGCACGACGAGCCGCACGGGAATGCGGACGACGTCGGCCTCAGCGAGCACTACGCCACGGCCGGCGCGGACCGGCCCTAGGACCACCCACAGACCAACGCCCAACCAAGGGAATACCCACCGGGCAGGCTCTCCCCGTCAACGCAGAGCAAACAGGAGGAACATCACTCGTGCAGCTGGATCTCGCACCTCTCGCGGCTGGTCTCGCGATCGGTCTTGGCGCCATCGGCCCCGGCCTCGGCCTGGGCATGGGCGTGAGCAAGGCGATGGAGGCCCTCGGCCGCAACCCCGAGGCGGCGGGCGCGATCTTCGTGCCGTACGTCCTGGGCATCGCGCTGACCGAGGCGATCGGCATCTACGCCCTCGTCGTCGGCCTGCTCATCCTCTTCGTCTAGGACCGCCACACCGTGGGCCAGTTCTTCGACGCCTTCGACGTCAACTGGGTCAGCCTGGGCTTCCAGGTCGTCAACTTCCTGCTCCTGCTGTACCTGCTGAACCGTTTCCTGTTCAAGCCGCTCATGGGGCGGATGGACGAGCGGAGCAGCACGATCGCCAAGGGGCTGGAGGACGCCGAGACCGCGGCGCGTGACCGTGAGCTGGCGCGTGCCGAGCGCGAGGCGGCCGTGGCCGAGGCGCGCAAGGAGGCGTCGGAGATGATCGCGCGGGCCAACAAGATCGCCGAGGACACTCGCAACGAGATCCTCACCGAGGCGCGCGAGGAGGCCGAGCGGGTCACCCAGCGGGCGCGCGAGGAGATCACCGCCGAGAAGGAGCGGGCCATGGCCGAGCTCCGCGGCACCGTCGCCGACCTGGCGCTGGCCGCGGCCGGCAAGCTGATCCGCACCGAGATGGACGGCTCCACCCAGCGTCGGCTGGTGGAGGAGTTCCTGGCCGAGGTCCCGGCGGACCGCGACACGAAGGCGCGGAACTGACCGATGGCACGGCGCGACACCGCGGCGCGGCGCTACGCCGAGGCGGCCTTCGAGCTCGGGCGGGCCGATGGCACGCTCGACCGATGGGAGCGTGACCTCGCCTCCCTGCGCGAGGTGCTCGCCGACGAGGACGTGCGTGCCCTGGCCGAGCATCCGGCGGTGCCGTACGTGGACAAGGAGCGCGTCCTGCGCCGGCTGGTGGGCAACGTGTCGCCCGAGGCGCTGAACCTGGTGCTGCTGATGATCCGGCGCGGGCGTCCAGGCGCCATCGACCCGATGGTCGAGCACTTCGCGGCGCTGCTGCGCCGCGAGCGCGGCGTGGCGCTGGCGGAGGTCCGCACGGCGCTGCCGCTGGACGACCAGCAGCGCGACGCGATCGTGAAGCGGCTGCGGCAGCTCACGGAGCAGCAGATCGAGATCAACGAGGTGGTCGACGAGTCGCTGATCGGCGGAGTGACCGTCCGCATCGGCGACCGGCTCTACGACGCGAGCGTGCGCACCCGCCTGGAGCGGCTGCGGACGCGGCTGACCGCCATCTAGCGAGCGAAAGAGGAACCGATGGCGATTCGATCCGACGAGATCACGTCGATCATCCGCAACGAGATCAAGGGATTCGACACCGGGGCCGACGTCAGTGGCGTCGGGACCGTGGTCGAGGTGGGCGACGGCATCGCCCAGGTGTACGGCCTCTCCGGCGCCCTGGCGCAGGAGCTCCTGGAGTTCCCCAACGGCATCATGGGCATGGCCTTCAACCTCGAGGAGGAGACGGTCGGCGCCCTGATCCTGGGCGACTACACCTCCCTCAAGGAGGGCGACCAGGTCAAGACGACCGGGCGCATCGTGGAGGTGCCGGTCGGCGACGAGCTCATCGGCCGCGTGGTCAACCCCCTCGGCGAGCCGATCGACGGCAAGGGCCCGATCAACACCACCAAGACCCGGCCGATCGAGCGGATCGCCCCCGGCGTCATCGTGCGCCAGTCGGTCGACACGCCGGTCCAGACCGGCATCAAGGCGATCGACTCGATGATCCCCATCGGCCGCGGCCAGCGCGAGCTGATCATCGGCGACCGCCAGACCGGCAAGACCGCCATCGCGGTCGACACGATCATCAACCAGAAGGGCCAGGATCTCGTCTGCATCTACGTGGCCATCGGCCAGAAGCAGTCGACCGTGGCGCAGGTGGTCGCGCAGCTGGAGGAGGCGGGCGCGATGGAGCACACCATCGTCGTCTCGGCCGGTGCCTCCGACCCGGCGCCGCTCCAGTTCCTGGCGCCGTACGCCGGCGTCGCCATGGGCGAGGAGTTCCTCGACACCGGGCGAGATGCGCTGTGCGTCTACGACGACCTGTCGAAGCACGCATGGGCGTACCGGCAGGTCTCGCTGCTCATGCGACGCCCGCCCGGCCGCGAGGCGTTTCCCGGCGACATCTTCTACGCCCACTCGCGCCTCCTGGAGCGCGCGGCACGACTCAACGAGGAGAACGGCGGCGGGTCGCTGACGGCCCTGCCGATCATCGAGACGCAGGCGGGCGACGTGTCCGCCTACATCCCGACGAACGTGATCAGCATCACCGACGGGCAGATCTTCCTGCAGACCGACCTCTTCAACCAGGGCCAGCGGCCCGCGGTCAACGCCGGCATCAGCGTCTCGCGAGTCGGTGGCAACGCCCAGATCAAGGCGATGCGCCAGGTGGCCGGCAAGCTGCGCCTGGACCTCGCGCAGTACCGCGAGCTGGCCGCCTTCGCCCAGTTCGCCTCGGACCTCGACAAGGCGACCCGCGACCAGCTCACCCGTGGCCGCGCCCTGACCGAGGTGCTCAAGCAGCCCCAGTTCCAGCCGCTGCCCGTCGAGAAGCAGGTGGCCATCATCTGGGCCGCCACCAACGGCCATCTCGACGACGTCGAGCCCACCAAGATCGGCGAGTTCGAGTCCGGCTTCTACCGCTTCCTCGAGTCCACCCACGAGAAGCTCCTTCCCGCGATCGCCGATCAGAAGGCGCTGTCCGATGAGCTCACCGCCGAGCTCGAGAAGGCCGTGATCGAGTTCAAGCGCCAGGGCGGCTACGGCGCGGCCGATGACGGCGCTGCCACCACCGCGAAGCCCGACGCGGCCGTCGAGGTCGAAACCGCGGAGGCCCAAGCCGCCGAGGAGGCCGGCACCGATGCCTGACCGCGGCCGATACATCGGTCGAACTGGGCCCGAAGGTCGGGTCAGGCGCGGTTTGTCCGATGCATCGGTTGCCCGCGCGCGTACGCCGCGCCGTCAGGTGGCCGCCAGGCTCATTGGCGACCGATATGTCGGACAGATTCGGCCCGACACCCGGCTCAGGCGCGATGCGTCCGATTCATCGGTCGGGGGCGTCAGCGTCGGCAACGCGATGTACCGAGCCGATTGATGGCCAGCCTGAAGGACATTCGCGGCCGGATCGGATCGGTCCGGAACATCGCCCAGATCACGCGGGCGATGGAGATGGTCGCTGCCTCGCGCATGAAGCGCGCGCAGGACGCCATCCTGGCCGCGCGCCCCTATTCCGACGAGCTGCGGGCGGCATTGAGCCGCGTCGCCGCGGTGGTCGGCGAGGAGGTTCATCCGCTCCTGGCCCGACGGCCGGTGAAGCGGGTCGCGCTCATCATGATCACGACCGATCGCGGCCTGGCCGGTAGCCTCAACGCCAATGCCATCCGATCGGCGCTGCGCTGGACGCAGCAGAAGATCGGCTCGGCCAATGGCGAAACCCGCGTCGAGGTCGAGGCCGTCACCATCGGCCGCAAGGGACGCGACGGGCTGCGCCGGGCGGGCATCCCGATCGCGGCGCACTTCCCGCAGTTGGGCGACCGACCCTCCTACGGTGACGTCACGCCGATCGCGCGCCTGGTCACGGATGACTTCCTCGCCGGCAAGTACGACGAGATCGACGTGGCCTACAGCACCTTCATCTCGACGCTGACCCAGCGCCCGGAGATCAAGCCGCTGCTCCCGATCGTCAGCCCGGAGCAGGCGGAGGGCGCCGAGGTCGAGAACGACGAATACCTGTTCGAGCCGTCGCCGGAGGCGGTGCTCAGCCGGCTGCTGCCGCACTTCGTTGCGGTCGACCTGTATCGGGCCGTGCTCGAGAACCAGGCGTCGGAGCAGAGCGCCCGCATGATCGCCATGCGCAATTCGACCGACAACGCGAACGAGCTCATCGAGGACCTGACCCTCGTCTACAACAAGACGCGGCAGGCCACCATCACCCGCGAGATGATCGAGATCGCCTCCGGGGCTGAAGCCCTGGGCGGCTGAAGAGGAGAACGGAAAGACCGATGGCGACCGGAAAGGTGATCCAGATCACGGGCCCCGTGATCGATGTCGAGTTCCCGCCCGGCGAGCTGCCGAGCATCTACAACGCCCTCGAGATCACGCGGCCCGACGCCGGGATCGCGAAGGAGGAGGGGGAGGACGCGACGCTGGTCGTCGAGGTCCAGCAGCACCTCGGCAACAACTGGGTCCGCGCGGTCGCCATGTCCTCGACCGATGGGCTCGCCCGCGGCCTCGACGTCGTCGACACCGGCGCGCCGATCAGCGTCCCGGTCGGCGAGGCGACGCTCGGCCGCGTCTTCGACGTGCTCGGTCACGCCATCGACGGGAAGGGTGCGGTGAAGTCCAAGACGACCCTCCCGATTCACCGCGATCCGCCCGCCTTCGACCAGATGGAGACCGAGGCCCAGATCTTCGAGACCGGCATCAAGGTCATCGATCTCATCGCGCCGTTCAAGCGCGGTGGCAAGGTCGGCGTCTTCGGCGGCGCCGGCGTCGGCAAGACGGTCATCATCCAGGAGCTCATCCGCAACATCGCCGCCGAGCACGGCGGCTACTCGGTCTTCGCCGGCGTCGGCGAGCGATCCCGCGAGGGCAACGACCTCCTGGGTGAGATGACCGAATCGGGCGTCATCGACAAGACGGTCATGGTCTTCGGCCAGATGAACGAGCCCCCGGGGGCTCGCCAGCGCGTCGGCCTGACGGCGCTGACCATGGCCGAGTACTTCCGTGACGAGGAGGGGCGCGACATCCTCCTGTTCATCGACAACATCTTCCGGTTCACCCAGGCGGGCTCGGAGGTATCGGCGCTGCTGGGTCGAATGCCATCGGCGGTGGGCTATCAGCCCACGCTGGCCACCGAGATGGGCGATCTGCAGGAGCGGATCACCTCGACCAAGAAGGGCTCCATCACCTCGTTGCAGGCCATCTTCGTGCCGGCGGACGACTACACCGATCCGGCGCCTGCCACGACGTTCGGCCATCTCGACTCGACGATCCGCCTCGAGCGTTCGATCGTCGAGCTCGGGATCTACCCCGCCGTCGACCCGCTGACCTCGACCTCGACCGTGCTGGATCCACGCGTCGTCGGCCAGGAGCACTTCGACGTCGCGCGCGAGGTGCAGCGAACACTGCAGCGCTACAAGGACCTCCAGGACATCATCGCCATCCTCGGCATGGACGAGCTGAGCGAGGACGACAAGGTCACCGTGACCCGCGCCCGCCGCCTTCAGCGCTTCATGTCGCAGCCGATGTTCGTCGCGGAGCAGTTCACCGGCCGCCCCGGCAAGTACACCCCGCTGTCGGAGACGGTCCGCGGCTTCCGCGAGATCCTCGACGGGAAGCACGACGCGCTGCCGGAGCAGGCGTTCTACCTGGCCGGCACGATCGACGACGTCGTCGAGCAAGCCGAGAAGATGGGCTAGCAGCGATGCCGCTTCAGCTGGAGATCGTCTCGCCCGAGCGCCGCGCCTTCACCGATGAGGTGGACATGGTCATCGTGCCCGGCATCGATGGCCAGCTCGGCATCCTGCCGCACCACACGCGGCTCATCACGGCGCTCGGCGTCGGGGAGCTGCGGATCAAGAAGGGCGGCACGGAGCAGTCGATGCTGATCTCCGGCGGCTTCGTCGAGGTCCGCCCGGACAAGGTCGTCGTCATGGCCGATCTGGCCGAGCGGTCCGACGAGATCGACGAGGCCCGCGCCGTCGAGGCCCGCAAGGCTGCCGAGGCCGAGCTCCAGGAGACGAGCGACCCGGTTGACATCGCCCGCGTCCGTGCCGCGTTGCAGACGGCGCTGATGCGCGAGCGCATCGCCACCCGCCGCCGCTCCCGGGGGTAAGCGGCGTTCGGAAATCCGCCTCGCATGTGCGCAGGTTTCCAGTCGCGGCCCGCGACTCGAAAATTGGTCGCTCACGGGAGCATTACCCGGCCGATGCGCCGATTCGGCACCTCGCCTGAGCGTGAAACCGGCTCCGAATCGGCTGACGCTCCGGATAACGTGCCCGCCAGCGCGCAAATTTCGATTGGCAACGCCTCGAATGGAAACGTGCCCGCTCAGCGCGCAGATTTCACGAACTGGCCGACGAACCACGGGCGGGATACCATCGGTCCATGAATCCCGACGAGCCGATGAGCGCCGAGGATGCCGAGCGCGCCCACCTGCGCGGCCCGGAGAGTGGCGCCGGGCCGGATCCGCGGCGCATGCAGGAGCTGCGCAGGATCGGCCGCGACTACCCGTTCATCTGCCCCGTCGACTTCAAGCCGCACAAGGGCTCGCCGCCAGGCGAGGACCCGAACAACGACCCGAGCTTCATCGCGACCCATCGCGAGGACGACGGCGCGCATTACCTGGGCTAGGCAAGCACCCCCATGATGACCTGCGACCAGTGCGGCACGCGCATGGCCCAGCTGCCGGTGAAGATCGAGATCGTGCGTGAGACGGGGCCGATCGGCCTTCCGACGACCCCGGCGCACGGCGAGACCATCAACTTCACGAAGCCGTATCGGTTCTGCTCGTCCGACCATCTCTACACGTGGGCGCGCGAGGCGCGGATGATGATCTGCAACAAGATGCCGACCGCCTTCGAGGCGGGCATGCAGCCGTACCTGCCCTCTCGGCACATGGGCGGCCGCGTCGGCCTGTGCGATGGCCACCACACCGGCCCGCATGAGTGGAAGGAAGCCTTCCCGGGCTAGACTGCATCGGTCCATGCAGAAGTTCGTCATCACCGGTGGGCGTCCGCTCGCCGGCGAGGTCCGCATCGCCGGTGCCAAGAACGCCGTGCTCAAGATGATGGCCGCGGCCGTCCTGACCGATGAGCGCTGCGTCCTCCGCAACGTCCCCAAGATCAGCGACGTCGCCATCCTGCGCGACCTGATGAACGATATCGGCTTCGAGGTGAAGCGCTCCAACGGCGATGCGCTCGAGATCCTTGCGACCGATGCGCAGTGGCCGTTCGTCCCGCTCGAGGCCGCGCTGAAGATGCGCGCCAGCTTCATCCTGCTCGGGCCGATGCTGGCGCGATTCGGCCGCGTCATCCTGCCGAACCCCGGTGGTGACCGGATCGGCCGACGTCCGGTGGACTTCCACGTCGCCGCCATGGAGCGGATGGGCGCATCGATCGTGTATCGCAATGGCTACTACTTCGCCGCCGCGCCGTCCGGCGGGCTGCGTGGCGCGCACGTCGAGTTCCCGACGGTCACCGTCATGGGCACGGAGAACGTGATCCTCGCCGCGACCATGGCCCACGGCACGACGGTGATCGACAACGCGGCACTCGAGCCGGAGGTCGACGACCTGATCGCCATGCTCACAACCATGGGCGCGCGGATCTCGCGCACCGGCGAGCGTCGGATCGAGATCGAGGGCGTGGATCGCCTGGGCGGCACCGAGCATCGGGTCCTCGGCGACCGGCTGGAGGCGGAGACCTTTGCCATCGCCGCCGCGATCACGCGTGGCGAGGTCACGCTGAACGGGATCAACCCCGGGCACATGGGCGCCTTCCTGGGGGTCTGCGATCGCATCGGCGTCCCCTACGAAGCCGATGCCGCCGCCGCCTGCCTCCGCGTCCGCTGCTGCGACGGCCCCCAGCTCCGAGCGGTGGATATCCGGACCGATCCGTACCCCGGCTTCGCGACCGATTTCCAGGCGCCGCTCTCCGTGCTCCTGACGCAGGCCTCCGGCGTCTCCACCATCCACGAGACGATCTTCGAGGACCGCCTCGATCACCTTCGCGAGCTCCAGCGCATGGGTGCGGCCGTCGAGATCCTCGACGAGCGGCGCGCTCGCATCACCGGCCCCACGCCACTCCGTGGCGCGGAGGTGAGCATCGCCGACCTTCGTGCCGGTGCGACGCTGATCCTCGCCGCGCTTGCGGCGACCGGGACATCCGTGATCTCGGGCATCGAGCACGTGGACCGCGGCTACGAGCAGATCGAGGCGAAGCTCGTCGCACTCGGGGCGCAGATCAACCGCATCGAGGCCTGAGCGTCGCCTGCTCGCGTCGCGACTCGAAAGCTTCGCGCCTGCCGCTCATTTTTCCAGTCAAGGGCACGCGACTGGAACATTGTGCACCTGGGCGCGCCTTACCCGGCCGATAGGCCCTGGCGCAGCGCCGGTCACGCTCAGACGAGCTCCTGGATCGGCTGATCGGCCGGGTAATGTGCCGTAATCGGCACATCTTTCAAGTCGGAGCGGCCTGACAGCGCGGGCACCAGTACGTCAGCCTCGCGAGCTCTCCCTGGCGGGCGCTCCTGATGAGGGTTCCGCATCGGCGACACGGTCGGCCGGAGCGACCGTAGACCCACAGCCCTTCGCCTCGCGCCGTGCTCCCGGTGGTGACGCGCGCTCCACCGCGCGTGTTCGCCTGGAGCAGCCGCCGAGCCGTTCTGAGCGCGCCGAGCAGTTGCTCGTCGCTGAAGGCGCTCACCAGACCCCACGGGTCCATTCGTTCCAGGAAGGCGACCTCGGATTTGTAGACGTTGCCGATGCCCGCCACCGCCCGTTGATCCAGTAGCGCATTTCCGAGCTCCTCGGCGTCGCGCTCTCGCAGGCGGCGCAGAGCTTCATCGGCGTCGAACGAGCGCGACAGCAGGTCCGGCCCGAGCTCGTGGAGCGGTCGGGATCGGCGCAGGTCGCCCTCGGTCAGGAGCTCGACCGTCGGCGCGTTGAACAGGACCGCCACCGATTCCGCAGTCTCCAGGATGGCGGTCGCCTGGCGCAGCGGCAGCCGCCATGGCTCGCCCGGCCGGTATCGGTGCCACGAGCCCTTCATGCGCAAATGGGTCCGCAGGGTGAGCCCGTTGTCGAAGCCGATGAGCAGATGCTTGCCGCGCGCCTCAACCGTGCTGACCAATGCGCCGATGAGTCGCGTGAGATCCGGCACGCGCCTGAGCCCTGGTCCCGGTTGTGCGCGCGCCGCGGTGATGCGGCGGCCGACGAGGGCAGCGCGCAGCACATCGGCGGTTCGGAAGATGGTGTCGCCCTCGGGCATCGGCTCATTCTGCCGGCGATGCTGGTACGCCGCGCGTAAGCGGCCAGTAAGCGGCGCCGTGGACGATGGATGGCGTGAACGGAGAGCGGCTTGGCCGGATCGCCCGGGTGCTTCGCGTCAGGGAACGGCTCACACAGGAGTCGCTCGCGGCGCGTGCCGGGGTGACCCGGCGGGCCGTCTCGACGCTGGAGCGTGGCCGTGCTTCGACGCTGCGCCTCGGCGTGCTCGACGCGATCTTCAGGGCGCTGGGCGCCCGCCTGGATGTGCGGCCGTTCTGGAACGGACCGGAGCTCGATCGGCTGCTCGACGCTGCTCACGCGGCCCTCGGCGCATCGGTCAAGCGACGCCTCGAACGGTGGGGCTGGGTCGTCCGCGTCGAGGTGAGCTACAGCCGATACGGCGAGCGCGGCCGGATCGATCTTCTCGCCTGGCATCCTGCAACCGGCATTCTCGTCGTGATCGAGATCAAGACGGATCTCGTGGATGTCCAGGATCTGCTCGGCTCGCTCGACTCGAAGGCACGCCTTGCCCGATTCGTTGTGGAGCAGTTCGGTTGGGATGTGCGCGCCGTCGTGCCCGCGATCGTGTTCCTCGACGACCGCACGATCCGGAACCGAGTCGCGCGCGTCGATGCGCTCTTCGACCGCTTCTCGCTGCGAGGCCGTGCGGCGACGTCGTGGATGCGCAGGCCAGGGCCCCTGCCGAGCGGCCTGCTCTGGTACACCGCCGGACCTCCCGCAGTCCCGTCGCGGTCCCCGGCTCCGAGGGTGCGGCGACCGCGCGCGGCTTGACCTCTCCCCGCGTCCGCGGGGACCTCGCCGCGCGCCCGCGACGTGAAATCTGCACCGTCAGCAGCACGTTATCCGGCCGCTGCACCGGCTCACAGCGTCGCCCGAGCGTGAACGTGGCCCGATGCCGGTCGAGCAACCGGATAACGTGCCAGCAGCAGCGCAATTTTCCACTCGCGATAGTTCGACCGGAAAACCGCACCCTCAGCGCGCATTACGCCCAACCCCGCCGAACGGACGGCGCTCCGGGCAGGACGATCGTCGTGCCGCGCTCGCGAACCCGCTCGGTATACTCGCGCCACCCCACCCACCCGCACCGGACCGATAGCGCACGCATGAAGCACGCATGAAGATCGGCATCGACCTCGGGACCGCGAACATCCTCGTCTACGTCAAGGGCAAGGGCGTCGTCCTGAACGAGCCGAGCGTCGTGGCGATCAGCGAAGACGACAACCGCCTCGTCGCGGTCGGCGAAGAGGCAAGAGAGATGATCGGCCGCACGCCGGGGAACGTCCGCGCCATCCGCCCGATGCGCGACGGCGTCATCGCGGACTACCTCATCACCGAGGCGATGCTGCGCTACGTCATCAACAAGGTCGCGCGCGTCCGCATCTTCAAGCCGGAGGTCATGATCTCCGTGCCCTCGGGGGTCACGAGCGTCGAGAAGAGGGCGGTCAGGGACGCCGCGCTGAAGGCCGGTGCGAAGGACGCGTTCCTGATCGAGGAGCCACTGGCCGCGGCCATCGGCGCGAACGTGCCCATCTCCGGGCCATCAGGCAACCTGATCATCGACATCGGCGGCGGCACGAGCGAGATCGCCGTGATCGCCCTCGGCGGGATCGTGGTGAGCGACTCGCTGCGCGTCGGCGGCAACCGCTTCGACGAGAGCATCGCGAACTACATCCGGCGCAAGTACAACCTCATGATCGGCGACCGGACGGCGGAGGACGTGAAGATCCAGATCGGCTCCGCGCTGCCGCTCGAGGAGCCGCTGCGGATGGAGGTCAAGGGCCGCGACATGATCGCCGGCCTCCCGCGGACGATCCCCATCACCTCCACCGAGATCACCGAGGCCATCGAGCAGCCCCTCCAGGGCATCATCACCGCCGTCCGCAACGTCCTCGAGCAGACGCCGCCGGAGCTGAGCTCCGACATCATCGACAAGGGCATGGTCATGACCGGCGGCGGCGCGCTGCTGCGCAACCTCGACAAGCTGCTGACCCAGGTGACCGGCATCCCCTGCCACGTGGCGGAGAACGCGCTCAACAGCGTCGCGGTCGGCACGGGAATGGCACTCGAGCACTTCGGAACCTTCCGCAAGAGCCTGGTCGCGCACTGAACCGATGCAGCCGATGAACCACAGATGACGATCGCCACTTCGGCGACCGAGCTGCGCTCGATGCTGGCCGAAGAGCGC
>DASVDT010000096.1:0-14120 GCA_036380955.1 Candidatus Limnocylindria bacterium | reverse complement strand
CTTGGCGAGCCGATGATCGGCACGGTCGACCGGCGCGAACGCTGGCTCCTGCTGGAGGACCGATCCGCCTGGGGCAGCCACGCCGTGCGCGACCGGTTCGGGGCCGATGTGGAGGCGCGCGCCAAGGAGCTCGGCGTACGGCTGCTGCTGGTGCGACGACGCGAGGGCGACCCCGCCGATGACGCCGTGCGCGCCGTGATCCTGGTCGACACCCTGAGCGGCGAGATGGTGTCCCGAACCGTCGCGAGCGCGGCGGACCTCTCGGTCGAGGAAGCGGCCGCGGCACCGCTCTCATCCTTCGGCGAGCCGCATGCCGGCCCCCTGTTCCTGGTCTGCACCAATGGCAAGCGCGACGCCTGCTGCGCCCTGCGCGGGCGCGCTCTGGTCGCGGCGTTGGCCGCGTCCTATCCGGGCGCCGTCTGGGAGTCTACCCACCTCGGTGGTCATCGCTTCGCAGGCAACCTGGTGTGCCTGCCCGATGGGATCGTCTACGGCCGCGTCGCGCCCCTGGACGGCCCGCGCCTCGCCGATGCGTACGTGGCCGGCCGCCTCGATCCGAGCTTCCTCCGTGGTCGATCGGCGTGGCCCGCCCCGGCGCAGGTCGCCGAGCAGGTGCTGCGGGAGCGGCTGGATCTCGACGGCCTCGGCGACGTGCGGCTGGAGGGAGCGACCCTCGACGCCGACCGCGCGACGGTCGTCCTGCGCACGCGAACCGGCGCGCACACCTTCGAGCTGCACGCCGATCGGCTCCAGCCGGCGCGGCCGACGAGCTGCCGGGCCGATGACACGGAGGCGCCGCTGCATTGGGTCGTCTCCGCCACGTCGGAGTCCGCACCGTGATCGCGGAGCCCAGCCGCCGCGTCGGCGTCCGCTTTGCCGGGTGAGCAACGAACGGCCACCGAGCGGCCCACATCGCGACGAGGTTGGCCGTTCGTTGCCGGGCCTGCAACGCAACGCCGAAGCGGCGAGTCGACCCTCAGTCGAGCTCCTGGAAGATCGTGATCTGGACGCCGGCAGGGGCGGCCAGGCGGGCGTTGAGCGAGCGCCATGGCGTCTCGACCGGCGCCGCGATCAGCTCCGCGCCCGCGTCCACCAGCTCGTCGGTCACCGCCGCCGTGTCGCGCACCTCGAAGGCGACGCGGTACTTCGGCGCCACGCCGGCGCGGCCGACCTCGACCTCGTCGATCATCCGCTTCTGAGCCGGGTTCGCCAGCTCCAACGTGGCACGGCCGGCGTCGAGGATGGCCACCCGGGCACCACCGTCGCCCTCGTACGCCTCGGCCTGGCGCAGGCCCAGCACGTCACGGTAGAAGCGCAGCGCCTCGTCGTAGTCATCGGCCTCGACCACCAGGCGCATCTGGAGGACGGGCGTCGCATCAGCGTCTGTCATGGCTGGAGAATAGGCCGATGAACGCCTCTCTTCTCGCCGCTGCGGCCGAGCGATGGGGCACGCCGCTGTACGTCACCGATCTCGACGCGGCGGCCGAGCACGCTGCCGCCTGGCGGCGCGCATTGCCGGGCGCACTCGTGGCGTTCGCGGTCAAGGCGAACCCCGATCCGGCGCTGCTGCGGCGGTTGGCGGCCGATGGCATCGGCTTCGAGGTCGTCGGCCCGGTCGAGCTGGTGCTGGCTCTGCGGGCGGGGGCGCCGGCCGACCGGATCGTGGTCAACGGCGTCGGCCAGACCGATCCCGACCTGGGGGCCGCCCTCGACAGCGGCGCCCTCGTCAACGCCGAGACGATCGGCGGGCTGGCGAGCCTCCTCGGGCATCCGGGCCGCATCGGGTTGCGCGTCAATCCCGCGCTCGGTGCGGGCACGCATCCGCATCTCGCGACGGGCGGGGCCGATTCGAAGTTCGGGATCGCGCTCGACGAGCTGCCGATGGCGCTCGAGCTCGTCCGTGCGGCGGGACGGCGGCTCGAGTCGATCGGCGCCCACATCGGCTCCGACGTTCGTCAGCTCGAGCCGTTCGCCGCGCTTGCCCAGCTGCTTGGGCAGGTGGCGACCGACGCGGGCGCCGAACGGATCGATCTCGGCGGCGGCTTCGCCGGATCGCCCAACGCCTACGCCGATGCGGTGCGACCGCACCTGCCCGAGCCGGCGCGGCTCATCGTCGAGCCGGGGCGGGGGATCGTGGCCGATGCCGGCTGGCTGCTCACGCGCGTCGTCCGCAGCCAGGCGCGCGGGCATCTCATCGCCGATGCCGGCATGACCGAGCTGATCCGGCCGATGCTGTACGGCGCCAGCCACCCCGTGATGCTCGTCACGCCGGGCCGCTCCGTGGGCGGCGGCCCGTGGACGCTGTCGGGACCGATCTGCGAGGCCGGCGACGTGCTCGCCCGCGACCTGCAGCTGGGACCGCCAGTGGGGGAGGGTGCGCTGCTGGCGATCGGCGAGGCTGGGGCGTACGGCGTGTCGATGGCCTCGAGCTACAACGGCCGCCTCCGTCCGGCCCAGGTCGTCATCGAAAGCGGGAAGCTGCGCCTCAGCCGCCGGCGCGAGACGCTCGAGGACGTGCTCGCTCGCGACGTCTGACCCCGGTGCGCTCGATCTAGCGAGGCTGCCCGTCGTCCTCGATGGGCATGAAGCCGTGGCCGCCCATGACCCACCAGCGCAGGCCGTCGTGCGTGAGCCGATAGATCGCGGGCGTCGGCATGGCCATGTTGAAGGCAAAGTCCACGCCGGGCTCGAGCGCGTGGAGGATCAGGCTGATGAGATTCCCGTGGCTGCCCAGCACGAGCCGGCCGCCGTCGGGGTGTCGCGTTCGCAGGAGGTCGAGCACGGCCACCGCGCGACGCTGGGCGTCGCGGCCGGTCTCGCCGCCGGGCTCGGCGAAGTCCGCATCGGCCCATGCCTGCTCCAGGGTTGCCTGCCAGTCGGCGAGCGGGGCCACCGACAGCTCGCGCTCACGCAGGTCGTCGATGAGCTGGACCTGCAGGTTCCTGCGCTGCGCAAGCGGCGCGACGGTGGCGACGGCTCGCGCGTACGGCGAGGAGTAGACGGCGCTGACCTCGAAGCCCTCGAGCTCCACGGCGAGCTCCTCGGCGGCGGCGGCGCCCGCATCGGTCAATCCTCGGGCGTTGTCCTCCGGGCCGGGCTCGCCGCCGGGCGTCGGCTCGGCGTGGCGCACCAGCAGCACGTCGAGCGGGCGGAGTGACGAGATCATCGGCCGAGTCTAGTGGGCGATGCCACCCGACCACCCCTGAGTCATCACCACCACCCGATTTTCGGCGCCCCGGTAATCCGGGGCATCTCTCCACGTTCTGTCGTCGCACTCATCTCGAGCAAGCCGACAAACGCGGAGGCACCAATGTCAGTCAGCGAGAAGAAGCCAGCCACGCACCTGGCGACCGCCGTACCGGGCGCACTCGGGGCCGCGCTCCTCATCGGAGCCGTGGCCTTCGGTGCGTCCTCCCTGCGATCGGCCGCCAACCAGGCCGCCAGCCAGGCTGCTCGGCAGCCCGTCGCCAGCGCATCGGCGACGCATGAAGCCGTCTTCGGCGCCAACGTGGCGAACGAGCGCCGTGACGCCTTCACGGCCGATCCGAAGCCACACCCGGCCAAGAGCGAGGCGCCCAAGGAGGAGCCGGCCACGAGCGAGGCGCCCAAGGAGGAGCCGGCCACGACCGAGGCGCCGAAGCCCGCCGAGGAGCCGAAGACGCAGCCGACGGCCAAGCCGAAGCCGGTCGAGACGACCAAGCCCGCGCCGACCCAGCAGCCGCAGGCCAACCCGGGCGTGCTCGTGCTCCAGGGCTGGCCGAAGGACTCGAAGGCCAAGCTGAGCTGGACCGTCTTCGGCGGCGAGGGCTTCGAGTACTACAAGCTCGTCCGCAGCGGCGACACGATGGTCACCTGGCCGACCTCCGGCGACGACGTGCTGGCCGGCGTCATCAGCGACCCCAACTCGCCGTTCGCCGCCGACAAGCCGCCGTGCGGAACGCCGTGGAACTACGCGGTCTTCGCCGTCCGCCACGGCGAGGCCGGGTACCTGGTGCTGGCGACGAGCAACGTGGTGACCGTCACCACGGTGTGCGCGCCGGTCCCGGAGCCGATCGTGGTCAAGCCGATCGCCCTGACCCTGAACGTCCTGCCCGCGCAGGGCATCCAGCTCAGCTGGGAGGGCTGCTGGAGCGACAAGTTCGTGGCCTACAAGGTCGTGCGCTCCTCGTCGAACGCCGATCCGCGGTTCCCGCTCAACGACGGGACGGAGCTGATCGCCGTCATCGGTGACCCGAACCAGACCGGGTTCGTGGATACCGCGGTCGCGGCCGGCCAGACCTGGACGTATCGGGTCCTGGCGGTCACGAACGGCGACGGTGGCTACGTTCCGATCTGCGAGACGGCCGCGATGGCCGCCACCGCGCAGTAGGCGGGGGAGCGAGACGGATGTGGGGGTCCCAGCCGGCATGGTACCGCCGAGCGGTTGTCGGCTGGGACCCTCGCACCTAACGTCCGTCGACCGATGCACCTCCACGTCCCGAGCGACGCGACGAACGCGATCGACGCGACCGACGCCACCGTGCTGCATCCAGCGGCGGGTGGCGCCGCTGCCGCCCCTTCGACCCGGATGCATCCCGACGACGAGCGACGCCTGGTTGCTCGCGCCGCCACGGACGCCGAGGCCTTCGGTGAGCTGTACGACTTCTACCTGCCCCGCATCTACGGGTTCATCCACCGCCGCGTTCGGGAGCACAGCGTGAGCGAGGATCTGACCGCGACGACCTTCGAGCGAGGGCTCGCCGCGCTGCGCGGCGGCCGCTTTCGCAACGACTCGTTCGGTGGCTGGCTGTACCGCGTGGCGGCGAACGCCGTGATCGACCACGTACGGGCCTCCCGGCGGCTTCACCCCGCAGACGACGAGGATCGCCTCGACCCGGCGGCGGACGTCCTGGCCGCCACGATCGCTCGCGACGATCTCCGCCGCGCCATGGCCCGCGTCGCGGATGGCCACCGCCGCGTGCTGGCCCTCCGCTTCTTCGACGATCTCGAGTCGGCCGAGGCGAGCGCCATCCTTGGCTGCTCGCGCCGAACCTTCGCGGTCAAGCTGCATCGCGCCATCGCGGCCCTGCGCGCCGCCCTTGCCGCCGATGCGGCCGAGATCCTGGAGGTGAGCGATGTGGCGTGACGACCGGGAGCTGAGCCACGAGCTTGCCACCGCCGGCACCTCGGCGCGGCAGCAGATGGGCGCCGACGGCATGCCGAGTGCTGCCTTCGCCGCCGACCTCCGGCGCCGCCTGGTGTCGCAGATCCCGCCGCTCGCCGATGCACCGCGCCGTTGGTCGTTCGCCGACGCCTTCCGCGGCCGTCGACTCGCGCCGATCCTCGCGGGCGCGCTGCTCTCCGTGGCAGTTGGTGCGGCCGCCGGCGCGGCGCTGATTGCGACGCGCCCGCAGCCCACCCCGCCGGCCAGGACGCCCGCTCCGATCGTGGTTGGCGTGCCCGGCGGCGAGGTGCTCGCGACCGCCAGCCCGACGCCGCGTCCCACGCCCACGTCGACCGCCACGCCAACGCCGACGCCCAGTGCGACTCCCACTCCCACGCCAACCCCGACTGCAACGCCGACGCCCAAGCCGACGCCGAAGCCAACCCCACAGCCCACCCCGGTCCCGACGCCCGTCCCGACCCCCGTCCCAACGCCGACCTTCACGGTCATGTCGCTCGGCGCGACCGGATGTGGCGGTGGCGTGGTGCTCGAGTGGAGCGCCGTCGACGACCCCGCCTTCAAGAAGTACGTCACGTTGCGGAGCGCATCGGCGTCCATCCCGGCCGCGTACCCGCCGCAGGGCGGTGCGGTCGAGCTGACGGCGACGCGGACCCCGGATCGGAATGCGACCAGCGCACCGGACACCTCGGCCACGCCGGGCACCACCTTCTTCTACCGGACGCTCGCGCTGAACTCGGCCGGAGGCGTCATCGGCGCATCCGCGGTCCAGGCGGCGTCGACGACCGCGGTTCAGTCGCTTGGCAGCCTGGGTGCCGTCGCCGTCGACGCCACCAAGACGAAGTTCACATGGGCGACCTACGCTGGAAGCGCAGCCTGCTTCACCTACTACAAGCTGGTGTACTCGGAGACCAACCCGACGCCGTCGTACCCGAACGGCGACCCGTACTGGGCCGCAATCTCGGACAAGGGCGTCAGCAGCTACGTGGTCGACGGCCTCGTGTCAGGCAAGACCTACTACGTGCGGCTGCAGGCGGTGCGGGCGACCGCGCTCGGACCGTTCGTCATCGGAGAGACCGACGTGCTGACCTACACCGCTCCCTGATCGCTCGGTCGGCGTGCTAGGGTCTGGCCGATGCCCGAGCCGTCGCGCCGCTGCCTTCTGCTGCTCGCAATCATCGCCTCGGGTTGCACGATGCAGAGCAGCGGCGCATCCGCGACCGCCACGCCCACCGCGACGCAGGTCGCCAGCGCGGCCCCGACCCCGAGCGCCAGCCCGACGCCGACTCCGGGGCCAACCCCGACGCCCGACCCCGGCTCGCTCGCGCTCGAAGCGACGAGCTGCGAGGGCGGCGTCGTCCTCAGCTGGTCGGCATCGACGAACCCGGACTTTCACCACTACACCGCCCTGCGCAGCCCGGATCGCGACGTCGAGCCGGACTGGCCGCCGATCGCGCCCGCCGTCGACTGGGGCCAGACATACGCGACCGACCCGTTCGTGACCTCCGCGGTCGACGCCAGCATCCTGCCGTCCGACACGCGATGGAACTACCGCGTCATGGCCTACGACGAGGAGGGCCGCGTGGTCGCGGCCTCGCCGGTCCGTCCGGCGCAGATCCACCCACTGGCGGACCTCGGCTCGCTCCGCGTCGACGCCGGGCCCGACGGCTTCACCCGTCTGCGCTGGCGCCCCTACGATGGTTTCTCCGAGTGCTTCAGCCAATATCGGGTCATGTACGGCATCGGCTCAACACCGGCCACCGTCCTGACGGTCATCTCGGACCAATCGGCCGCTGAGATCCAGACCAATGCGCTGCACGCCGGCACGACGTATGAGCTCAAGGTCCAGGTGATGCGCAGCACGACCCTGGGAAGCTTCGTCGTCGGTCAGACGAAGACGACGACCTACACCGTTCCCTGAGCGTGGCTTCAGCCGCGGTCGCGGAAGTCGTGGTCGTGGTGGTCATGGGCGCTCCCTGCGTGAATACATCGGCCATGGTGCGCCAGCGGTCATAGGCCGATGGGGGCGCTTCTCGCCTCGCTCGATCTATCGATCGAGATTCGCCAGAACGCTGCCTCGCGTGTCGTATGAGCGTTCTATCGGTTAGCACCACGCGTGAGCCGTGCGCGTGCGCGCACTTCCTGCGGCGTGCCGACCGATAGATCGCCCATCTGACCCATGAAGTGCGCCTCAGGTGCGAGGCGATGGTCAGATCGACCGCAGGAGCGCCCCGCCCCACCGAACGCGCCGGAGGACGCCTGACATGTGGTTTGGTGGGAGCCCGTCGAAGGCACCGGCCATGCCACCGAGCCCGGTCGCCGCGCGGGCAATGGGTCGCCACGACTGGCCGGTCGCCGATTGGCGACTCGCCGATCGATCGGTCGGATCGCGCGCCGAAGCCTTGCCGGCGCCCGTAGAGTGCGTGCATGGCCTCGCCCCCCGAGCCCGTGCCCGCGGCCATGCGCGCGAGCGTCGAACGTCGCATCGTGACGGTGCTGTTCGCCGATCTCGTCGGCTTCACGCCGCTGTCGGAACGCCTGGACGCCGAGGACGTTGCCGCGGTCCAGGACGCGTACTTCGCCTCGGTGCGCGAGACGATCGAGCGCTACGGCGGGGTGCTCGAGAAGTTCATCGGCGACGCCGCCATGGCGGTCTTCGGCGCCCCGCATGGCCGCGATGACGACGCGGAGCGGGCGGTGCGCGCCGGCCTGGCGTTGGTGGCCGCAGTGGAGCAGCTCGGCGCGCGCCTGGGCCTGGCACCGGGTGAGCTGCAACTGCGCGTCGGGGTCAACTCGGGCGAGGTGGTGCACGCCACCGATGGCCCGGACGCCGGCCGCGTCACCGGCGACACCGTCAACACCGCCGCGCGGCTCCAGGCGGTCGCCCGCCCGAATGGCGTGCTCCTGGGTCCTCTGACGGCACTGACGGTGCGCGCGGCGATCGAGCTGATGGACGCCGGGCCGGTCGAGCTGAAGGGCAAGGCCGAGCCCGTCGCCGCCTGGGAGGCCGGCCGCATCAGGGACGAGCCGTCACGCGATGCCGCGCTGGGCAGCCTCCGCGCCCCGCTGCTCGGCCGCGAGGCGGAGGTTGCGATCCTCGCCACGATGAGAAGCGGGCGGGTCGCCGTCATCGCCCCACCGGGCGTTGGCAAGAGCCGCCTGGTGACCGAGGTCGCGGCGCGCCTCGAGGCTGCGGGCCGACGCGTGCTGCGGGCGCGAGCCAGGCCGCAGTCGGCCACGCCGTACGAGGCGGTCGGCCAACTGCTCGTCGCCGCCGGCGACGGCCTCGCGCCAGCGCTGGCGTCGCTGCCGCCCCGACGTCGCGAGGTCGTCCTGCGCGAGATCGAGGCGCTCCTGCGCCCCGGATCCTCCACCGCGGCCGAGGCCATGGAGCGCGACGCGCGCTTCGGCGCCTGGGCCGATGCCCTGGCCGCGTTCGACGCAGCGGCTGCCTGGATCGTCGAGGACGTGCACTGGGCCGGACCGGATCTCCTCGCCTTCCTCGATCACGCTGCTCGCAGCGACGAGCGGCTCGTGATCGTGACAGCACGTCCGTCGCTGCTCGACTCCGCCGCCGAGTGGGTCGTCACAGGAGAGCGGCTGGAACTCTCGACGCTGCCTCCGACGGATGCGAGCGCACTCGTCACCGCGCTCGTCGGCGACGCGCTGCCCGCCGAGCTGGTGAGCGCCATCGCGGAGCGATCGGATGGCAACCCGCTGTTCATCGAGGAGCTGTTGCGCACGTGGATCAGCGTCGGCACGCTGGTCGCGACCGACGGCGGCTGGACGCTGGCCGTCGAGCCCGGCACCGTCAACCTGCCGCCGACGGTCCAGGCAATCTATGCCGCCCAGCTCGATGACCTGCCGGCCGACGCCCGCCTGGTGGCGCGACGTGCGTCCGTCGCCGGGCGCCGCTTCCCGCAGGCCGCCATGCCGGCCCTCGAGCTCGAGGGACTTGACGATGGGCTCGACGTCCTCCGCCGGCGCGCGTTCGTTGCCGGGCCGCAGCCAGACGCCACGTCCGGGGTCGTCTACGCCTATCGCCACGCCCTGTTGCGTGACGCCGGCTATGCCTCGCTGGCCCGCGTCGAGCGCGCGCGGCTGCATGCCGCACTCGCCCGCTGGCTGGAGGAGACCGCGGGCGAGCGGCCGGCCGAGGTCGCCCAGCTCGTGGCGGAGCACTACGCCGCGGCCGCGGAGAGCGTCCCGTCCATCGGCGCGCCGGAGGGCCTGGCGCGCGAGGCGCTGGCAGTGGCCGGCGCCGACTGGTTCGAGCGCGCCGCCGAGGCCGCGGTGGGCCTGTCCGCACCGGAGGCGGCCGCGCGGCTCCTGGATCGATCGATCGAGCTCACTGCGACGGACGGTGCGCTCGACCTGGCACGTCGCCGCATGCGCCGCGGCGAGGTGCTGGCCGACTCGGCCGAGCTCGACGCGGGCGTCGCGGACATCTCGGCCGCCCTCGAGACGTTCGCCGCGGCGCTGCCCGACGCCCACGAGCTGTACGGCGAGGCCGCGTACCGGCTCGGCCTGGGCTACATGCAGCAGATTCGCTTCGGTGAGGCCGAGGAGCTGACGACGGCCGCCATCGCGCGCCTGGCCGATGCGGACGACCCGGCCGCCACGGCGCGGCTCATGGCGCTGCACGCATGGTCGGTGGCGGCGCAGGGTCGCGACGAGGGCTGTGGCGACGAGGCGCGGCGGGCGCGCGAGATCGGCGCGACGGTCGACGATCCGGGACTGCACGTCGACCTGCTCGAGCATTTCGCCGCCACCACCGACGAGCTTGGCACCGGCACGGCGGAGATGTGGGCCGAGCTCGACGATCTCTCGCGCGCGGCCGGCCGGTGGCGCCAGGCCGTCATCGCGTCGCGGATCCGGGCGCAGCTGGGTGCCGACAGCGACCCGGTGGCCGCCATCCCGCGGCTGATCGAGGTGACGGAGCTGGCCGACGCGCACGGCCAGACCGAGCAGCTCGGCTGGACGAATCTCAGCCGCGCGGAGACGCTGTTCGTCATCGGCGACTGGGATGCGGCGCTGGATGCGGGAGAGCGCGCCATCTCGCTCGGCGAGCGCTACGCGTACGAGCGGCTGACGTTCCGGACCTGGATGGTCGTCCTGCCCATCCTGGCCGAGCGACGCGACCCGTCATGGCTGCCGCGCTACGAGGCGTGGTGGTCGGGCGCCATCTCGCACTTCCCGTCGGTGCTCTCGCCGTACGCGATCGTGCTCCGCGCGGCCACCGCCCAGTGGCTGGCTCGCGCCCGAGGCGAGCCCTTCGAGCCGACCATCGAGCTGCCCGACCAGGCGCCGCCCTTCAGCAACCCGCACTTCCTGGCCGCGCGCGAGGTGATCGCGGAGGCCCTCGTGGCAACCGGTCAGCTCGAGCGGGCGGTCGAGCTTGCCGCGTTCGAGGCCGAGGATGACTGGACCGACCTGATGCGCGCTTCGCAAGGCCTCATCGGCGCATGGGTGGCTCGCGCTTCAGGAGCCGATGCATCGGCGCTCGCGAGGGAGGCCGTCGCGCACGCGCGACGCATCGGCGCCAGGTGGTGGATCGAGCGGGCGGAGGCCCTCGCCTAGGCCGCTGCCGGAATGGCTCGCTCCGGACGGCGGACGCCGCGGAACATGACGGCGGCCACGCCCGCGGCCAGCAGCACGACCACGCCCGCGGCCAGGTACACCAGCCGGATGCTGGTCAGGTCGGCCATGACGCCGCCGATGGCCATGGACGTGACCGATGCGGTCGACATCGCCGCCTGGAGCAGCGAGACGACGCGTCCACGGGTGGCGTCGCCGGCCGAGGTCTGGACCAGGGTCTGGACCATGGCCTGGAGCGGCGTGACGAACAGCCCGACCGCGACCAGGATGACGAGTACCTGCCACACGGAGGACACGGCGGCCATCAGGCCGATGCAGACGCCGATGCCGACCAGGCCCAGCGTGATGATCGAGGTCGGCGCGATGCGCCGGACCAACGTCGTCACCAGGGCCGCGGCGCCCAGCATGCCGATCGTCTGCGCCAGGTCGATCCCCGCCATCCACGTGGCGGATACGCCCAGATCGTCGACGATGAGCGGTACGAACAGGACGTTCACGGCGCCCAGCCCGAGCATGGTGACCGCGGAGGCCATGGTGATCCCGGCCAGCACGCGCGACCCACGCACCACGTCGAAGCCGGCGCGGATGGAGGTCAGCATGCCGGCGTTGCGCGCGGTGGCATGTTCCTCGCCGCTGATCTCGCCGGCGCTGGCAGCGATGCGCGAGATGAACGCGAACGAGATCAGGAACGTCGCTGCGTCGATCGCGAAGCCGATGGGCGCCGATCCGAACACCCCGAACAGCAGACCGGCGATCCCCGCGCCGATGACGCCGCCGACCACCTGAGAGCCCTGCGCCAGCGAGTTGGCCGCCGGGAGGCCTTCGGCCGGGATGATGTGGGGGAGCATCGCGCCGCGCGCCGGCCGGAAGAAGCTCCCGATCGAGGCCTGGGTGAAGCCGAGCACGTACAGCAGGGGAACGAGCGCCGCCGTCTGCACCAGTCCGAAGCTGAGGACGATGCCGGCGCGCAGCAGGTCGGCGGCCAGCATGACGCGCCGCCTGTTCCATCGGTCAACGTACACGCCGGCGGCCAGGCCGACGGTGAAGGCCGGCACCGCTTCGGCGATCGCCATCAGCGCGAGCGCGAACGTGGAACCGGTCAGGTCGTTGATGACCAGCAGCACGAGCAGCAGGGTGATGCCGTCGCCGATGTCGGACACGACCTGCCCCGCGAAGAGGTTGCGGTAGTCGCGGATGCGCAGGACGTCGCGGACGCCCATCGGTCGCTGGTTCATCGGTCTGCGTCCCTGGTCCCCTCTGTGGCTCGGGGGTAGAAGCCGACGAGCAGGCCGTATTCGGTGCCGTCGGGGTCCTCGTGCTCGTCCATGGCGGCGAGGCGCTCGATGAGCCTGATCACCCGCTTCGCGTTCTGGGGGCTGAGGCGGGCGCCGCCGAGCCACAGCGCCATGCTGCGCGCGGTGTCCTCGCGTTCGCCAAGCTGGATCACGCCGCTCCGCACCGAGGCCACGATCTCGGCGCGCGACTTCGTGAAGATGGCGTCGAGCATGTCGTCGATGGCCTTGTTGCCCGCTGCCGCCTGGCCGAGGAGCCCGGGCTCGAGCCGGTACGAGCGGGCGGTGGCGGCATAGCCCTTCTCCAGGATGCCGGACACCATCCTCGTCTCGGCGACCCGCAGGAAGCCACGCTCCTCGAGCAGGTTGAGATGGTGGTAGAGCTTCGTCTGCTTCGTGCCGAGCCGTTCGGCCAGTGCCTTCGCCGTCCACGGCCGGCCCGGGTCGTCGCTGGCGATCTCGATGAGTCGCAGCCGCAGGGGATCGGAGATCGCCTTCAGCTGCTCGACGTCTGAGATCAGAATCTCATCGCTCGGCGCCTTCGTGCGCTTCGTCATTCAGGCTGGTCCTACCATTCATAGAAATGTGAATGGGAGCCTAGAGTTGAATGTTGTGCGGTGTCAAGCCCTTGTCGCCCCACGTATGTAACGGCCATTCACTGGCCGGATTTCCGTCCGACGAAAGCTGCAGCCAAGCACTGCGCCGCCAGGATGGCGCGCGGTAACGCCCCGCGAGAATTCAGCCAATCATTGGCTGTTACGCACGCCCCACGACAATCCCGGAACGGCCCTACGCAACCTCGCGGCGCAGGGTCGCCGCAGCGGCAAGGACCACCAGGACGCAGAACCCGCCGAGGATGGCGAGGTCCAGCTGCACAGAGGACGAAGCGAGATCGGCGCCGCGAAGCATGACGTCGCGAAGAGCGTCAACGGCATAGGTGAGTGGCAGAACATTCGAGATCCACTGCAACCACTCGGGCTCGGAGGACACCGGCACCAGCAGCCCGGACAGGAGCAACTGCGGCACGATCACCAGCGGGATGAACTGCACCGCCTGGAACTCGGTGCGCGCGAAGGTCGACAGGAAGATGCCCAGGTTCACGGCCACGAGCGCCAGCAGCACCTCGATCCCGAACAGCAGCGCGACCGAGCCGACGTTGTAGAGGCCGATGATCCCCAGCCCGAATCCCAGGATGATGGCCGCCTGCACCAGCGCGACGAGGGTGAAGCCAAGCATGTAGCCGACCACGATCTCCGTCCGCCGCAGCGGCGACGCCATGAGCCGCTCGAGCGTCCCCAGCGACCGCTCGCGGAGGAAGGAGACCGAGGTCACGACGTACACCAGGAAGAAGATCAACAGGCCGATGAACGGCCCACCGAACAGGTCGAGCGTGTCGAGGTCGTCGCCGCCGTACAGGGAATGCACCTCGACATCGAGCGATGCGCCCATCAGACGAGTCGGCAGCGTGTCCGTCAGCTGATCGATCGCCGGGAATAATGCGCCCTGCAGGGCCGCGGCAACGATCGCTTTCATTTGCGGGTCGGTGCCCTCGATCACGATCTGCGGTCGGAAGGTGTTCGTATCGTCGGGCTCGGAGGGGATGACGATGTAGGCGTCGAGCCGAGCGTCGCGCAGGAGCTGCTCCGCCTCCTCGGCAGACCGGATCGGGGCGGCGTTGATGGCGTCCGAGCCGACGAGGACCTGCTCGGTTGCCACGGCGAGCGCGCCACTCCCGTCGAGGACAACCCCGACTCGGGGCTCGGGCGCATCGGCGCCGAGCAGGAGGGCGAAGATGCCGAGCACGATGATCGGCGTCACGAACAGGATGCCGAGCGTGCGGTGGTCGTGGCGGAACTGGGCCAGGAGCCGAGCGGTGATGGCGAGGGTGCGCGAGGGGCTCATCGGTCAGCGCTCAGTGCCAGGAAGGCGGCCTCGAGGTCGTCGACCCCGGCGCGGGCCAGGAGGTCGCCAGCGGTGCCATCGGCCAGGATCCGGCCGTTGCGGATGAGCGCCAGGCGGTCGGCGCGCGCCGCCTCGTCCATCACGTGCGAGCTGACCAGGATCGTCGT
>DASVDT010000095.1:0-16586 GCA_036380955.1 Candidatus Limnocylindria bacterium | reverse complement strand
CGGAACCGCGCCGGCCGGCCGGTAGACTGCCGGGCGATGTCGTCTCGCGTCCGCGACCTCGTCGTCCTCGCCGCCGTCGCGCTCCTCGTCCGGGCGATCGCCGTGGCCGTCGTCCCGTGGCCGCCGTTCACCGACCCGGCGTACTACTCGCTCATCGCCCAGCGGCTGGCGGAGGGGCACGGGTTCACGAGCCCGGTCCTGTGGAGCTTCATCGAGGTCGGAAGCGTCCTCCCCGATCCGGCCACGCTGCCGGTGCCGAGCAACGCGCACTGGATGCCGCTCACCTCGATCGTCGCGGCCGCCTCGATGGCGTTGCTCGGTCCGACGTACGTCGCGGGCACGATCCCCCTGGTGATCCTCTCCGCGCTCCTCGTCCCGTTCACGTACGCGATCGCCCGCGAGCTGTGGGCCTCCCGGTGGACCGCGGTCGTCGCCGCCGTGCTCGCACTGTTCGCGGGTCCGCTCCTCGTCATGTACCCGACGACGGACAACTTCGCCGTCTTCGGGGCCACGGGGGCGGGGTCGCTCTACGCGTCCATGCGTGCGGTCCGCGCCCCGCGCCCGGGTCCCTGGCTCGTCCTTGGCGGCGCGCTCGCCGGCCTCGCGACGCTCTCGCGCATCGACGGCGCGTTCCTCACCGTCGGCGTGGCGACGGCCTGGTTCGTCCGGCGCGGCTGGAGCCCGTGGAGAGCGCCGGCGATCGGGGGCGCGACCGTCGGCTGGGGCGCGGCATCGGCCGCCGCGTTCCTCGCCGTGCTGGCCCCGTGGATCGCGCGGAACCTCGCCGTGTTCGGAGCGCCGCTCCCGTCGGCGGGCGGGCACACGCTGTGGATCACGAGCTACAACCAGCAGTTCTCCATCGGCCAGGACGTGAGCCTGTCGACGTACCTCGACTGGGGCCTCGGCAACATCGTCCTCTCGAAGCTCACCTCGTGGGCCGAGCTCGTCGGGCGGACCGGCGTCCTGCTGGGCGGCACCTTCCTCGTCTTCTTCGTCGCCGGCGTCTGGATGTTCCGGCGCCGCGCGGAGCTCGCCCCGTTCCTCGCCTACTTCGCGGTGATGTTCGTGCTCATGGGCGCGATCTTCACGTTCCATGCCCCGAAGGGCGCGTTCTACCACTCGGCCCCCGCGTGGCTGCCGTGGGCGTTCGGCATCTCGGCTGCCGCCGTCGGGCCGACACTCACCGCGGTCGGGCGGTTCTGGCCGTTCCTCCGTCGTCCCGCGACGCATCGGTTCGTGACCGTGGCCGCCGTCGCCGGCGCGGTGGTCCTGTCGGTCGTCGGCTCGGCGATCCTCTTCGCGCAGTGGGACCGCTCGCGCCACCGCGACG
Organism: Candidatus Limnocylindria bacterium; assembly: GCA_036380955.1. Taxonomy (GTDB): domain Bacteria; phylum Chloroflexota; class Limnocylindria; order QHBO01; family QHBO01; genus JACDBZ01. The sequence continues at coordinate 15,256 of DASVDT010000095.1, read as the reverse complement.
AGCAGGCGGCCGCGTTCCTCCGCGCGAACGCCGCGCCGGGCGATGTGATCATGGCGAGCGACCCGGCGAGCCTCGAGCCCCTCACCGGCAACCCCGGCGTGGCCGCGCCGTTCGACCCGTTCCGGATCATCGGGCAGGTCGTCGACGCCTACGACGTGCGCTGGGTCGTCGTCCTTCGCCCGGGACCGGGCGAGAACGATCCGCTCAACCTGTGGAACGGATCGGCCGGCACGGACTCCGAGGGCGCGCACCCCGCGTTCCTGCCCGACGCGCCGGCCTTCGAGGGCGACGACGTCCGCATCTTCGAGGTGACGGACTAGTACTTCCGGTGCCCAAAGTACTGTTGCCCGTTGGCACAGGGCGCGGACAGCATGGCCGCGAGGTCCGGTACTACGTCGGACCCGGTACTCAGGGAAGGTCATGCCGAACGACGCTGTCAGCGGAGCCACCGAGGAGCGGTTCGACCGCATCGGCGCCCAGGCCACGGAGAGCCTCCGTGGCGACGCGCGCCGCGTGCACGAGCTGGCCGAGGAATTCCGCCTGCAGTACCGCGGCGACCTCGAGGAGTGGATGCAGCTCCGCGCGCGGCTCGACCGTCGCGGTGGTGCCCTTCGCCCGCTCGGGACCGATGCGCTGCGCGCCGAATACGAGCAGCGCGGTCGTGAGCTGGCGGCTCTCCAGGCCAGGCTGAAGCGGCTCGACGTGGTCGCCAAGCAGCTGGACCTGCTGTGGGGGTACCTCGAGGCCACCGACGAGTCCGGCGACGAGCCCGGCCCGATGGCCGACGACTCGCCGGCCACCATGAGCCTGCGCATCATCCAGGCCCAGGAGGGCGAGCGGCAGCGCATGGCCGAGGACATCCACGATGGCCCGGCGCAGGTGCTGACCAACGCCATCTTCCAGGTCGAGTACCTCGATCGGATGCTCGAGCCGCATGACTCGTCGCAGCACGCCGAGCTGGCGTTCCTGCGCGACATGCTGCGCAACGGCCTGGACGAGGTGCGGGCGCTCATCAGCGACCTGCGCCCGCCGGTCGTGGACGTGGGGCTCGCGGCAGCCATTGCCGAGCGCGCCAAGCAGATCGAGGACCGCCACGGCATCGGCGTCGACGTCGCCGTCGACGGCATCGACGAGCGGCTCAGCGCATCGGAGCGCGCATCGGTCCTTCGCATTCTCCAGGAGGCCATTCAGAACGTTCGCAAGCACGCGGCGGCCAGCCGCATCTCCATCAGCCTCGAGGGCGACACCCTCGTCATCGCCGATAACGGCCGCGGCTTCGACGTGATGCGCCTCGCATCCACCGGCCGCAACTTCGGGCTCCAGTTCATGCGTGAGCGCGCGGAGCTGATGGGAGCCCAACTGCACATCGAGTCCCGCCAGGGAGAGGGCACCCGGATCCTGCTTCGACTGCCGATGCAGGGTGCGGATTCACGGTAAGGAGGAGGAACAGTGGTGGACACCGAGATCAAGCAGGACGAGCGCCGCAAGGGCGGCGACCGTCGCGCCGGGAAGACGCGGGTCGTCATCGTCGACGGCCACACGCTCTTCCGCCGCGGCGTGCGCCAGATCCTGGAGCTCGAGAATGACATCGAGGTCGTGGGCGAGGCCGGCACCGGGCGCGAAGCGCTCGCCACGGTCGAGGAGCTGACGCCGGACGTCGTGCTCATGGACCTGGGCCTGCCGTCGCCGAACGGCATCGAGACGACCCAGCGCCTGAAGCGCGAGCTCCCTCACACGGGGGTGATCGTCCTCGCCTCGAACGACGACGAGGACCAGCTGTTCGATGCCATCAAGGCCGGCGCGGCGGCGTACGTGCTGAAGGACATCGACCCGACCGACCTCATCGCGATCATCCGTCGCGTCCGCTCGGGCGAGTACCTCATCAACGACAAGGTCTTCGCCAAGCCGGCGGTTGCCTCGCGCGTCCTGAAGGAGTTCCGCGAGCTCGCCGTCTACGGCGCCGAGGCCCAGCCGATCTTCGCGCCGCTTTCGCCGCGCGAGGTCGAGATCCTGGACAACATCGCCCAGGGCATGACCAACAAGCAGGTGGCCTACGCGCTGACGATCAGCGAGCAGACGGTGAAGAACCACATGAGCTCCATCCTGCGCAAGCTGTCGGTCAACGACCGCACGCAGGCCGTCGTCTACGCCATGCGCCAGGGTTGGATCAAGATCCCGGAGGACTGAGCCTCGTCCTCCTTACCGCATCGGAGCGGCCGGTCCCGCCGAGGGCCGGCCGCTCTTGGCGTTCTGTTGTCAGCCGCAGCCCGGGATGGCGATGATCTCGCCGCCAACCCCGTTGTGCAGCCCCGGAGCGCCGTTCTGGGGCCCGAGCGACGTTACCGTACCGACGCCGGGCACCACTGAGTGGTGGACGTTGTAGTGAAACTCGTTGAAGGCCTGCTGCAGCTGCGGGTTGCCGCAAATCTGCGGTCCTACCGGGACCAGGCCCTCAGACGTCTGGACGAAGTGGCGATGGTTGGGTGGACTGATCAGGTCGCCGGGTGGATCGGCAAGGGTCGGACCGGCAAGCGTCAGGATCGCCAACAGCGCTGCGGCGAGGGCCGCGAGAAGGGCCGCAATCGTCGCGCGACCTCTGGTGCCGTTCAGCTCTGAGGCTAGCGAAGGGCTGGTCATGCGATGGATACCTCGTGCACCGCGGCGGCCGGGACGCGGTTCCCCCCGGGGCGGCCGAGGGTCTCGGGCCGCGCATCAAAGCCATCGCCTGCTGAGCCCGTTTGTACGCCGGTCCCCGTGCCACGGACACGGTCAAATGACGTAGCGACGCCGGAGACTGCCGCACGCGTTTCGCCTCGGCGGAAGTCCCGCGCCCCGAGGTACAGGAGTTCCATGGAGGATGCGGGGCGGCGAAGTTACCTTGCGATCACGTCGTCACGGGTATCCGCGGCGGCCTTCATCCGAGGGGTCGATGGCTCAGCATCGGCCCCGGGTCTCCTCCTCCGGTGCACGAGAGCCGTCCCACAACGGGGCGGCTCTCGCTCTGTTCATAAGGTGTTGACAAGTCTTGACAGATCGGCACCGGGGAGAGCAAGGTACGGCGCGCCGTTTTCGCAGGCAGGACCATTCGGCCATATCCAGCGCTCAATGGGATGCCTACGCTGCCGGCACAAATTCCTTCGGAAAGGAGGTACGCACTCCAAATGGTCAAGCACTTCATCAGCACTCTTCTGGCTCGCTTCCAGAGCGACGATGAGGAGGGTCAGACGCTCGTTGAGTACGGTCTGCTCCTCGCCCTCATCGCGATCATCGTGATCGTCGCCCTGCTGTTCCTGGGCCCGATCGTCAGCCAGATCTTCCAGAACGTCGGCGACAACCTCAACGGCGCCTAAGCCGTAGAGCACTCGCACGCAACGATCCCCGTCGTGCCCTCGGGCCGGCGGGGATCGTTCTTTGTACGGCACCTGCGGTGCCGCGGGTACCAGTCACCGGGTAGCCCACAAGTCCAGTCGTTGGGACTTGCCGAGCGTGCGTAGACTGTTGACCGCAGTCACAACGCTGCACTCATCCGGGACTCATGTTTCCACCCACCCGAGCCTAAAGGGGAACCTTCGTGAAGCGATCGAATCGCCTCGTCATCCTCGTCGGCGTGCTGCTCGCCGTGCTCGCTTTCGTAGCGATCGTGATCCTCCTCAACCAGCGCCAGGAGGAGACGCCAGAAGCAGAGGTCACGCAGACGGTTCTTGTCGCGACCGAAGACATCGACATCGGCGAGGAAGTCACGCCCAACAAGGTCGAGGCGCGTGAGATCCCGCCGGATGCCGCACAGGGCACGCCGCTCACCGATCCGAGCGCCGTGTCCGGCCAGCCCGCCGTCTTCCCGGTCCCCGAAGGATCGCAGGTGACCGGCGAGGCGATCGGCATCGGCAACCGACTTGCGGTCAACATTCCCGCACTGCTGAATCCCGGCGAGAAGGCCGTGACCTTCCAGGTGGACCGCGTGACGGGCGTCGACTTCCTCGTCAAGCCAGGCGACACCATCGACATCGTCATGTCTCAGTCGATCACGGTCCTCCAGGAGACCGCGGACTCGGCCGCCAACACCGATGAGACGGCACCCGCGCGGTTCGAGGCAGTCACCGGGCTCGAGAACCAGCGCACCGTCAAGGCCATCCTCCAGGACAAGCGCGTCCTCTATGTGAGTGCGACGCGCGCCCAGGAGCAGGAACCGGTCGATACGAATGGCGACGGCGTGGTCAACGACCAGGATGAGCAGCCCGCGCAGGCGGCCATCGATAGCGTGATCATCGTCTTCGCCGGCACCGACCAGGACGCTGAAGTCATCAAGTTCGCGCAGAACGCGCTCGGCGAGCAGGGTGCCCTCAGCGTGGTGGTCCGGCACGCCGACGATGACGCAGTGGAGGAGACGCTCGGCATCACGATCGACCAGCTCGTCGCCGAATACGGCCTCCGCATCCCGGATATCGTTGAGCAGCTGAACGAGGAGGCGACCCCGTAGGTCTGCCGCAGGGCAGCCTCGGAGCACCGCCATGATCAAGGTCCTCATCGTCGACGACATTCCCGAGACGCGCGACCACCTGTCGCGCCTCTTGGGACTGGAGCGCGACATCGACGTCGCCGGCACTGCCGGCTCCGGCGAGGAAGCGATCCAGGTCGCGATGGACATGCGTCCCGATGTCATCGTCATGGACATCAACATGCCCGGCATGGACGGCATCGCCGCCAGCGAGATCATCTCGCAGCGGCTGCCCAACAGCCCGGTGATCATGATGAGCGTCCACGGCGAGGCGCAGCAGCTCAAGCAGGCCATGCTCGCCGGCGCCCGCGAATTCCTGGTCAAGCCGTTCAGCGGCGACGAGTTCGCGACCTCGATCAAGCGGGTCTACGAGCGCGAACTAGCGCGACGCGAGGAGCTCCAGGCCGCCCGCGACGCCGCTGTCCCCCAGATGGGTCATGGCCAGGAGAACGCCGAGGACCACCAGGTTATCGCCGTCTTCTCGCCGAAGGGCGGTGCGGGTCGGACGACGATTGCCACCAACCTCGCCCTCGCCCTCAAGCGGGAGACGAACCAACGGGTCGCGCTGATCGACGCCAACCTGCAGTTCGGCGACGTGGGCGTGCTCCTCAACCTCAACCCGAAGAACCGCTCGATGCTCGACGCCGTCGAAGGTGGCGAGCCCGACCGTGACATCCTCGAGTCGGTCGTCATCGACCATTCGACCGGCATCCGAGTGCTCCTCGCTCCTCCTTCCCCTGAGGGCGCGGACCTCGTGACGCCGGCCTACCTCCGCAAAATGACCGAGATGCTCCGCGAGAACCACGACTGGGTGGTCGTTGATCTGCCATCGGGTCTCAACGACCACTCGCTCGGCATTCTTGATGCAGCCGATCAAATTCTCGTCGTCGCGGCGCTGGAGATCACGACGATCAAGAACGTGCGCCTCTTCCTGGAGGTGGCCGACCAGCTCGACTACGAACGCTCCAAGCTGCGCCTCGTGATCAACCGATCCGACGCGAGCCAAGGCATTCGCATCGGCGACGTCGAGGCGTCGATCCGGAGGCCGATCGACGGCTCGATCGTGTCAGATGGCCGCCTCGCCGTCCTCGCGGTGAACCGCGGCGTACCGTTCGTCATTTCTCATCCCGAATCGCCCCTGTCGCGCGATATCACAACCCTCGCCCGAACTCTGGCCGGCGACGGTGCAACCACTAAGGACAAGTCAGACAAGTCCGCGAAGCGCGGACTCTTCGCACGCCGCTGATTGGAAGGACCTAGCACATGTCACTGCTGAAGCGAATCGAGCGGGCGCGGCCCGCAGCAGAGGGCGAGGCCACGCCGGCCGTTCCGGCCGCGCCAGCACCGGCCCAGTCGGGCGGTGGCACACAGCCACCCGCACCGGCCAGTGGTGGCGCGCCGGTCCCGCCTCCAGCGAGCTCCGTCTCGTCGCGCTTCGCCGGCGCAATGCCGGCACGCGAGTCCTTCCGCGAGGCCAAGTTCCGCGTCCAGAACCGGCTGATCAACGAGCTTGATCCGAAGCTCGACCTGACCAACCAGGTCGAGGTCCGCCGCCAGATCGAGGCGCTGTTCGGTTCGATTGCGGACGAGGAGGGCTTGGCCCTGACTCGCGCCGAGCGCGTGCGGATGCTCGAGCAGATCACCGACGAGATCCTCGGCCTCGGCCCTCTTGAGCCGCTCCTGCGCGACGAGACCTTGACCGAGGTCATGGTCAATGGTCCGCAGCAGGTCTACATCGAGCGCGACGGCAAGCTGGAGCTCACGAACGTGACGTTCCAGAACGACGAGCACGTGATGAAGATCATCCAGCGCATCATCGCGCCGATCGGTCGTCGCGTGGACGAGTCTTCGCCCATGGTGGACGCCCGCCTGGCGGATGGCTCGCGCGTGAATGCGATCATCCCGCCGCTGTCGCTCGTCGGCCCGGTCATCACCATTCGAAAGTTCGCTGCCACGCCGTACACGGTCGACGATCTCGTCCGCTTCGGCACGGCCACGCCGGAGATGTTCGAGTTCCTCGAGGCCTGTGTGAAGGCTCGTCTCAATATCTTCGTGTCGGGTGGTACGGGCTCCGGCAAGACGACGATGCTCAACATCCTGTCGTCGTTCATCCCCGACGACGAGCGCATCGTCACCATCGAGGACGCAGCCGAGCTCCAGCTGCGACAGGAGCACGTCGTGACGCTCGAGGCGCGCCCCTCGAACATCGAGGGCAAGGGCGCCATCCCGATTCGTGAGCTCGTCCGCAACGCCCTGCGCATGCGCCCCGACCGCATCGTGGTCGGGGAGTGCCGCTCGGCGGAGGCACTCGACATGCTCCAGGCCATGAACACCGGCCACGACGGCTCGATGTCGACCGGCCACGCCAACACGCCGCGCGACATGCTGAGCCGCCTCGAGACGATGGTGCTCATGGCCGGCATGGACCTGCCGCTGCGGGCCATCCGCGAGCAGATCAGCTCGGCTGTCGACCTCATCGTCCACCAGAACCGCCTCAAGGATGGCACGCGCAAGATCGTGAACATCACCGAGGTCCAGGGCATGGAGGGCGACGTCATCGTCATGCAGGACGTCTTCGTCTTCGAGCAGACCGGCGTCAACGAGGGCAAGATCCAGGGACGCCTCAAGCCAACGGGCATCCGCCCGCAGTTCGTGGAGCGGTTCGAGGTCGCCGGTATCCATCTGCCGCCGAACATCTTCGGCTCACCCTTCTAGACCGAGGCTCCGATACCCATGGGCATGCTGCCGATCCTGATCGCGGGCCTCGCCGCGCTCGCCGTCCTCGTGATTGCCATTGGCATCGCGATGAGCGCCGGAAGTGGCGGCGTGTCCTCGCGCCTCGAGCGCTATGCCTCGGGCCGGGTTGACACGAGCGACACCGAGGGAACCCCGGAGTCCGCGGTCGTTGCCGGTCTCTCCCGGGTCATCGAGCGACAGGACCTGGCAACGCGACTCACCGTCGACCTCGCGCGGGCCGATCTGAAGATGAAGCCAGCCGAATACCTTCTGGCATGGGCGGCGACACCATTCGCGTTCGTGGCGGCTGCGTACATCATCGGATTCGTCTTCCCTGGCTTCCAGAATGTCGTCGCGTTGATCGTGTTCTTCCTGCTCGGCCTGTACGCACCACGCTTCTACCTGAAGTATCGGCAGGGCAAGCGTCTGAAGGCATTCGCGGCACAACTGCCCGACACCATTACGCTGCTGGCCAATTCGCTACGGGCGGGGTCCTCGTTTCTCCAGGGCATCGAACTCGTCACTCGAGAAGCTCGGCCGCCGATCAGCGAGGAGTTCGAGCGCGTCGTCCGCGAAATGCAGCTCGGAATGGCGTTGCAGCCGGCACTGAACAACCTGGTGCGCCGGGTCGCCTCGGAAGACCTCGAGCTGATGGTCACCGCGATCCAGATCCAGAGCCAGGTCGGCGGCAACCTTGCGACTGTCCTGGACTCCATCGCGTTCACGATCCGCGAGCGGATTCGCATCCAGGGCGAGATCCAGACGCTGACGGCCATGCAGCGCTACAGCGGATACGTGATCACGCTCCTCCCGATCGGCCTTGCCGGAATTCTGTTCCTCATCAGTCCGAGCTACATGACACGAATGCTCGCCGACCCTCCCAACATGTTTGGTCTTCCTCTCGGAATCGTCTTCTTCATCATCGGGCTGATCAGCATGGGCATCGGCTACGTCTTCATCCGCCGCATCGTCGACATCAAGGTATAACGCATGAGTCCCGAAATTCTGATCGCCGCAATGGCGGCGGTGGCTATCCTCCTGATCGTCTTCGGTGTCGCCGCACGACCGTCTGAGGACGCCGTGCAGGCACGCCTCTCCCAGCTCGTCGTCCAGCCGAAGACGCTCGAAGAGATGGAGATGCAGCGGCCCTTCTCCGAGCGGGTGCTCCGGCCAATGGTCCAGCGGCTGGCGAAGCTTGGGCGCCGACAAGATCAAGGGGGACTCATTCAGCGCATTGACGCGAAGCTCGAAAGGGCCGGCTATCCGGGCGGCCTGCGCGGCGCCGACTGGGTCGGTGTCAAGCTGATGAGCCTCATCGCCTTTGCGGTCATCGGCTTCCTGCTGGGACTTCTCATTGGCAAGGGCGCAATCATCCTTGGCCTGCTCTTCATGATCGTCGGCGGCGCGGTCGGCTATATCGCACCGGAGTTCTGGCTCGGGAAGAAGATCGCGGCACGAAGCATGGCGATGGTCCTCCAGCTGCCGGACGCGCTCGACCTGCTCACGATCTCCGTGGAGGCCGGCCTTGGCTTCGACGCGGCGCTGGCCAAGGTGGTCGAGAAGATGGAAGGCCCCTTGGTCGACGAATTCCGACAAGCGCTGGCAGAGGTTCGGATGGGCCGCACCCGCCGCGAAGCGCTCCGCGACGTGGCGAATCGCGCCGATGCACAGCCGGTGAGCAACTTCATCGGCGCCATCGTCCAGGCGGAGCAGCTGGGTGTGCCGATCGCAAAGGTCCTCCAGATCCAGTCGAACCAGTTGCGCATCGAGCGTCGACAGCGAGCCGAAGAGGCCGCGGCCAAGGCGCCGGTCAAGATGCTGTTCCCAATGGTGGGGTGCATCTTCCCGACCATCTTCATCGTGATCCTCGGCCCCGCGATCGTCACCGTCATGGGCGGTGGGGTGAGCATCTAGGATGCTGCCGCCGGTTCGCCCGGCAGTCCTGCTGGTCGACGACGACCTCACGCTCCTATCGGTCCTCTCGCGGCGCGTGGAGCGCGCTGGATACGTAACGCGGACGGCCGCCTCCGGCCCGGCTGCCCTCAAGCAGCTCGAGTCCGATTGGCCCGCACTGATGGTCGTCGACCTGATGATGCCCGGGATGGACGGGTTTGAGCTCTGCCGTCGCGTCAAGCAGCTGGCCGACCTGCCCATCATCGTGCTGTCGGCGGTCGATGCCTCGGAGGCGAAGGTGAGCGCCCTCGAGCTGTACGCCGAGGACTACGTCACCAAGCCCTTCGATCCCGACGAGCTCGTGGCGCGCATCCAGCGTGTCCTGCGACGAGCGTCGATCGGCAGCCCGCAGATTTCGCTCGATGGCGGCGACGTGGAGGTTGACCTGGCAACCCGTCGGTTGACGACGCCGGTTGGGACCCATCAGCTGACCCCGACCGAGGCCCGCCTGCTCCAGGTCCTGGCCGCGTCCGTCGACCGCATCATTCCCACCGATGAGCTCTTGAGCCGCGTCTGGACTGACGCCGATGGCGCCGACCCCTCCTATCTGTGGGTCACCGTCCGGCGCCTCCGTCGCAAGCTGGAGATCGACCCGGACAACCCGCGGTATCTGCTGACCGAGCGCGGGATCGGCTATCGCCTCGTCTCCGGCGCGGCCGCGCCCCAGCGCTGAGCCGTGCAACGCACGAGCCTGTGGCTTCGCGTCTTCGTAGGGCTGCTGCTGGCGATCCTGCCGCCGATCATTCTCCTGCTCGTCGCGATCCTCGCGACGGAATCGATCTTCGGCGCACAGAACGCGAACGTGGTTGCCGTGGTGGTCTTTCTCGGCGCACTGTTGTGGGCGGCGATCCTGGCCATCGTCTTCACGGGCGGGCTCGCCGACGAATTCCGCTCGTTCCTGACCGTTGCCGAGCGCGGAGAATCAGGCGGCCAGGCCGCGGGAACCGCCTATGAACAGCTTGCGACGTCGCTCGACGAGCGGAATCGCCAAGTCGCGACCCTCGCCCAGCAGGCAAGCGTCGTCCCCATCGATGACCGGCCACAGGCCGTTGTCGCATCGCTCGTTTCGGCCGTCCGCCTTGTCATGCGCGACCCGACGTGGCGATGCGCGGTGCTCGCGTCCGAGCACGCCGAGCTTCTCCCGGTGGGCATCTATCACGGCGCCGATGACGAGCTTCGCACCGAGGCGCTTGGAGATCTCGAGCGCTGGGCATCCGTGACCGACGCCGAGCGTCCTGCACGGCACGTGGTCGGACCCTGGGGCGCGTTCGCGGTGGCGGACATCGCCGTCAGTGATCGGCTCAGGGCCATCCTCTATGCCCCCTGGGAGGGCCGTCTGGATCCGACGGCCGCCGAGATCGCGCTCCTGTCGCTGGTCGGTCAGCACGCCGGGACCGCGCTCGAGCACTCGCTTCTGTATGCGCAAGTCCGCAGCCAAGCCGATGAGCTGACGCGCCTTGCGGCGGTGCAGGCCGACTTCCTGCGCGGCGTGACGCACGACCTCCAGACACCCCTGACGAGCATCGGCGCGCTGGCGACCGAGCTCCGCGCGAACGAAGCGGTGCCCGAGTCAGCGCGCCAAGACCTCGACTCGATCACACACCAGGCCGAGCGGCTCCGCCGCATGGTCGGCCAGTTGCTGGTCGCATCGCGGCTCGAGGCGGGCGTGTTCGTGCCGCAGCAGGAAGTGTTTGCGGTGCGGCCCCTCATCGAGCGAACCTGGTCGGCCCTGCGAGCGGATCGGCCGTTCGAGCTCACGGACGTCGGACCTGCTCACCTCGCCGTCGGCGATGCCGACCGCGTCGAGCAGGTGCTGTGGGCGATCCTGGATAACGCCGTCAAGTACAGCCCGGAAGCCTCTCCCATCGACGTTCGGATCTCGGCAGACGACGGGAAGCTCGCGGTGACCGTTCGCGACCGTGGTGCCGGAATGGATGCTGCGAGCCTCGGACGAGCGTTCGAGCAGTTCTATCGCTCGGAGCAGGCCCGTAAGCTCGCGCCCGACGGGAGTGGCGTGGGGCTGTATGCGGCCCACGGTCTCATGAACGCGATGGGCGGCACCATCCAGATCGAGAGCGCCCTGGGCCGTGGAACCTCGGTCACCGTCATCATTCCAGCCGAACCGAGCGCCGAGACGGCTGGCGACTAGTACCACCGTACCCTCGTGGTCCCGGACCAAACCTGAGACCTTGCAAGGCGACTCGTAAGGTCGCCCCCATAGACTCCGTCCAAATTCGCTAGCTGCCTGCCCGAGCATGAACGCCCAGTCTCGTCCAAACGCATCCAGTCGCGGCCAGTCGATGGTCGAGTTTGCGCTGATCCTTCCGCTGCTCGTGCTGCTGCTCCTTCTCGCCGTCGACTTCGGCCGCGTCTTCTTCGGCTGGGTCGGCGTTCAGAACGCAAGCCGCATCGGCGCGAACCAGGCGGCACGGGATCCGGAGCCGTGGTCCGACGGAGACACCGATGCCCTCTATTACCAGCGGATCTCGGAAGACCTCGCGGCTATCAACTGCGACGCCGACACCGACAATGACGGCGACATCGACGAGAACGATCTCCCTGATCCCGTCTTCACGGATGGTGGCGGCGACCCGACCGACTTCTACGAGATCGGGGACCACGCGTCGGTGACGCTCGAATGCGGAATGAGCTTCATCACGCCCCTCGTCGGCCTCATCGTCGGCGATCCGATGCCGATCAGTGCGCAGGCTTCCTTCACCATCTTCGGTGGGAAGATCAACGGGGTTCCCGTGGCAGAAGAGCCGCCCACGACGCCATGCCTCGCCGGTGAGCGCACCGTTCCTCAGATGGTGGGCATGTCCGTCGCCACCGCGCGAAGCACCTGGACGACGGCTGGCTTCCTCTTCGACTCATTCAGTCCAGCGCCAGCGACGGATGACGACGACCTCGTCCTGACGCAGACCACCTCACCCACGAGCACTGCGGGCGGCTGCCTGCCCTCGACGGCGACCGTCGTTGTCACGCACAAGCCGCCGGACACGTGCACCGCACCGCAGGTCAACGTCCCGATCCTTGTCGGCCGAACCGGCGCGGCTGCACGCGACGTCTGGGACGACCTGTTCACAGGGACGTTCAGCCCTCCAAATGGCAATGACGCCGACATCGTCAAGACGCAGACGACCACCACCGGAGCCGGCTTCCTCGAGTGCGCCGATCCCTCGATTGGGGTGACGGTGACCTTCGAGCCCGCGACGCCGCCGCCGCCGCCCAGCTGCACCATGACGCAGGTGCTCGGCATGACGCCGGCACAGGCGCTGAACCAGTACCAAACCGTCGCCAAGTTCACAGGTGCGTTCTCGACCAAGCCCACCGACAAGCCGACGTGGAAGGTGAAGAGCCAGTCGCTCATCGGCGGCCAGAGCTATCCGTGCACCGCTTCACTCGAAGTGGACCTGGAGAACAAGTGATGCTGCTGCGACGCGATTCGGACCGCAGTAGAGGTCAGGCACTCGTCGAGTTTGGGCTGATCCTGCCGATCTTCGTGCTCGTCCTCGTGGGCCTGTTCGACCTTGGACGTGCCGTCTACGTGTACAACACGATCAACAACGCGGCGCGCGAAGCCGTGCGTGTCGCGATCGTAAACCAGAACTGCACGGCCATCGGCAATGAGGCCGCGCAATCGGCGGTGAGCGTTGGCGTGGACTGGGATTCCGCCCTCGGCTGCAATGCCGGCGCGAACGACATCAAGATCCGATTCCTTCAGCCCGACTTCACCGCCACCGAACCGTGCGTTTCCACACCGCGTCTCGGTTGCATCGCCGAAGTCACCGTCCAGTACGAGTTCAACGCGGCAACCCCGATCGTCGGAAACATCATCGGCACCCTGAACCTTGAAGGCACTACGCGTGAACCCATTGAACGAACGTTCAATGCGGCGCCCTAGTCAATCCGAGCACATAGAGGACACTCCAGTGTTTCATCGAGATCACGAGCGTGAGCGAGGCCAGGTCCTCGTCATCGTCGCCCTCGGCCTCGTCGTCATCGTCGCCATGGTCGGCCTCGTGATCGACGGTGGATTCGCCTGGGGCAAGCAGCGCGATACACAGAATGGCGCCGACGCCATCGCCAAGGCTGGAGCAATCGTCCTGGCCATGAACGTTGCCGGCGTCGAACCGCCGAAGACCGACACCGACGTGGACAACTCCGTCAATGCGGCGGCCACCGAGAACGGCCTGGACGCGGACGAGACCGTGGGCTATTACACGAACATCACCGGCCAGATGCTCACGATCACCGGCGCTCTCGCCTCAAGCGAGGCGAATGCGGCTGTCGTGGGGGGTGGAACCATACCAGCGGGAGCTGCGGGGGTCCGCGCAGTTGCGGATCAACAGTTCGACACCTTCCTCGCCCGCGTCATTGGCATCAACACCATGGAAGCGACCGCCGACGCAACGGCCGTCGCCGGCTACCTCACGGGAACATGTGAAGCCGATGCCGGCTGCATCGTTCTCCCCGTGACCTTCCCCGTGAACATCCTCGGCTGCGATGGCAGCAACGATCCCGACTTCGTGACGGTCGGGGATCCACCGAACAAGATCCTGTGGGATTCGCCGAGCGATGAAGCGCTGTCGATCCCGCTGTGCAAGTCGGGCGCTGGCAATGTTGGGTGGCTCGACTGGACGCCACACGAAGGCACGCCCGGATGCTCTGGCACCGGTACGGCGGAGCTCGAGTGCGTCATCAACGACCCGACGAACCCTTACCTGAAATGGCCAGGCTGGTACCAGGTCGCGAACACCGGCAACATCAACTCACCAGGCGTCGAGACAGCCCTGAACCAGTACGACGGTGAGGTCGTCCTGATCCCGCAATTCGACCTCACCTGCGGAACCACGCCGTCAGGCCCCGGTGTCGACGACTGCCCTGTCGATCAAGTTGGCAAGGGCGGGAGCAACCAGTGGTATCACCTCGCCGGGATGAGCTCGTTCCGCCTCTGCAGCACCGATCCGGCTGATGACGCGACGCTGGTGGAGAAGTGCGGCGACAAGGGCTTCACCCAAGGCACCTACATGAACGGCAGCAACCCGATCTGCGACACCGGGAACGGCGCCACCTCGTGCCTCGCCGGCATGTTCGAGGAAATCGTGTACGAGGGCGAGGTCCAGGCCCAGCCCGGCGCCAACTCAGGCTCGAGCGTGGTCGGCATCCAGCTCATCGAATAGCCTCGCCGGTTAGCACGTCCGCTTTCAGCGGCGGCGAGGGCGCCTCGGTCCACGCGGGCCGAGGCGCTTTTTCGTGCCTGCCGGGTGCCATGATGCGGCGGTGAGCACGCCGTCCCGCTTCGTGCGCGTCGAGAACGTGACGCGCGGCACGGTCGTCGCCGAGCGATGCCGCGTCGCGCAGGGCATCCGCCAACGCATCTTCGGGCTCCATCTGTGGCCGGAGCTGCAGCCCGGCGAAGGGCTGCTCCTGCCCGGCGCGAACAGCATCGATACGACCTTCATGCGCTACGTCATGGACGCGGTCTTCATCGACGGCGATCGGCGTGTCACCAAGGTCGTGCACGACATGAAGCCCTGGCGGATGGTGCCGCTGGCACGGGGTGCGAAGGACTGCATCGAGCTCCCCGGCGACGCGGCGGCCAACAGCGGAACCGAGGTCGGCGACGAGCTGCGGCTGGTCGACCTCTAGACCTCGCGCGCCACGGCGAAGCCGTACACCGCCTCCACCCCGGTCTCTCGAAGGACCGATGCGCACGCCTCCAGCGTGGCAGTGGTGGTGATGATGTCGTCCACCAGGACCGCCACCGGTGGCACCGATACGCCCGATGCCACCCGAAAGGCACCGCGCAGGTTCGCCAGGCGCGCCGCTCGATCGAGCCGATGCTGCTTCGTGGTGGGCCGCACTCGCTCGAGGATCAGGTGGCTCGGACCCAGCGCCCGGGCGATCAGCTCGGCCTGGTTGTAGCCACGCTCGCGGCGTCGTTCGGCGTGCACCGGCACGGGCACGAGCGCGGCCGGGCCGCTGATCGACACCAGCGTGCGCAGCGACGGCGCGGCGGGCCGCGCCAGCATCGGCGCCAGTCGGGAGGCGCCCGAGTACTTCAGCGCC
>DASVDT010000094.1:0-2285 GCA_036380955.1 Candidatus Limnocylindria bacterium | reverse complement strand
GCCGCCGCGGAACGCGAGTGGAAGTGCACGCTCGACGCCGCCGACGCGGGCCGCCTCGGCGGTGCGTGCATTCGCCCTCGTGGCGATGCGCATCCCGATGAAGCCCGCACCGGCCGACGAGACCGCACCGAGCACGTAGGCCAGCGCCCCGAGGAGCCGATAGTCCGGGATGGCGAAGATCAGGGCCGCGACGACGACCACGAAGACGGCGAGCACCGTGTACTGGCGCCGCAGGAAGGCCATCGCGCCCTCGCGGATGGCGTCCATCAGCTCGACCATGCGCGCATTTCCCGGATCGGCGGCGGTCACCTGGCGCGCGAAGACGGCTGCCACGCCCAGACCGCCGATGGCCGCCACGCCGGCCGCCAGCACGTACAGCGAATCCATCGTCACCTCAGGTCGTCAGCCCATCGACGCATGCTCACCGGTCAGCGCGGTGCCTGACCGGGTTTGCGCCAGCGGGCGGCGAGGTGAGACCCGGGCGAGCGCGGATGGGATGCGCGATCGCTGGGCCGACCGGTCGACGCTCAGGATACCCGAGCGCGACCTCCTACTTGTCGCGGACCTCGGTCGAGGCGATCGCCGCCTGTGCCGCGGCCAGCCGCGCCACCGGGACGCGGAACGGCGAGCAGGAAACGTAATTCAGGCCCACGTCGTGGCAGAAGGCGATCGACTGCGGGTCGCCGCCGTGCTCACCGCAGATGCCGATCTTCAGGTCCTTCCTGGTCGACCGACCCTTCTCGACACCGATGCGGACCAGCTGGCCGATGCCGGCGGCGTCGAGCACCTGGAACGGGTTCTCCGGCAGGATCTTGCGGTCGACGTACTGCAGGAGGAACTTGCCCTCGGCATCGTCGCGGCTGAATCCGAAGCCCATCTGGGTCAGGTCGTTCGTGCCGAAGCTGAAGAACTCGGCGTGCTCGGCAATCTCATCGGCCGTGAGCGCGCCCCGCGGCACTTCGATCATCGTCCCGAACTTGTAGTCCACCTGCTGGCCGGAGGCCTCGACGATGCGCGCAACCTCGCCCTCGAGGATCTCTCGCGTCTCGCGCAGCTCGTTCACGTGGCCGACGAGCGGGATCATGATCTCCGGCAACGGGGTCTTGCCCTCGGCGGCCACCCGTGCCGCACCGGCCAGGATGGCGCGCGTCTGCATCTTCACGATGTCCGGCACCATCAGGCCCAGGCGCACGCCGCGCAGGCCGAGCATCGGGTTCTGCTCACGCATCGCCTCGACCGCGTGCAGCAGCTCGGTCTTCTCCGCCAGCTCCTTCTCCAGCGCGGGTCGCTCCGTCGCGGGCGACCGCTTGAGCGCCGGCTCGGGATCCGAAAGACTGAGCTTGCGCATGGCCCGCGCCGCGTCCTTCGTGCCGAAGAGCTTGACGAGGCCCTGCTGCACCAGTCCGGCGTTGACGCCGAGCGGCCCGTCGGTGAGCTCCAGTGTCGTCCGCAGCCGCGTCGTCTCGGCCACCAGCTCCTCGTACGACGGCAGGAACTCGTGCAGCGGGGGGTCGATGAGGCGGATGACGACCGGGAGGCCATCCATGGCGCGGAAGAGGCCGGCGAAGTCATCGGTCTGGAGCTTCTCGAGCTCGGCCAGCGCCTCGTCGAAGACAGTGACCGCCTGCCGCTCCTCCTCGGTGCGAGCGTTGGCGTCCTTGTTCTTCGCGGCGGTCGCGGCATGGGCGTTGAGGATCATGCGCCGCACGGTCGGCAGCCGATCCTCCTCGAAGAACATGTGCTCGGTGCGGCACAGGCCGATGCCCTGCGCGCCGAAGGCGCGCGCGCGTTCGGCGTCGCGGGGATAGTCGGCGTTGGCCCAGACCTGGAGCCGGCGGGTCTCATCGGCCCATCCGAGCAACGTGGCGAGGTCCTTCTCGTCCTCGAAACGGGCCTCGATCGTCGGCAGCTCACCGGAGAAGATCTCGCCGGTGGTGCCGTCGATGCTGATCATGTCGCCCTCGCGCACGGTCATCGAGCCCGCGCGCATCTCACGCTTGGCGTAGTCGATCTTCAGCGTTTCGGCGCCCGCGACGCAGGGAAGGCCCATCGAGCGCGCCACGACCGCCGCATGCGAGGTGGCGCCGCCGCGCGCGGTCAGGACACCCTTGGCGGCGAGCATGCCGTGCACGTCATCGGGGCTCGTCTCGATCCGAACCAGGATGACGGGATTGCCCGCCTCCTTGGCCTCCACCGCTCGATCCGGGTCGAAGATCGCCTGGCCGACCGCGGCTCCCGGGGAGGCATTCAGGCCCTTGCCGAGCAGCCTGTCGCCCATCGTCGCC
>DASVDT010000093.1:0-10463 GCA_036380955.1 Candidatus Limnocylindria bacterium | reverse complement strand
GGGCGTCGCCAGTCGCGGCGCGATCCTGGAGCGCCTCCGGCTCGAGGTCGCACAGGCGCGTCGCTATCGGCACCCGCTGGCCGTCGTGCTGCTGGACATCGACGACTTCGGAACGGTCAATCGCGTCCATGGCATCGGCGGCGGCGACGCGGTGTTGCGAGAGGTGGCGCTGCGCATCCGGCTGCGGGTGCGCGAGGCCGACGCGCTCGGCCGCGCCGGCAGCGATGGCTTCCTGGCGACATTGCCGCACACGGACGAGGCCGGAGCGGCGACCTTTGCCGACGCCCTGCGCCATCGACTGGCACTCCGTCCCATCGCAATCGGGGACTCCGCGCTGTCGGTGACCGTCAGCATCGGCGTGGCCACCATGCGACCGGGCGAGGACCTCGACGTCGATGGGCTTCTGGCACGGGTCCAGGAAGCGCTCGACAGCGCGCGCAGCACCGGTGGCGACCGCATCGCGCTGGACCGGCTGCACGGTCTCGCGCGCCTCGCCGACCCGCACGACAGCGATCCGTCCGGCGACGTCGACGGGCTCGGCAGCTAAGACTCTTGTCATACGCCGGTCGGGCCTGCCGCGCGCCAAATTGAGCACGAAGCCTGGACAGACTTATCCACCTTCGTCATACAATGTGTGGGCAGGATCTGTGGATAACTCCGTAGCCATGCCGGCCATCGGCTGGCACCCTTGAGGCCCTCATGCCGTCGAGCTCCTCCGCCCTCTCCGCCAAGCTGATCTTCCCGACCAAGGAGATCGTGGAGGAGTACTACCTGCCGATCATCTACACCGCCTGCCGTACCTGCTACAGCGAGCAGGTGCCCGATCAGATCTGGGACAAGGCGGTCAGCCGGCAGGTTGCCGACGAGAAGCAGCAAAACCTGGTTCGCAAGGTCATGGAATCAGGGCACGGCTCGACCATCGAGCACGTGAACTTCACCTTCGCCATCAGCGGGGTGACGAGAACGCTCAGCCATCAGCTGGTGCGCCATCGGGCCGGCACGGCATTCGACCAGCAGAGCCAGCGCTACGTCAGCTTCAAGAAGCGCGACAACTACACCGTCCCGGACACCATCAGCAACGGCGATCTGCCCGACGACCTCGCCGGGCGCTTCCAGCGGGCGATCGACGACAACCTGGAGCTCTACGGACAGCTGCTCCAGGCCGAGGTGCCCGCCGAGGACGCGCGCTTCATCTTCCCCAACGCGATGCAGACGAACCTCATCATGACGGTCAACCTGCGCCAGCTGATCCACATGTCCGGGCTGCGGCTCTGCACCATGGCCCAGTGGGAGATCCGGCAGCTGTTCAAGCAGATCAGGCACGAGGTCTTCCGCGTCAGCCCGTTCTTCGGCAGCTTCCTCGTGCCGAAGTGCGTTCCGCTGGGGTACTGCGACGAGATGGGCAACCGCGACGAGCACTGCCGCATCAAGCCGCACCATGACACCGTGATGGCGGTGTGGGAGGCGTACCGCGGCGGGTCGCTCGAAGAGGTCGACGGCCCGGTCGTGCCGGAGTCGAGCCCGTTCCGGCCGAAGCCGCGACGCGTGCCGCTGCCGGTGGCTGCCGGACAAGTTCGGCCGGCAGTCGCCGAGCCGGTGGGCGCGCCGCTGGGGCAGGCAGGGGACTCCGACCGAGTCTGACCCGCGCTACCCTCCCTCGATGCACGGGCGCCACAGCCGATGACGCACGAGGGCCAGCGACCGGGCGACCGGCGCGTCCGCGTCGAGCGGACCCGGCCCCAGGAGTTTCAGCTCAGGGCTCCACGCCGGGTGCGTCGACCTCCGTCCGCGGCGGCCTCGCTGCTCCTCGTGTTCGTCATCCTCATCACCGCCGGCACCGCACTGCTGATGCTGCCGGTGGCAACCGCCACCGGCCAGTCCACGCGTTTCGTCGACGCGCTCTTCACGGCAACGAGTGCGGCGTGTGTTACGGGCCTCGTGGTGGTCGACACCGCGACGCACTGGAGCCCTTTCGGCCAGGTCGTCATCCTGCTGCTCATCCAGGCCGGCGGCTTCGGGATCATGGCCGGCTCCACGCTGCTGCTCCAGCTTTTCCTCGGCCGGCGCACGACGCTGCGCGATCGCATCCTCGTCCAGGAGTCGCTCGGCGGGCTGCAGCTCGGCGCCGTGAGCAGCCTGTTGAAGCGGATCGCCATCTTCACGCTGGTCGCCGAGGGCATCGGCGCGGTCGTGCTCTCGATCGCATTCATGTCCGGCCCGGAGGCCGGGCCGCCCGGAGATCCGTTGGGCATCTGGTGGGGCATCTTCCACGCGGTGTCGGCCTTCAACAACGCCGGCTTCGACCTGACCGGCGGCTTCCGCAGCCTGAGCCCGTTCGTCGACGATTGGGTCGTGCTGTTGACCATCGGCATCCTCCTCAGCCTGGGTGGCCTCGGCTTCGCGATCGTCGGTGACGCGCTCGCCCGGGGCCGATGGTCGCGCATGGCCCTCGAGACGAAGCTGGTGCTCTCGACGACCGCCGCACTCCTGGTCGGTGGAACGTTGCTCATCGGCTTCACCGAGTGGTCGAATCCGCTGACGCTCGGTGCACTGCCGACGGAGCAGCGCATGCTCAACTCGCTCTTCGAGTCGACCACCCTGCGGACCGCCGGTTTCACGGCGCTCGACACCGGCGCGTTTGCGGAGGCAACGCTGTTCGTGGTGATGGCGCTCATGTTCATCGGCGGCGCGTCCGGCTCGACGGCGGGTGGGATCAAGGTCAACACGTTCAGCGTGCTCCTCATCGCGATCGTCTCGACGGTTCGCGGCGAGCCGTCGGCCATCGCGTTCGGGCGGCGCATCCAGCACGCGATCGTGTACCGGGCCCTGGCGGTCGCCCTGCTGGCGATCGCCTTCGTGTTCGTGGTCGGCCTCGGCGTCACCCTGACGAGCGACGCGACCTTCGTCCAGACCCTGTTCGAATCGGTCTCCGCGTTCGGCACCGTCGGCGCGACCACCGGCATCACGCCGGACCTGGCCGACCCGGCGCGCCTGATCGTCACCGGCGCCATGTTCGTCGGCCGGCTCGGCCCGCTGACCCTGGTGCTCGCGCTCACCGCGCGCGAGCGGAGGACATCCTTCCGGCCGGCGGTCGAGTCGGTCCGCATCGGCTAGGCTTCGAGCATGGCGAGCGAAGGCGTGATGGTCATCGGGCTCGGCCGGTTCGGATCGGCCCTGGCGCGCGAGCTCGAGCGCCTCGGCCACGAGGTCATGGCCGTCGACCGCAACGAGCAGCGCGTGAACGACATCGCGCCGGACGTGACCCACGCGCTTCAGCTCGATGCGTCCGAAGAGGACGCACTTCGGGCGGCGGGCGCGGCGGACTTCAACACCGCGATCGTGGCCATCAGCAGCGACGCCGAGCCATCGATCTTCGCGACGATGGTGCTCAAGCGGCTCGGTGTGCGGACGGTCATCGCGAAGGCCGGCAGCATCCTGCACGGCGAGATCCTGGCTCGCGTCGGCGCGGACCGAGTCGTCTTCCCGGAGCGTGAGACCGGCCTCCGCCTGGCGCACTCGTTCAATGTCCCGAACGTCATTGACTACCTCGACGTCGCGCCGAACTTCGGGATCGAGAAGATCCGGCCGCCGAAGTCATTCATCGGCAAGACGCTTGGCGAGCTCGACCTCAAGGGGCGCCTGGGCCTCACGCCGATCGCCTTGCGACGGGCTCAGCAGGTGTTCGTCAACCCGGCGCGCGAGGAGCGAGTCGCCGATGGCGACGAGCTGATCCTCATCGGCCGCGACGAAAAGCTCGACCAGCTGCGCGGCTGAGCGACTAGTTGTCGGGCGACACCCCGTCGCCGAGGGTGAATCGCCGCAGCTCGTCGTCGCAGGCATCGGCAAGCCGTCGCGCCTCGTTGACGAGGAAGGTGCTCATCTTGGTCGAGTCGGTGATGAGCAGGGTATGGCCACGCTCATTGCGGTCGAGCACGATGCGGTCGTCCCCATGGAAGCTGAGGCCCCAGTTGGCCTGGAGCTGCACGATCTCGGCGAGCACGACCTTCTCGCTGAAGTACCAGTCGAGGAACTCGGCGTTGAGTGCCGCCACCACGTCGCGCAGCTGGAGCGTGGCGTTGCGGCGCAGGCGCGACAGGAAATGCACGATTCGCAAACTGGCGAACGGGTCACCGGACCGGCCGATCTGCGGCGGAACCACGCCCGGGTCGGGCATGCCGTCGGGCGCTGGCCCGACGAGGGGAAGGGTGGCGGATTCGGTCACGGTCCGTCGAGTATCGCGGCGCGCGCGATCCGCATCAACTCAGCCGATGCGGAGCCCTTCCTTACAGCCGGGCTCGGGTGTCAGCAGGTAGACCTCGCCGCCCTCGCCCATGGCGCCGAGGACGAGCACCTCGCTCGCGAAGCCGGCGATCCGCCGTGGTGGAACGTTGATGACCGCGACAACCTGCCGCCCGATCAACGTCGCCGGATCGGGGTAGGTCACCGTCAGCTGGGCCGAGCTGGCCCGTTCGCCAATCTCCTCTCCGAAGTCGATGTGCAGGCGGTAGGCCGGCTTGCGTGCCTCAGGAAACGGTTCCGCCGCGACGATGCGCCCGACGCGCATCTCGATGCGGGCAAAGTCGTCGAACTCGATCATCGACGCAGCGTAGCGAGTGTGATCCTGAGGTGGTGCGCGTCTGCACCGGCCCTCGATAGGACTTTCGGCCCGTTGGTGGCCCCTCGCGCTCCGCGTACGGTTGCGCCACGGCCGTGCACGTGCCCGCACGGTCGCATCCGAGCAGGAGGCAACGTGACGTTCTGGAACTGGCGCCGCGGTCCCGGTCCGTCGGCGATCGTCGGCAGCGCGGCCATCGCCGTGTCCGACGACCTCGCGCCCATCGAGCTGTACACGGCGGCGTCGCGCATCGTCGCGTGGATCTCTCCGAACGGCATGCGCGTCACCGACCTGCTCTCGACCCAGGACGAGCTGCGGCTCTGGCGCCCGAGCCCCGGACCGCTGGATGCCGTGCATCCACCCGCCGTCGATGCCGCTTCAGCCGGCGCTGCCAACGGTGACCAACACGGCGAATGGGAGACGCTCGCCACGGCCCGCGTCATCCTTGCCATGCCGCCCGAGTGGCGTGCCAGCCGCCAGCTGCGCCTGCACCGCCGCCTCCGGCGAGCCGCGATGGTGGCTGGCCCGTTCAGCGTGACGGGCAACGTGCACCTGCCCCCCGGTGGCGAGGTGAGCGGTCACCTCCTCCGATCCCACGCCTTCCTGCCCCTCACCGACGCATACATCCTTCACAACGGCGAGCCGCCGTTCGAGCACGTTGTCAGCGTCGTCCTCGTCAATACGGCCCACGTCGGCCAGATCGTCCCGCTCGTCACCCTGGCCTGACGCACTTCCATGGACCGTGCTGAGTTGTGCGCGCGACGCGGCGGAATCGGGAGTTGGTGAGCGCTCACCGCACGCTCTTCGCAGCCCGACTCCCCGAGAGCGGCGGCGCGTGGCTTTCCGCATTGACGACGGCCACGGCGCCGATGCCGAAGCGTCACGCACTCCTCTGGGCATCGGTGAAGGGCGACCGCCTCTTCGCGGCGAGGATCGGGGCGACGCGCACATAATCGGCGCATGGCCGTCCTGCGCAGCGCACTCGATCCGACGACGCCAACGGCGCGCGCCAACGCCGATGCGATGGCAGCGCTCGTCGACGACCTCCGTGACCGCACGCGGCACGTGACCGAGCGAGGTGCCGCCGGCGACGATCGCTCGATCGCGCGGCATCGGCAACGCGGCAAGCTGCCGGTGCGTGAGCGAATCGACCGGCTGATCGATCCTGGGTCTGCCTTCCTCGAGCTGTCGAGCCTCGCGGCCAACGGCCTGTACGACGACGATGCGCCCGGCGCGGGGATCGTCACCGGCATCGCGCAGGTCGAGGGGGTGGCGTGCGTCATCGTCGCCAACGACGCGACGGTGAAGGGCGGCACCTACTACCCGATGACGGTCAAGAAGCACCTCCGCGCGCAGGAGATCGCCCTCGAGAATCGCCTGCCGTGCCTCTACCTGGTCGACTCGGGCGGCGCATTCCTGCCTCTCCAGGCCGAGGTCTTCCCGGATCGCGACCACTTCGGACGCATCTTCTTCAACCAGGCGCAGCTGAGCGCCCGCGGCATCCCGCAGATCGCGCTGGTCATGGGCAGCTGCACGGCCGGTGGCGCCTACGTGCCGGCCATGAGCGACGAGACCGTCATCGTCCGCGGCACCGGAACGATCTTCCTCGGCGGCCCACCGCTGGTGAAGGCCGCCACCGGTGAGGAGGTGACGGCGGAGGAGCTCGGGGGAGCCGAGGTCCACACCACCCGCTCCGGCGTCGCGGACCACTACGCGCTCGACGACGAGCATGCCCTCGCCACCGGCCGCCAGATCGTCGCGAACCTGGCGTGGCAGCCGCCGCGGCCGCCGTGGGAGGTCGCCGACCCGCGCGAACCGTCGGTCCATGCGGAGGACCTCTACGGGGTCATCCCCGCCGATGCGCGGCAGACGTACGACGTGCGCGAGGTCATCGCACGCCTGGTGGACGGCAGCGACTTCCACGAGTTCAAGGCGCGCTACGGCGAGACGCTCGTGACCGGGTTCGCGCGCCTCATGGGCTACCCGGTCGGCATCATCGCCAACAACGGCATCCTCTTCAGCGAGTCGGCGCTGAAGGGTGCCCATTTCGTCGAGCTCGCCAGCCAGCGTCGCATCCCGCTCGTGTTCCTCCAGAACATCACCGGCTTCATGGTCGGTCGCGAGTACGAGGCGGGCGGGATCGCCCGCGACGGCGCGAAGCTGGTGACCGCGGTCAGCACCACGAACGTGCCGAAGTTCACCGTCATCATCGGCGGCAGCTTCGGCGCCGGGAACTACGGCATGGCCGGACGCGCCTACGGACCGCGCCAGCTGTGGATGTGGCCGAACGCGCGCATCAGCGTCATGGGCGGCGCCCAGGCGGCGCGCGTCCTCTCGACGGTCCGTGGCGGAATCGATACCGATGCGGAGCGCGATGCCTTCGAGGCACCGATTCTCGAGGACTACGAGCGCGAGGGCTCTCCGTACTTCTCCACAGCTCGGCTGTGGGACGACGGCGTCATCGATCCGCTCGACACGCGGCGCGTCCTGGCCATGGGCATCAGTGCGGCGCTCAATGCGCCGATCCCCGAGCCGGGATTCAGCCTCTACCGGATGTGAGCGGCCCGACGTAGACTCCGCGGCGCCGGACGAGCCCGCGCCCAGTGTGCCCGCCGGCCCTGGGAGGATTCGCTGGCATGGTGGGTTGGGGCATCTTCTTGATCATCGTGGGAGCCGGATCGTTGCTGCTCCCGTCGCTCGGCTACCAATTTCGCCTCATGGAGCTGGTCGACGACGTTCAGCCGTACGCCGGGATCGTCGTCGCGGTCATCGGCGCCGCGCTCCTGTTCCTCGGCATGACGCGCGGTCGGCAGACGACCGTCGAGGTCAACCAGCGCACGGCCGCGGGCAACGAGCCGGTGGAGGCGGCATCGGACGACCGATCCCGAACCTGAAGCCGCGGCCCGCTACGAGCGGTCGGGGACGGTGGCCGGCAGGTGTGCGCGCTCGACGTCGAATCGAAGGCCGAGCAGCTCCACCGTTCGAGGCGACTCGATCTCGGCGGCCAGGGTAACGACCGCCGGCACGGCCATCTCACGCGTCGGAACGATCCGGAGCACATGGGCGCCGACATCGGCCACGGCCAGGTCGGCCACCGCCCAGAAGTCGATACCGAGCTGATCGTGAAGGGACGCCGCCACCAGCGGCGGATCGCTCGCCGCGATGTCGAGGCGGGCCAGTCCGACCGGCGAGCCGATGGGATGCGTGAACCGGGCGCGCTCCGCCAGCGCCTCGATGCTCCATTCGGCTCCCGTATAGGCGTGCTCGATCAGGAACGGAGCCGACTCGGGCCCGAGCTCGGTGGTCGGGAACGATGTCCACCACTCGACCCGCTCGCCGTCGTCGCGCTCGCGCCAGCCGTGTGTCACCGGGCCGAAGGTGCCGATCGCGCCCAATGCGACTGCGGTCGCCTCGAGGTCGTCGTCGCGCAGGGCGTAGGTCGCGAGGCCGCCACCTCGACCCTCGAGCGCACGGACCGCCGCCGCCCCGACCGGCTGGTTGAGGGCCGCCTCTCGATCGTCGACGCCGATGAGCTCGATGTAGCTGCCATCGGCCAGCCAGGCAATCCGGTTGAAGGTGCCGCGCCCGGCGTGGCGGCCGCCACCGGAGGCCGACAGTCCGACGGCCGACTCCAGCTCGTGTGCCGCGGCATCAGGATCGGCACAGGCGATCACCAGGTGGTCGATGCCCCGGATCATGAGCCGATGCTAGCAGCATCCGGTACGCTCCAGAGCATCCATGGATAGCCAGATCGAGCGACCCGCCGCGGGCTCGCATGACCGTTCCACCCCATCGGGTTCGCTGGAGGAGAGCGCCGCCAACCTGTTCGAGGCGATGCTGGCCGCGCGCGATGCCGAGGAGCGCGGCGAGCGAGGACCTCTCGAGGCGTTCTACCGGACCCTGATGAGCGGCACCCTGCTGCTTCCGGTTCCGCCGGAGCACGGGGACGAGGCCAGGTCGGCGCTGGCCGCGGCGGTCAATGACGACGAGCAGGTCGAGATCAGCGTCATGCTCGCGCGCGAGGGCGATGGCGCTCCGGTCAGCGTGATATTCGGCTCCTTCGGAGCGCTGGCGGCGTGGGCGCCGGCGAATACCGGCAACCTGCCGCTCCCGGCGCGCATCGCCATCAGCAATCTCGCCGCGGCGGGGCTGCCGGCGATCATGGACCCGGCCGGCCCGGTGCCATACCGCTTCGACACCGATGAGCTCGCCGCGCTGGCAGAGGGCCGGGTTCCCGGCAGCGACCGGCTGCTCTTCGAGCCCACCAGCCGTTCCTCGATCCAGGTGCGGCTGCCCGGACGCGACACCACCGAGCTCGAGCGATCGCTGGCCACGTCCCTGGCCGGCACGAGCGTCGATGCCGCCTACCTGGTGGAGACCGGCTCGCCCGACGGCAGCGCGCGCCTGCTGCTCGGACTGGTCGGCCGCAACGGAGCGAGCGCGACGGTCGACGTTCCCGAAGGGACCGACGTGGTCTGGCTGGAGGAGCCGCTCCTGACACAGGTGCGCGCGGTGGCCGAGCCCTTCCACCGCGGCGGACGCGGCCGATGAGCTCGCTGCTGCGCGTCAGCCGGGAGGGTCCGTTCGCGCGCGTCTCGCTGGATCGGGCGGATGTTCGCAACGCCTTCAATGCCGCCCTGATCGGGCAGCTGCGCGCCACGTTCGAGGAGCTCGCGTCAGAGCCACCCGACCGCCTTCGCGCGGTGGTGCTGGCCGGGGAAGGGCCCGTGTTCTCGGCCGGCGCGGACGTCGAGTGGATGCGCGCATCGGCCTCGCTCACGCGCGAGGACAACGAACGCGACGCGGCGGCGCTGCAGTCGATGCTCGCCGCGGTCGATGCCTGCCCGGTCCCGGTCGTCGCGCGCGTCCAGGGAGCGGCGCTGGGAGGCGGCCTGGGTCTGTGCGCGGCGAGCGACATCGTGCTGGCCACGACCTCGACCCGCTTCGGCTTCACCGAGACCAAGCTCGGGATCATCCCCGCGGTGATCAGCACGTTCGTGATTCCGAAGATCGGCGAGTCGCATGCCCGCGCACTGTTCGCGACCGGCCAGCGGTTCGACGCGCAGCGGGCGCACCTGATCGGCCTCGTCCACGAGGTGCTGCCCGACGTCACGGCGCTCGACGTCCGCGTGGACGAGATCCTCGCCGAGCTGCGGTCGGCCGGTCCGACGGCGGCGCGCGCGGCCAAGGCACTGGTTCGGGAGCTCAGGACCCTGTCGCCCGATGAAGCCCGCAAGCACACGGTGCTCCACATCGCGCAGCAGCGCACGTCGGACGAGGGGCAGGAAGGACTGGCCGCGTTCCTCGACAAGCGGCCGCCACGCTGGAGCACCTGATCGGAAGCAGCCTGCGACAATCGCGACATGACCGATGAGCTGACGCCGCGTCACGTGGCCGACCAGCTCGGCGTGACGGTACGGACCGTTCAGCGCTGGATCGCCGACGGCCGGCTGCCCGCGACGCGCGTCGGCGGCCGCGTTCGTGTGTCGCGTTCGTCGCTGTCGGCGGTTGCGACCACATCGGCGGCTCCGACGGCGATCTCGACGCTGCTCGTGGCGAACCGTGGCGAGATCGCCGCCCGCATCGCGCGAACCGCTCGTCGCCTCGGCATTCGCGTCGTCGGGGTCCACGCGCCCGATGAGCGATCACCGGAAGGCGTCGACGCCAGCCACGAGATCGGCTCGTACCTGGACGCCGATGAGCTGCTCGGCGTCGCGACCCGGGTCGGCGCCGACGCGGTCCATCCGGGCTACGGCTTCCTGGCCGAGAACGCCAGCTTCGCCGCGGCGGTGGGCGCCGCCGGGCTGCTGTGGGTCGGGCCACCGCCCGACGCGATCGCGGCCATGGG
>DASVDT010000092.1:0-9662 GCA_036380955.1 Candidatus Limnocylindria bacterium | reverse complement strand
CCCTCCTTGTCGGCGTCGAGGATGGCGACCAGCGTCACCTCGGGAAGGTCGAGGCCCTCGCGCAGCAGGTTGATCCCCACCAGCACGTCATACACGCCGAGGCGCAGGTCCCGGAGGATCTCGATCCGCTCGAGCGTGTCGACCTCCGAATGGAGCCACTGCACTTTGATGCCGAGCTCGGCGAGGTAGTCGGCGAGGTCCTCGGCCATCTTCTTCGTCAGCGTCGTGACGAGCGCACGCTCGCCCCGCTCGACCGTCGCGCGGATCTCGGCCAGGAGGTCGTCGATCTGCCCGGCCGTCTTGCGCACGTCGATGGTGGGGTCCACCACCCCGGTCGGGCGGATGAACTGCTCGGCCACGCGCTGCGCCCGCTCCCGCTCGTACGGGCCCGGGGTGGCCGACATGTAGACCACCTGGCTCATGTGATCCTCGAACTCCTCGAAGGTCAGCGGCCGGTTGTCGAGTGCCGACGGCAGCCGGAACCCGAAGTCGACCAGGATCTCCTTGCGCGTCCGGTCGTTCTTGTACATGCCGTGGACCTGCGGAATCGTGATGTGGCTCTCGTCCACGACGAGCAGGAAGTCGGTCGGGAAGTAGTCGATCAGCGTCCAGGGCCGGCTGCCGGCCTCACGCCCGGCGAGGTGGCGCGAGTAGTTCTCGATGCCGGAGCAGTAGCCGACCTCGCGCATCATCTCGAGGTCGAAGAGGGTCCGCTGCTGGAGGCGGGCGGCCTCGAGATCGCGGCCCTGGTCGCGAAGCCAGCGGACGCGTTCCTCCATCTCGTCGCTGATCTTGTCGATCGCGACCAGCATCTTGTCGCGCGGCGTCACGTAGTGGGTCGCCGGGTAGAGGTTGACCTCGCCGCGCTCTGCGAGCACCTCGCCGGTCAGGTCATCGATCTCGACGATCCGCTCGACCTCGTCGCCGAAGAAGTCGACCCGCACGACGAACTCACCGTGCGGCGGCTGAACCTCGAGCACGTCGCCGCGAACGCGGAACTTCGCTCGGCCCAGCGCCGCGTCGTTGCGCTGATACTGGAGGTCGACCAGGTGGCGCAGGATGCCGTCGCGCCGATAGTGACCGCCGCGCTTGAGCTGGATGACGGTGGCGCCGTAGTCGACCGGCGCTCCCAGCCCATAGATGGCCGATACGGACGCGACGATCACGACGTCCCGGCGCTCGAACAGCGCGCGCGTGGCGTTGTGCCGCAGCCGGTCGATCTCCTCGTTCCGGGACGAGTCCTTCTCGATGTACGTATCGGTCCGGGGCAGGTAGGCCTCGGGCTGGAAGTAGTCGTAGTAGCTGACGAAGTACTCGACCGCGTTGTCCGGGAAGAACTCCTTGAACTCCTGGTACAGCTGCGCCGCGAGCGTCTTGTTGTGGGCCATCAC
This sequence comes from Candidatus Limnocylindria bacterium, assembly GCA_036380955.1. Taxonomy (GTDB): domain Bacteria; phylum Chloroflexota; class Limnocylindria; order QHBO01; family QHBO01; genus JACDBZ01. The sequence continues at coordinate 8,271 of DASVDT010000092.1, read as the reverse complement.
GAGCGTCGGCTTCTGCACCTCCTGGATGAGCCAGGCGGCGGTCGCGGTCTTGCCGGTGCCCGTGGCGCCAAGGAGCACCTGGTGCTTGAAGCCTTCACGAATGCCGTCGGCAAGCTCGGCGATCGCGGCAGGCTGATCACCGGTGGGCTCGTACGGGGCGTGGACCTTCAGGTCGGGCATGGGCTGTCGATTCTAGCGGCGACTCCTGACAACGCCTGTCGTGTTCTCCTGGCGCTCCATCGGTCCCATGTGAATCACCACCAACGACCTATATCGGTACCAGAGGTCGATTCATAGGATCGGGCTGCCCATGACGACCATGCCCGAGCCACGCACTGCACCGATGCCGGCGCCGCCGGCCGAGGGCGCGTGCGCGCACGATCGCGGACAGGCGATGGTCGAGTTCGCCGCGGTCCTCCTGCCGCTGCTCGTGATCGTCGTGGGCATCATCCAGTTCGGGCTCCTCTTCGGCGCCAACGTGTCGCTGACCAACGCAGCTCGCGAGGCCGCTCGTCAGGCGTCGATCTACCGCTACATCGGCACCGACACCAGCAACGACAACGGCATCGACCGATGCACGTCGGCCGTGACGGCCGCAACGCAGGCGTTCGGGTTCCTGAGCAACAGCTCACCCCACTTCTCGGCATCGGTGCCGTGCCCCGGCGGGGTCGATCTCAACGGCGACGGCCTCCACGATCTGTGGCAGAACGGTGACGTCGAGGTCTCGTTCTGCGCGTCCGGCACCGCTCCCGGCACCGACTGTCCGCGGACCTCGTCACCCACGAACTACTGCACCGTCGACTCGGGCGAGGGATGTCTCGTGCGCGTGAGGCTCTCCTACAACCAGTCGATCGTCGTGCCGCTGCTCGACTCGATCCTGGACGGCGACGGCAACGGCCTCTTCGAGCTCAGCGCCGATGCGTCGATGGTGATGAACTGATGCGGCGTGATCTGCCCGCCGCCCGTGGACAGGTGCTGGTCATCGTCGCGCTCGGGATCATCGTGCTTCTCGCGGCGGCCGGCATCGCCATCGACGTCGGACGGCTCATGGCCGAGCGCCGCCACCTCCAGACGGCCGCCGACGCTGGCGCGCTCGCAGCCTGCCAGGCGCTGCTGAGCGGCGAGACCGCCGACCTGGACGCCGCGGCCCTTCGCGCTCGCGAGGTCGCCGGTATCAACATCGACGGGTCGCCCGCCGGCGCAACGGCGACGATCGCCGGCACGCCGGTCTACGAGGACGAGGACGGCAGTGGGTTCCTCGATCCCGATGAGCTGGTCAGCGGCGTCGTCGTCTCATCGGCTTCGGCGCGCGTCGCGATCCAGGCGACGATGGAGACGGCGCTCGCGCGGGTGGTCGGCATCCCGACCATGGACGTCGGCGCCCGCGCCCAGTGCGGGCTCGTCCAGGACCCCGCGATCCCCATCGTCGCTCGCCGCTATGACGCGCCGCCGGGTCCCGGCGGCGGCTTCGTCGATGTGCTCGCGACCGAGGCCACCAGCACCAGCGGACAGGTCGACGCGGACCCGCTGGGCTATGACGTCCGCACGCCCGCCAGCGTCGGAAGCAAGGGCCCGCTGTTCGAGATCTATGGCGTTGGCAGCAAGGCGTTCAACAGCTCGGAGTTCCGCGGCTTCATCAACCTCGACATCCGCGACTTCCGCGACGAGTCGGAGCGCGACTACTACAACGGCGAGGTCGCCGGGAAGAACGAGAACACGATGAAGGCTGAGCAGGCCGACTACCTGCTGACCGGGTATCCAGGCCCGGCGTTTCCCGCGGTCACCGACCCGGTGACCGGCGACCTCCAGGTCGCCACGCTGTCCGGTCACAGCACCGGGCACCTGCTCGAGGCGTTCGACGACGTCTACGACCCGGGCGACCGCATCCTGCTCGCCGTCTACGACGGAACCGTCAAGGCGATTCCGGATTTCTCGATCACGCCGCCGTCGGAGATCGTGCTGCCGGCCACGACAAGCTCGCCCGCTGCCGGCCCGACGTTCAAGGTCGGGCGCAATGCCGCCTTCACCGGCACCGTGACGCTCGATCTGCGCGGAGACGCCGACGCGCCGGCCGCGAGCGACAACCTCATCCCCGTCGCGGGTACCGGCGCCCCCACGGCCGGCCACATGAACGAGCCGACGTTCACGCCGGACAACTTTGCGCCGGCGACGAACGGGACGAACGTCGCCACCAGCGGGCTCCAGACGAACGCCATCGCCCCGGGCATCTACACCGTCTGGATCCACGGAACGTCGTCCGCGCCGGTCAAGGCCCGGCGCCATCCCGTGCCGGTTCGCATCGGCGGTGCCTCGAAGGACTTCACGCTCGAGAACTCGGTCCTCAGTGGCTCGACCGATGTGCTGGGCGGAACGATCAGCTTCGAGGTTCGCGTGCGCGACAAGTCATGGGGCAGCGGCACGAACGTGAACCTGAGCTGGGATTCCGGCTCGCTCACCGATTGCCTCCTCAACCCGATCGCCGCACCACCGTCGATGGTCGTCGGCTTCAGCGCGACCTCCGTGCCACCCGGCGGCAGCCAGGGCACGCTCACCACCATGACGGTCGACACCGACGGGCTGCCGAGCGGCTGCTACAAGTTCAACGTCCGTGCCAAGGGCACGAACGGTGATTCGCAGCCCGTCACGCATCTCGCCGTGATTACCTTCTATGTCGCGGCCCAGCCGAGCAGCGGCTCGTACGTCGACATCATCGGCTTCGCGATGTTCGAGGTCGCCAGCGTCGACGCGAACACCATCACCGGCCGGGCGATCAGCCCGATCTGCGCCGATCCCCAGTGCGCCGAGCTGCGAATGGTGCAGCGCGCGCGCCTCATCCCCTGGTCGTAAGTCACCCAGAAGGAGATCCCCTCCGTGGAGTTCGAGTACTCGGACAAGAACAGCCGGCGATCGAAGGTCTACATCGCGGTCGGTGTCATCGTCGCCCTGCTCGTGGCGGCGACGGTGTACATCGCCCTGCAGGCCAGCGGTCTGACCAACCAGGGGGAGGTCGAGATGCGCCAGGTCGTGGTTGCCGCGGCGGAGATTCCGGGCCGCAAGGCGATCGAGGAAGCCGATGTCGTGATGCGCAACGTGCCGGTGGACCCGATCAACGAGATGGCGTTCACAAGCATTGACCAGGTGCTGGGGCGGGTCGTGAGCGTACCGGTCAGCGCCGGCCAGCTCCTGACGCCGAACCTGCTCGCGTCGACCGACGCCGGCGCCATCTTCTCCATCCTTCGCCCGGGCGAGGAGTTCGATCCGTCCATGCCCGACCTGCGCGCGGTGAGCATGACCGTGCCCGACGATCGGGCCGTCGGTGGCACGCTGCAGCCAGGGCAGCCCGTCGACCTCATCGCGACGCTCAACGTGCAGCCCGCGGCGGAAACGGGCACGCCGAGCGAGCCCGCGCCAAGCGAAGCGCCGGCTCCGGCGCCGGAGGGCAGTGCGCCGCGGGTTCCGGGCCCGTCGACGAAGACGACGCTCCAGCGGCTCGACATCCTCGTCCGCAACGGGACGCTCTACATCCTGCGGACCGACCTCGCAACGGCCGAGAAGATCACCGAGCTCCAGGCGGCCGGCGCCCAGTTCACGCTCGTGCTCCGGGCCACCGAGGACGACCGATCCGCCGAGACGGAGGGCTCGACGCTCGACCGGCTGCTGGAGGAGTTCGAGTTCCCGGTGCCCGAGGAGGCGGAGCTCCCCTAGCCGGCGGCGCGCAGCGCCGCCAGGGCGACCTCCACCTGGCGGCGCGTCTCATCCATCGCCGCGGACCCGTCGATCACGACGTCGGCCGCGGCGATCTTCTCGTCCTGCGACGACTGGCTGGCAAGACGGCGGCGGGCCGTCGCCTCGTCCATGCCGCGGGACTCGGCGAGGCGCCGGATGGCGTCGGCCTCGTCGCAGCGCACGACCCAGATCTGGTCGCAGGCATCGGCCAGGGGTGACTCGATCAGCTTGATGACCTCGACCACGGCCACCTCCACGCCGCCTTCGTCGAGCTCGGCCAGCCGCGCCCGGATGGCGCCGCGGATCCTGGGATGGAGGATTCGCTCGAGGTCGCGCAGCGCGTCGGCATCGGCGAAGACGACCTGTGCCAGCTCGGTCGCGTCGTACGTGCCGAAGCGTCGGACGATCGCGGCCCGCGCATCGGCGTCGTTGTGACGAATCTCACGGGCGACCGCATCGGCGTCGATCGTGGCGGCTCCGTGCTCGCGCAGCATGGCGGCCACGGTGCTCTTGCCGCAGCCGATGTTGCCGGTCAGGCCGATGACCTTCATCGCGCGTCGGATGCTATCGGCTCGGGCTGGCAGCGCGGGCAGAAGTGCGTGCTGCGCTGCCCGACCACGATGCGGCTGATCGGCCGTCCGCATCGATAGCACGGCTGGTCGGTGCGCCGATAGACCGCGAGCCGCTCCTGGTTTGCACCCGGCTCGCCATCGGCGCCCACGTAGTCGCTGAAGCTGCTGCCGCGGTTGGCGATCCCCTGCCGCAGGACCTGCCGCACGGTCCGATGCAGACGCCTGATCTCCTGCTCGTTCAGCGTGTCCGCCGGGCGGAGCGGATGGAGCCGCGCTCGCCACAGCGCCTCGTCCGCGTAGATGTTGCCGACGCCCGCGATGAAGCTCTGGTCGAGCAGCAGCGTCTTGAGCTTCGCGCTCCGACGCGCCAGGCGCTCCGCGAAGCGCTTCGCGGTGAAGGTGCCCGACAGAGGCTCCGGGCCATGGCCGCTGAAGACCTCGCCGATGCGATACCGGTTCGCCCCCTCGGCGACCTTCCTCGACCGGGAGCCTCGTCCGGCGCCGATGCCCCGCAGTCCCCCGCCCGGCCAGAGGCCGATGCGCCCGAACTTCCGCACGTCGCGGTACCGCAGCTCTCGGCCGTCGGTGAGGTGGAAGACGACCCGCGCGTACGGGTCGGGCGGCGTGGCGGGCGCCGCGACGATCAGCGCGCCCGTCATCCGGAGCGCCACCGTCATCACGCGGCCATCGTCCAGATGGATCAGCACGGTCTTCGCGCGACGGCTCACCCTTCGGATCGTGGCGCCGGCGATCTCGGCCGCGAACCTTTCGGGCGGCTGCGGATGACGGATCGTTCGCTCCCAGTGGACCTCGGCACCCTGGATCGTCGCCCCGGCCACCCAGCGTTGGAGGTCGCGGGCGACGGTCTCAACCTCGGGCAGCTCCGGCATGGACCTGAGTGTGCCCGTTCCCACCAGTTCGTGCCTGGCGCGGCGGCCGTCCGCACCGACAGTCTGGCGCGCACCGATACATCGGACAGACCTGACCCGACGTGGATTCAGGGGCGATGGATCCGATACATCGGTCGCCTGTGAGCCTGAATGGCGCCCAGAGGCTGGTTCCGTGCTCGGCGCGCACCGATACATCGGACAGACCTGGCCCGACGTGGATTCAGGCGCGATGGATCCGATACATCGGTCACGGGCTAGACGAGCTCGGCGGCGACCTCTTCCTCGGCTTCCTCCTGCGCGACCTCGCCGGCGCTCTTCGGCACGCGCCGCCAGCCCCCGTCGACCGGGAGGTATCGGTCCATCTGCTCCCAGTTGGAGCCGACCTTGAGGTCGACCAGCAGCGGCACGTCGAGCGGCAAGGCAGCCTCCATGAGGTCACGCGCGAGCTCGGCCAGGACGGGGAGCTCCTCCTCGTCGGTCTCGAAGACGAGCTCGTCGTGGACCTGGAGCAGCATTCGCGACCGCAGGCCGCGCTCGCGCAACGCCGCGTCCACGCGGACCATGGCGATCTTCATCCCATCGGCGGCAGTGCCCTGGATCGGCATGTTGATCGCCATCCGTTCGCCGGCAGAGCGCAGTGCGCCGTTGCGCGCGGTCAGTTCGGGCAGGTACCGACGCCGCCCGAGGAGCGTCGTCACGAACCCCTGGTCGCGCGCCAGGATCTTCATCTCGACCGTGTAGCGGCGGATCCCCTCGTACGCGGCGAAGTAGTCGGTGATGAAGCGCTGGGCCTCCTCGCGCGGGATCTTGAGGCGCTCCGCCAGGCCATAGTCGGAAAGCCCGTAGGCGATCCCGTAGTTGATCATCTTCGCGACGCTCCGCTCCTTCGGACCGACCTCGTCCGGCGCGAGGCCGAGCACGCGCGCGGCTGCGGCGAGATGGATGTCCGAGTGCGCCTCGAAGTCAGCGCGCAGGCCCGGGTCGCCCGAGACGTGCGCCAGGATCCGCAGCTCCTGCTGGGAGTAGTCGGCGCCGAGCAGCAACCGGCCCGACGGCGCGACGAACGCGCGGCGGATCCGGCGACCCAGCGCGGTGCGGATCGGGATGTTCTGGAGGTTCGGGTCGGTCGACGACAGTCGTCCGGTCGCGGCCACCGCCTGCTGATACGTCGTGTGCAGTCGGCCCTCCGCATCCACCAGCGTCGGCAGCGCGTCGACGTACGTCGACTTCAGCTTGGCGACCTGGCGGTGCTCCAGGATGAGGCCCACCACCTCGTGCTGCTCACGCAGCTCCTCGAGGACCGATGCATCGGTCGAGTAGCCCGTGCGTGTCCGTTTCGTCGCCGGGAGGCCCAGCTCGTGGAAGAGGATCTGCTCCAGCTGCTTGGGCGAGCCGATGTTGAAGTCGTGCCCGACCAGCTCGTAGATGCGCGACTCCAGGCCGGCGAGCGTGGCGCCGAACTCCTCGCGCATCACGGCCAGCGCCTCGAGGTCCAGGCAGATGCCCGCGAGCTCCATCCGCGCCAGCACGGGGACGAGCGGCATCTCGACCTCGCCGAACAGGCTCGCGAGACCGCCATCGGCGAGCTCCTGCTGCAGCGACGGGCGCACCAGGAGGGCGGTCAGGGCCTCGCCGGCGGAGCGTCGCGCACAGGCGGCCTCCTCGGCGCCGGTCTCCGGCGTCAGCGGTTTCTCGGGCAGCTCGCCGCCGAAACGCGTCGAGGCGACGTCGTCGAGCGTCTGGGCGCGCAGCGCCGGGTTGACCATGTAGCCGGCCACCAGCGTGTCGAAGCAGGCGCCGGCCAGCGCCACGCCACGCGAGCCGAGCATGACCATGAGCTGCTTCAGGTCGTGCCCGACGAGTTCGCGGTCGCTGCGGCTGAACCATTCCGGCAGGGGCCGGTCGCCACTCCACGGCAGGTACCAGCTGCTGCCGTCGGCCGCGGCAAGCGCGATCCCGAAGAGCGGTCGCTCGAGCGGTCGCCCTGCGCCGGCGGACCAGCCAAGGCCGATCGCGCCCTCGTGCGCGGCAAGCCATGCGTCCAGCTCCGCGCGATCGGGGTCGCTGCGGACGATGCGCGGGTCGACGTGCTCGATCGCTCCGCCCGGATCAGCGAGGGGATCGGGTTGCGCGCGCGGCGTCGAGCCCGCCTCCGCGGCCGGCGCGCCCGCACCGAGCAGCTCGAGGCTGAGCTGGAGCCCGCCCTTCGTCTCCTTCTCACCCGGCTCGGGGCCGGTCGGCGCGATGCTCGAGGACGGCAGTCGGTCGATGAGCGAGCGAAATTCGAGCTCGCGGAAGCGCTGCGCGACGGCGCGGCGGTCGTATCGGCCGGTCCGTGCCTCCTCCAGGTTGAGCTCGACCGGCAGGTCGGTGACGATCCGGCCGATCTCGCGCGACATGAAGGCCGACTCGCGATGCTCGGCGAGCCGATCGCGGAGCTTGCCCTTCACCTGGTCCAGGTTCTCGTAGATGCCGTCCAGCGTGCCGATCTGCTGCAGCAGGCTGCTGGCGGTCTTCTCCCCCACCCCGGGCACGCCGGGGATGTTGTCGGTCGGGTCGCCCTTGAGCGCCTTGTAGTCGACCATCTGGTCGGGCCGCAGGCCGAACCGCTCGTCGATCCTGGCGATGTCGTAGATGACCGTGTTCTCGACCCCCGAGCGCGTCGTCATCAGCCGCGTGCGCGGCGTGACGAGCTGGAGCATGTCGAGGTCGACGGTGACGATCGTGGTCTCGAGGTCCTGGCGTGCGGCGAGCTGCGTGGTGATCGTGCCGATCACGTCGTCCGCTTCGTACCCCTGCAGCTCGTAGACCGGGATCCGGAGCGCCTTGACCACTTCGCGGACCTTCGGGAACTGGTCGCGTAGGTCGTCCGGCATGCGCTGGCGGGTGGCCTTGTACTCGGCGTACTGCTCGTGGCGGAAGGTCGGCCCGGGCAGGTCGAACGAGACCGCGACGTAGTCGGGCTGGAGGTCCGCGAAGCCCCGCAGAACGATGCTGCTGAATCCGAAGGCGCCGTTGACGAGCTCGCCGCGGGCGGTCGTCAGCGGTGGGAGCGCGAAATAGCCGCGATAGACCAGGCCATA
>DASVDT010000091.1:0-17932 GCA_036380955.1 Candidatus Limnocylindria bacterium | reverse complement strand
CCTCAGCCGACGGGCTGCTTGACCTTCGCGTCTTCGTCGACGTCGATGTCGTACTTCTCGGCGGCACGCAGGATCTTCTTGCGAGCCTCCTCCTTGGCGGTCTTGCTCTCGAAGTCGGTCTGGTTCCAGCGTGAGATCGCGTTGCGCACGTGCGACTCGTCGTTGATCGGCAGATGCTCGCCTCCCTCGCGGTCCACGTACGCGAACTGGTCCTTCCTCAGGTCGTCACGATCCTCGGCGTCGAGCTCGGCCATGGTGCTTCTCCTGTGCGAATGACCGATGACGTGGCATACCGCGTGCCTGATGGGCATCGATGCGCGCACCGATCCGGATCGGGACCTCCGGCTGGGAGTACCGCCATTGGGCCGGCGACTTCTATCCGACGGGCCTTCCAAGGAGCCGATGGCTCGAGCGCTACAGCGAGGAATTCGACACGGTCGAGCTCAACAACCCCTTCTACCACCTCCCATCCGGCGACGTGTTCGAGGCATGGGGCCGTCGCGTCCCCACGGAGTTCCGCTTCGCAGTGAAGGCCAGCCGCTACCTGACGCACCTGAAGCGCCTGCGCGATCCGGCCGAGCCGCTGGACCGTTTCTGGAGTCGCGCGCGCCGACTGGGCGAGCACCTGGGGCCGGTGCTCTACCAACTGCCGCCGCGCTGGCGACCGAACCGCCGCCGGTTGGCCGACTTTCTGGCCGCCGTGCCGGACGAGCCGCAGACGATCGAGTTCCGCGATCCGCGCTGGTACGGGCCGATGACCTTCGCGCTGCTCGCTGACGCCGGTGTCGCGCTGTGCCTGCACGACATGGCCGGATCGACGCCGCCACCGACGCCTGTCGGACCGTTCGCGTACGTCCGGTTCCACGGGTCGGGGGAGCGCTACGGGGGCCGCTATCCGTCGCAGCGGTTGTCGGCATGGGCACGGCGCATGGTCGACTGGGCGGACGCCGGACTGGCGGTGTGGGCGTACTTCAACAACGACATCGGCGGCCACGCCGTCCGCGACGCTGACCGCCTGCGCACGATGGTGGGCCGCCGCGCCGCCGGCTGAGCAAGCGCTTGTTCGCCTGGCGGGCACGCCGCTTGCTTTGGGCTGGCGCGTGACCGCCGAGACGCCAGCCCCAGCCACGCCCTCTGTCGAGCCGATCATTGCCGCCGATGGGCTCACCCGTGCCTTCGGCGACCGGATCGCCGTCGACGACCTGACCTTCGAGGTCCAGCCCGGCACGATCCTCGGCGTCGTCGGTCCGAGCGGCTCGGGGAAGACCACGACCATTCGGATGCTGACCGGCACCCTGGGACGGACGAGCGGGGAGATCAACGTCCTTGGCGAGGACCCGATGCACTTCCGCCGACGGACGCGCCGGCGGATCGCCTATATGCCGCAGCTGTTCAGCCTGTACGAGGATCTCTCGGCGCAGGAGAACGTCGGCTTCGTGGCCGCCCTGTACGGAATCGGCCCCTTCCGGCGCCGGAGGCTCATTCGCCGGGCGCTGGAGGTGGTCGACCTGTGGGACGCGCGCCACAAGCTCGCCCGCGACCTATCGGGCGGCATGCAGCGCCGGCTCGAGCTCGCCTGCGCGCTCGTCCACGGGCCGGAGGTGCTGTTCGTCGACGAGCCCACGGCCGGCATCGACCCGCTGCTGCGACAGTCGATCTGGGACGAGCTTCGTCGCCTGCGAGATGAGGGGCGAACGCTGGTGGTGACGACGCAGTACGTGGCCGAGGCCGAGTACTGCGACCAGGTGGCCCTCATCGTCGACGGGGCGCTGGTCGCGCACGACACTCCGGAGGCGCTGCGCCAGATGGTCTTCGGCGGGGACGTGCTCGAGATCAACACGGCCCGCGCCGTGGACCCGGAGATGCTCGCCTCCGTCGCGGGGGTCGAGAGCGTGCGGCAGACGGCGCCGCGCCAGCTGATGGCGACCGTCTCGGATGCCGCGACCCTCACCACCACGATCATCGACACGCTGCGCGGCGCCGGCGTCGACGTGATGGGCATCGAGGAGCACCAGCCGACGTTCGACGAGGTGTTCACGGGCCTGGTCGAGCAGCGCCGCGCCGCGAGCGCCAACGGCGGCGACCGGTCGCAGCCCCGTTCCGTGACAGCCGATGCGTAACGTGATCGAGAGCGTCATCCGCATGAGCTCCTTCACCGGCAAGGAGCTCCGCGAGGTCCTGCGACGACCCGGCGTGCTCGCCAGCCTGGTGTTCGGCCCGTTCCTCATCATGTTCATCTTCGGGCTGGGCTACTCCGGCTACCGCGCGCCGTTCGCGACCGAGATCGTGGTGCCCGAGAACAGCGACCTGCCGCGCGAGCCGGACTACTACGGCGACCTCGCGCCCGGCCGGCTGGACGTGCGGGACGTCACCAGCGATGCCGATGCGGCCGAGCAGCGACTCCGTGACGGAGCGATCGACCTGCTCATCGTCGCCCCGGAGAACGCGTCGACCGAGCTGCGGTCGGGCCATCAGACCACGATCCGCGTGGCCTGGAACCAGATCGATCCCGTCTACGACCAGCTCGCCGGGCTGGCCACGTCGATCCTCGTCAGCAGCCTCAACGCCGAGATCGTCGAGACCGCGGCTGCCGAGGGCATCGCCTTCGCCGAGGGCGAGCTCGGGCCGGCCGCGGACGTGCCGCCGGAGGTCATCGCGCGGCCGACCAAGGCGGAGACCGAAAACGTCGCACCCACGGAGCCGAACGTGATCAGCTTCTTCGGCCCGGCGGTGTTCGCCCTGGTGCTCCAGCACCTCGCCATCACGCTGACGGCGCTGTCCATGGTCCGCGAACGGCTCTCCGGCCAGATGGACCGTTTCCGGGTGGCGCCCGTGACGTCGATGGAGCTGCTGGTCGGCAAGTACGTCGCGTACGCGGTCCTGAGCCTCGCGGTGGCGGCCATCGTCGGCGTGCTGCTCGTCGGGGTGCTCGGTGTCCCGCTGCTCGGCGGCTGGTTGCCGTTCGTCGGGATCGTGCTGCTGCTGACCTTCGCCGCCCTCGGCGTCGGCCTCCTCATCTCGCTCGTCGCGGACTCGGAGCGCCAGGCGGTCCAGCTCTCGATGCTGGTGCTGCTCGCGAGCGTCTTCTTCTCCGGCTTCGTGCTGCCGGTGAGCGACTTCGCGACGTGGACCCAGTACCTCGCCTATGCGCTGCCGGTGACGCACGGCATCGGCCTGCTCCAGGAGCACATGCTGCGCGGCGAGGTCCGCGACACCTGGATGCTGGGCGCCCTGGCAGGCATCGGCCTGATCCTCTACGTCGGCTCGCTCCTGCGGCTCCGCCGCGTCCTGCGCCGCGCCGACTGAGGCCTAGTCGACGACGACCGGGCGCGGGGTCCGCAGCAGCACGGCCCCGACCACGATGGCGCCGATGGCCGGCGCCGCGAGCCAGGCCAGCAGGAGGCCGATGAAGAGCCGCAGTGGCGGCGTACCGCCGGTCGGGTCCGTCGTGATCTCGAGCGATTCGAGCTGATCGCTCAGGCTGTCGAGCTCGACGCCGATGGCCGCAACATCTGTCCGGGTCTCGGACATCGATCCCGAGACGGAATCGAGCGTCTCTGCCAGCTGATCGGCCTGGTCGGCGCTGGTGGAGAATTCGACCGCCAGCGGGGCCAGCGGCTGGCTGCCGAAGATCGTGATGCCCATCGCCGCAGCGAGCGAGTCGAGCGTCGCCGACGCGTCGCGTGAGAGGTCGGCCGCCATATCTGCCGACGACTGCGCTTCGGCCAGGCTGCCATCGATCGAGGTGAACGAGTCGGCCGCCGCCCGCGTGGCGCGTGCCGCGGCCGAGAGCGTTCCACCGGCCACGACAGCGGTGCGCTCGATGCGTGCGGCCGCGCCCATGCCCGTGATGGCGCCGGCGACGAGCAGCACGACCCCGATCACGCCGTAGGCGATCAGGGCCCACCCGATGGTCCGCCGGCGCATCGGCCTAGTCCTCCGCAAAGAAGGGGTCGTCGCCGTACAGCTCCAGCCAGCGTCGCCGCATCTGGCGGATGGTGGCGGCCACTGCGGCGTCGGCGGTGCCCGGCGGCAGGAGAGTGGCGATCGCGGCCCGTACGCGCTCGCTGTTCTCCATGCCCAGCAACGCGAGGTAGTCCGCCACGCGCAGCGCGGCCGTCTTGCCGTGGGCACGCTCGCGCACCAGCACGTCGGCCTCGTGCTCAAGCGCGCCGGCGTAGTCGGCGTCGCCGCGCTCGAGCTCGGCGAGCAGGAGCGGCACGTCCTCGATCCGAGGGTCCGAATAGGCCCAGCGCATGAAGCTGTCATGTGCACCGGGCTGGCGGTCGTGGTGTCCGGCGTGGAACTGCTGAAGGTACTGCCGGCGTTCTGCTTCCGTCCGGGTCAACGCGATCTGGACGATCTGGCGCATCTCCGGGGTCCACCGTCGCAGCGACTCGACGAACTGCCGAAGGGTCAGGCTGCCCGCAGGTTGAGGCTGAAATCGGTGTTCATGGACGTGCTGCACGGCGCCCGTATACTAGCCGCCGTGCGCCGAGCCCTCACCCAGGTCGCCTCTTTCACCGAGACCGCATGCGACGGCTGAGGCGGGCGGCGGGGGTGACGGCGGCACTTCTCATCGCACTCTCCGGCAGCATTCATGGCGAGCCCATCCGCGCGGCCGGACCGGGCCTTCGCTACCTCGCCGGACCCCCCGGAACGCTTGACCCGGCCTTCATCAGTGATGCCGCCGACGTCGAGCTCCTGCTCCAGCTCTACGCTGGCCTGACGCGGCTCGACGACCAGGGCGAGCCGTATCCGTCGCTGGCGTCGGGCTGGGAGATCAGCGAGGACGGGCTGACGTACGAGTTCGCCATCCGCGACGGCCTCGAGTTCAGCGACGGGACGCCGCTCGTGGCCGAGGACGTGCGTCGCTCGTGGCTCCGCCTGCTCGATCCAGCCACGGCCGCCACGGCACCGGACGTCCTGAGCATCGTGGTCGGCGCGAGCGACCGGGTGGCGGGCAGGGCCGGCGAGGACGAGGTCGGCATTCGCGCTCCGGACGATCACACGCTGGTCGTCGAGCTGCGTCACCCCGCGTCGTACTTCGTCCAGATCACCGCCACCCCGGCGACGTTCGTGGTGCCGCCCACCGCCGACGCCACCGACACCTGGCAGACGCCGGAGGCGTTCGTCGGCAGCGGCCCGTACGTCGTCGAGGGCGCCGACGGCGGCGACCTGGTGCTGCACGCCAACGATCGTTACGTCGCCGGCGCCCCGCCCATCGACGAGATTCGGTGGATCGGCGGCGCGGACACCGATCCGGCGACGGCGTTCCAGTCCGACAACGTGGACCTCGTGCAGGTCGCCGGGTGGGACGCCACGTGGATCGCGTATGACGCCGATCTTGGGCCGCACCTGCACGCCGCCGAGCCACTGACGGTCAGCTACTTCGGCTTCGACACCACCCGGCCGCCGTTCGACGACCCGCGCGTGCGGCGCGCGTTCGCGCTTGTGCTCGATCGCGAGCGGCTCGTGCCGCTGGCCGAGGGCGCCTCCTCGACGGCTGCGGCCAGCATCGTGCCGCCCGCGCTGTGGCCCGACGGCTTCACGCCGACCATCGAGACCGATGCCGACGAGGCGCGCGACCTCCTCGACGCGGCGGGGTACGCCGACCGGGCCGACCTCGGCACCGTGGTCGTCAACGGCCTGAGCCTCGATGCCGAGCCGGCGGTGGCGATCTGGCGCGAGGAGCTGGGCGTCGACGTGCAGATCGAAACGACCGACTACGCCGACTTCCTGGCAAGCCTGGACACGCGGCCGGCGAACCTCTTCACCATCAGCTGGATCGCCGACTATCCGTCGCCGCAGGCGCTCTACGGGCTGCTGCTGGAGCCCGGCGCGGCGAGCAACTACGGCGATTGGCGCGACGACGAGTTCGCGTCGCTGCTGGAGGACGCCGCCCGCGCGCCCGAGGACGAGATCGGCGAGGCGTATGCGGCCGTCGACGACTACGTCAACGAACAGGCGCCGCTGATCCCGTGGTCGTACGGCGAAACGTGGTGGCTGGTGGCCGATGGGCTGCGCGGCCTGGGAAACCTGACGATTGGCCTCCTCGACTTCGGACGGGTGTCATGGGAGGGCTGAGGCGCTGGCTGTTCGCAGCGGCGCTCGCCTGCGCGGTTGGCGTGATCGCCGCCGATGCGGCCGCCGCGTTCGACGGCTTCGGCACGCTCGAGGCCGATTCGACCTACGGCCAGAGCATCACCTTCGACGTTCGCCTGGACGGTGGCGCACCCGATGAGCTGGAGCTGCTGCTTCGCACGCCCGGCAGCGATGGGGCCTTCGTCGTGCCGGTCGATGCCAGCGGGACGCGGGCCTCGTACGTCTGGAACACCGCGGTCGACTACGTCACGCCCAACACGCTGGTCACCTACCAATGGCGGGCGTTCGACGGCGACGAGGTGACGGTCTCGGACGAGACCACCATCCGCTACGACGACGACAGGCCGGGGCTCGACTGGCAGAGCCGCCGGCTGGGCGAGGCGACCGTGCACTGGTACGGTGACGCCGAGGCGCAGGCGGTGCGCTTCGGCGAACTGACTGCGCTCGGCGTCGAGCGCGGCGAGGAGCGGCTGGGAACGACCCTGGCCGGTCCGGTCGACGTCTTCGTGTACGCCAGCCGCGACGCGTTCTTCGGGGCGCTCGGACCCGGGGCGCGGGAGTGGACCGGTGCCGCGGCATTCAGCGAGATCCGCACGATCTTCATGTGGAACTCGGCCGAAGCGGGCTCGCAGGCGTACCTCGAGACGGCCATGGTCCACGAGGTCACCCACATCGTCTTCCACGACGCGACCGACAACCCGTTCCACGAGCCGGCACGCTGGCTGAACGAGGGGATTGCCACATGGTCCGAGGCCGGCGACGCGGGCGGCGACCGCGCGATCGTCGAGAACGAGGCGTCCGGCGGCGGGCTGTTCGCCTTCGATGCCATTACCGAGCAATTCCCGATCGGCGAGCGCGGGGGACGGCTCAGCTACGCACAGGGAACCACGATGGTCGATCTCATCGTCGACACCTACGGGCCCGAGGCGCTGGCGCGCATTACCGCCGCGTACCGCGACGGCGCCTCCGACGCGGAGGCGCTGGAGGCGGGTACCGGCATCACCGCCGATGAGCTGTACGCGGACTACTACGCCTCCTTCGGCGTCGAGGCCCCGACTCCGATCGCGCCGGAGCCCATTGCGCCATCCAACGTCGACCGGCCGACGGCCGGCGAGGTCGACCCGGGTGGCGTCGATCCCGACGGGGAGCGTCCGCCCGGCGAGGGTTCCCCCGGCGAGGGTGGTGAGTCCGAGGATGGGGGATCCAGCATCGGGCTGGTCGTGCTCCTCGCGGCTGCTGCGGTGGCGGCTGGTCTGGCCGCCGTCGCGGTCTCGCGACGCGCCGAGCGTCGGGCGCGGTCGTGAGTCGCCGGCTGCCGCCGCGATCGCGCGCCAGGGGCGCCAGCCCACGCTGGGCGCTGAGCATCGGGCTGGCGCTGGCCACCATCGGCTTCGTCGGCGCCGCCCAGTGGAACAGCTCGGCCGTCCGGCAGACCGTGATCAGCTCCGCCCAGGGCGTGCTGATCATCCAGGCCGAGCAGCGTCAACGCGAGCAGGAGCAGCTCCGCGCCCAGATCGAGGAGGCAGAGGACCGGGTGCGGGAGTTCCAGGCGCAGAGCGCCGGCTCGCAGAGCGCCACGGACCGGCTGAACCAGGAACTCGCCGCCGCCCGGCTGGCCGTGGGCCTGTCGGACGTGACCGGGCCGGGGGTCGTCATCGAGATCGCAGACTCGACGCGCCAGGTGCCGGTCGGCGAGAACCCCTCGAACTACTTCGTTCTCGCGGACGACCTGCGTGACATCGTCGCCGCGCTGTGGGCATCCGGCGCCGAGGCGATCGCCATCACCGGAGGTGGCGGCGAGGGCGGCGAGGGCGGCGCGCCGGCTGAGCGCATGGTGACCACGACCTCCATCTATGGCGCCGGGTCCGCGATCCTCGTGAACCAGGCGCTGCTGTCGCCGCCGTTCCGCATTGAGGCCATCGGCCCGGGCGACCTCCACGAACGCTTCCTGGCGAACCCGTTCTACATCGGCCGGCTCTCGCTGCGCATCGAGACGTTCGGGCTCCAGTTCGCGAGCGAGGCGCGCGACGAGCTTCGACTGCCTGCCTTCATCGGCAATACGCGGCTGCGCTGGGGCGCGCCGGAGCGGTCGGACTGATGGCCGGCCGGGTTGCGCAGCTGAGCCTGTTCGGCGTCGCCCTCCTCATCGGTGCTTTGCTGGTCGGCCAGCTCCGATCGCAGGCGCGACCGATCGAGCTCGCGAACCTCTCGCCGCAGGAGCTCTCGACGCTGATCGAGACCCTGTCGGCGCGAAACACCGAGCTCCGCGATGGCCTCGCCGACCTGCGCGACCAGGTCAGCGACTACGAGCGCGCGGCCGCCGAGGGGCAGTCGAGTTTGGCGATCGGCCAGGAGGACCTGCTGCGCGTCGAGGCATTCGGCGGGCTCGGGGCGGTCGAGGGGCAGGGGATCGTGGTCGAGGGCGAGGGGTCGTTCGATCCAACCTCGGTCAACGACATCATCCAGGAGCTCCGCAACGCCGGCGCGGATGCCATCGCCATCGACGACATCCGCATCACGGCGCGTTCGGTGGCCGTCCTCGGCACGAGCGCCATCGAAATCGACGGCGTGCCCATCGGTCGGGCCTTCACGGTGACGGCCATCGGCTCGCCTGGCGGGCTGACGACGGCGATGACCCGCGAGGGTGGCCTGCTCCAGCTGCTGGAGCAGTCGATCCAGGCGCGCTTCACCATCCGCGAGGATCGCTCGCTGGTCGTTCCGGCCACGCAGCGCGACCTCACGCCGACGGCCGCGCGTCCCGTCGAGTAGCCTTTCGCTTCCGATTCACCTGCTGCAACGGATGGTGTAGTGAAGGACCTGATCGAACGCGCCCTCGATGCCGCCCAGCGCGGCGGCGCAGGTTACGCGGACGTCCGCGTCGTGGAACGCGAGACCGAGGGGCTGACCGTCAAGAACGGCCAGCTCGAGGGCGCCAGCTCGAACACCAGCGCGGGCTTCGGCGTGCGCGTTCTCGTCGATGGCGCGTGGGGCTTCAGCTCGAGCGCCGTCCTCGACCTGGGTGAGGCGGACCGCATCGCGGCCGAGGCGCTCGAGATCGCGCGCGCCTCGCGCATCGGCCGCAAGGAGGCGGTCCAGCTGGACGACACCCGGCCGGTCAAGGACACCTACCGGACGCCCTACCAGGAGGACCCTTTCGCGGTCAGCCTGGACGACAAGCTGCGCATCCTCATGGAGGCCGATGCGGCCATGGCACGGGTCCCCGGCGTCGCCATCCGCGAGGGCAACATGGTCGCCGGGCGGGAGCGCAAGACCTTCGCCTCGCTGGCAGGCGCGTGGATCGAGCAGGAGATCGTCGAGGCCGGCGGTGGCATCGAGGCCACCGCAGTGAACGAGAGCGAGATGCAGCAGCGCAGCTACCCGAACTCCTTCGGCGGCCAGTCGGTCACCGGCGGGTTCGAGGCGGTGCGCGCCCTCGACCTCGCCGAGCACGCGCAAGAGACCGCTGAGCTGGCCGTCGCGCTGCTGGACGCGCCACAGTGCCCATCCGGGGAGATGGACCTCATCCTCGACTCGACCCAGGTTGCGCTCCAGATCCACGAGTCGTGCGGCCACCCGACCGAGCTGGATCGGGTCTTCGGCACCGAGGCCAGCTTCGCCGGCACCAGCTTCCTGACCACCGACAAGCTCGACAAGCTGCGCTACGGCAGCGACCTCGTCAACATCGACGCGGACGCGACCGCGCCCGGCGGTCTCGGCACCTTCGGCTACGACGACGAGGGAGTCCCGGCCCAGAAGGTGCCGCTCATCGACCGCGGCCTGCTCGTCGGCTACCTGACCAGCCGCGAGACCGCGCCGCGCATCGGTCGCAGCAGCATGGGCAGTGCCCGCGCCTGGATGTGGAGCAACATCCCGCTCATCCGGATGACGAACATCAACCTGCGTCCGGGCGATGCGGGCTCGCTCGAGGACCTCATCGCCGATACGCGCGACGGCATCTTCATGAGCATCAACAAGAGCTGGTCGATCGACGACCGCCGACTGAACTTCCAGTTCGGCGACCAGGCCGGCTGGATCATCAAGAACGGGAAGCGCACGCAGCTCGTTCGGAACCCGACCTACACCGGTATCACGCCCCAGTTCTGGGGGAGCTGCGACGCCATCTGCTCGTCCGACGAGTGGACGCTGTGGGGGCTGCCGAATTGCGGCAAGGGTGAGCCGGTCCAGACCGGCCACGTCGGCCACGGCGCGGCGCCAGCGCGATTTCGCAACGTGAAGGTGGGAGTTGGCCGATGGTAGCCACCCGCACCGAGGTCGACGCGCTGCTCGACCGGGCGCTGGCGCATTCGACCGCCCAGAAGACCGAGGCGCTGTATATCGCGCAGGACGCGGCGCTGACGCGGTTCGCGACGAACCAGATCCACCAGAACGTGCGCGAGCACGACGCCAGCCTCCAGGTCCGCGTCATCGACGACGGGCGCATCGGCGTGGCCAGCACGAACCGTCTCGACGAGCCCGGCATCCGCGACGTCGTCGATCGGGCGACGGCCATCGCGCAGCGCTCGGCGCCGAACCCGCGAGCCGCCGTCCTGCCCGAACCCGACGGGCGCGACTATGACCCGGATCTCGGGTTCGTGTCCGCGACCGCGCACGCCGGCGCCGAGCTGCGCGCAGAGGGTGCTCGGGCGGTGATCGCCGCCGGCGAGAAGGAGCGGCTCCAGGCGTCGGGGTCGTTCTCGACGACCGTGATGACGGTGGCCGTGGCGAACTCGCTCGGGATCCGGGCGCAGCACCGCTCGACGCGCTCGGCACTGCTCACCGTGATGATGGACGGCTTTGCGTCGGGCGCGGCCTCGGGCTACGCGAACGCGGGCTCGCCGGACATCACGACCATCGATGCCGAGGCGCTGGGCGCCGAGGCGGCCGCCAAGGGCGACCGGATGCGCGGGGCGGGTGAGCTGGAGCCGGGCGAGTACGAGGTCATCCTCGAGGAGTACGCCGTGGCCGGCCTGCTCGAGTATCTCTCCTACATCGGCTTCTCCGGCCTCGCGCACGAGGAGGGGCGCTCATTCATGGACCTGGGCACGCAGGTGATGGGGGAGAACGTCTCCATCTGGGACGACGGCGCCGATCCGAGCGGCCTCCCAGCGCCGATCGACTTCGAGGGCGTGGTCAAGAAGCGCGTCGACCTGATCGATGGAGGCACCGCCACGGCGGTCGTTCACGACGCCGCGACCGGCCAGCGCGCGGGGACAGGGTCGACCGGACATGGCCTTCCGGCACCGAACCTGATCGGCCCCATGGCGATGAACCTCTTCATGGCGCCCGGCACGACGGCGCGCGAGGAGCTGATCGAAGGCGTCAAGCGTGGCGTGTGGGTGACGCGCTTCCACTACATCAACCCGGTCCATCCGAAGAAGGCGATCCTGACCGGGATGACCAAGGACGGCACGTTCCTCATCGAGGACGGCAAGCTGAGCCGGCCGCTGCTGAACTTCCGGTTCACGCAGTCGATCCCAGAGGCGTTCAGCGACGTCCGTGGCGCGAGCTCGACGACGAAGCTCCTGCCCGGCGAGTTCTTCGGCGGCTATCGAGTGCCTGCGCTGCACCTCGGCTCGTTCAACTTCACCGGTGTCACCGCCGCGGAGGGCGGCGGGTGAGGGTGGCCGCACCGCTCGAGCTCCGCATCGGCGACCGCGTGAGGCTGCGCAAGGAGCACCCCTGCGGCAGCCGCGACTGGGAGGTCGTCAGGCTCGGAGCCGATATCGGCCTGGTCTGCGACGGCTGTGGCCACCGCATCCTGATGGACCGCCTCGACGTGGAGCGTCGCTTCACCGAGTTTCTTGCCCGCGGCCCCGAGGAATCCGCCTGACCGATGGCGCACGTGGATCTGCCCTCCGACGGCGCCGGGGACCTGACCGGGGCCGGGACGGTCTTCCGCAATCGGGCGTTCGTCTACCTGTGGTCGGCCCAGACGCTGAGCCAGCTGGCGAGCAACATGGTCCTCGCCGCGCTCATGGCGACCGTGCGCCGCACGACCGGCTCCGATACGGCCGTCGCGCTGCTGATCCTGACCTTCCTGGTGCCGGCCGTGCTGTTCAGCACGCTGGGCGGCGTGCTGGTCGAGCGCAGCAACGCGAAGCTGATCATGCTCGCGACCAACGTCGTTCGGGCGGTCGGCATGGTGGCGTTCATCTTCGTGGCGCCCACGACCGCGAGCGCCAACGTGCCGCTCGTGTACCTCATCAACTTCGGCGTGGCCACCGCGACGGCGATCTTCGCCCCGGCCGAGCTGACGTCGATCCCGCGGATCGTCGACCGGCGCCACCTGATGGCGGCCAACTCGATCTTCGTGCTGACCATCAACGCCACCTTCGCCATCGGCTTCGGCTTCCTGGGACCGCTCGTCCTGAACGTGCTCGGGCCGATCGCGGTCTACGTCCTGGTAGCGATCATGTTCGGCGCCGCCGCACTCGCCATCCTGCCGCTGCCCGCCGTCCGTCCCGAGCGCGTCGCGCCGCCGGCGACTGACGCCGCCGGTCGCGCGGTCCAGGAGCTGGTCGACCAGTTGCGCGAGGGGATCGCCTTCGTGCGACAGCACCGGGTCATCGCCTGGAGCCTCGCGTACCTGGGCATCAGCTCCAGCCTGATCGGGGTGCTCGGCGCGATCGGTCCCGGGTTCGCCGTCGACATCCTGGGCCTGTCGCCGGAGAACTTCTTCTTCATCATGGGTCCGGCCGGCCTGGGCGCCGTGGTGGGCATCCTGTTCCTCAACTCCTACGGCAAGGGGATTCCGAAACGCCTGGTGATCGACGTCGGCCTGGTCGCCATGGGCATCACGCTCGTCCTGCTGGCCTTCATCAAGCCGGTCGCCGCGACCTTCGGTGCGGCCACGGCACCGATCGAGGAGGTCGTGCCGGCCATCGCCCCGCTGGTCAGCCTCATCGCGGTGGTGGTGGTCATCGCGGTCTTCGCCGGCCTCGAGTACGCGTTCGTCGCCATCCCGTCGCAGACCGCGCTGCAGGAGGAGCTGCCATCGGACGTGCGTGGCCGAATCTTCGGCATCCTCAACACGTTGCTCTCGGTTGCCTCGTTCCTGCCCGTGCTGGCCGCGCCCGCCGCGGCGGACATCCTCAACATCTTCTTTGCGGGCGCGGGCATCCCGATCGTGATGGGCGTGCTGGGCCTCCTCACGCTGTGGGCCGGGATCGCGTCGTGGCGGCGGAACTCGCGCGCCGGCCTGCACGAGCACGACCGCGGCATGGCGCCGGCCGAGGCGCTCGACGTGGCGACCGCGCCCGGCGTGCCCGAGGCGACCGAGCCGGTGCCCCATGAGGCACCCCACCGGCATCGCCGCCGCCGCCGCAAGACCACCGATGGGGACTAGGCTCTCCGCAGCTGCCTTCCTCGTCGTCTCGGGCGTGGTCGCCTGGGCCACCATCACCGTTCCGTTCGCGGCGCGCGTGCTGCAGCTGGTCATCGCCGTCTCGATCGCCTACGTCGCCTGGCTGGCGTGGCGCGGGTCCCGCGTCATGCGTCGGGCGTACGTTTTCGGGCGGTCCGGCGCTGCCGAGCCGACAGGCCGCGCCGCCGGGTTGCCGTTCGTGTCGCTCGTGCTGCCCGCGCGCAACGAGGCGAGGGTCGTCGGAGCGGCCGTCGCAGCCGTCGCCGCGCTCCGCTACCACGACGAAGCCGGTCAGCCTGCCTACGAGGTCCTCGTCGTCGACGACGGCTCGAGCGACGACACCGGGGATGCCGCACGGACGGCTGCGGCGGCCGCGTCGCAGATCCAGGCACGCCGCCGCGAGCCAGCGGCGGGGCCGCGCACCAAGGGCCGTGTGCTGGCCTGGGCGATGCCGTACCTGCGTGGCGACGTGATCGGCGTCATCGACGCCGACACGCGGATCGCGCCATCGTTCCTGGAGCGCGCCATGCGCGCGTGGCAGCGCGACCCGACCGCCGCGGCGCTCCAGGTCGCGCGTCTGCCGCGAAATGCATCGGTCTCCTGGCTCACGCGAGCGCAGGCGGCCGAGCAGCTGATGGACATGGCCAGCCAGTGTGGACGGTGGGCGACGGACGGCACCGCCGAGCTGCGCGGCAACGGCATGTTCGTGCGTCGCGCGGCGCTCGAGGCGGTCGGTGGTTGGAGCGAGCGCGCACTGACCGAGGATCTCGAGCTCTCGACCCGGCTGTCCGCCGCCGGCCTGCACGTGACCCTGGCGCCAGAGGTGGCCGTCGAGGAGGAGGCGGTCGAGACGCTCGCCGCGCTGTGGCACCAGCGCATTCGGTGGGCGGAGGGCAGTCTCCGTCGCCTCCTGAATCACGGGCCATCGCTGGTGCTGGGCCGCCAGCCGTGGGCGCGAAAGGCCGACTTCCTGGCGTTCACCGGCGAGTTCCTTGTGCCGCCGCTGTTCGCGGCGTCGATCGTGGCCAGCCTGGTGACCATCCCGCTCCCGCAGCCGGCGGATTGGACCGTGCCCGTATCCCTCTTCGGCAGCTACGGGATCGGCGTGCTGCTGCTTGCGCTGGGCGGGCTCTCGGCAACCGGCGTCGGCGGCTGGCGCCTGCTCGGTGACGCCGTGCGCGGGGCGCTGTTCCTGTCTCACTGGCTGCTCGTCGTTCCGGTCGCGCTGGGCCGCATCGCGGTCGGCCCGGAACCAGCCGGCTTCCGCCAGACGCCACGGTTCGGCTCGGACCGATGACGACGCCGCGCGCCGATACGGTGATCTGCGGCCAGGTCGTCGTGGCCGCCGAGCCTGACGACCTCGAGACGGTGGAGTCGATCGGGATCGCCGGTGGTCGGGTGGTCAGCGCCGGGACACGCCGCGAGGTGACCGACGCGGCTGCACGTGGCGCACCCGTGATGGATTTCGGGCCGCATGCGGTCGTCCCCGGGCTGCACGATTTCCACGTTCATCTGCCCGCGCTCGCGCGTGCGCGCGTCGCTCTGCAGCTCGACGACGCGGCCGACGGCGCCGAGGTGGTTGCCCGGCTGCGGACGGCGGTGGCGCGAAGCCTGCCCGACGCCTGGGTCACCGGTCGTGGCTGGACGGAGGCGCAGATGGCCTCGGTGCCGGACGGCGCGCTGGCGGACGCGTCCGGCGAGCGCCTGGCCTACCTCTCCAGCCACGACGGGCACTCGGCCTGGACATCGCCCGCCGCGCTCCGCCTCGCGGGCGTCGATGCTGAGACGGCCGATCCGGCCGGTGGTCGGATCGAGCGAGCGCCGGACGGCACGCCGACCGGCGTCCTGCGTGAGACGGCGCTCGACCTCGTTGGGCCGTTCGTGGCCGAGCTGCAGGGCGAATCGCTTCGTGCCCCGCTGGACGACGCGCTTCGCGCGCTGGCAGCCCTGGGGCTGACCGGGGCGAGCGAAGCGGGGGACTACACCGACCGCAACGGCATCGGCACCGATGCGGCCATGGGCGACTCGTATTCCTCGTTGACGGATCTCGGCGACCTGGTGGACGGCCGCCTGCGCTTGACGATCGGCATGCCGGTGGACGCGCTCCGCGCCGCTTCGGAGCGCGGCCTGTCCACCGGGATGCCGTTCCAAGGCCGTCGCACCATGCGGGTCGGCTGGGCCAAGGAGTACGCCGATGGCGCCCTCGGCTCGGGCACGGCCGCGCTCTTCGGGCAGCGCACCTGTGGCGACGGCGGGACGGGCATCCTCCGCGTCGACGATGCGCACCTCGACCGGCTGTTCGCGATCGCGCGCCCTGCGGGGATCGGGCTGGCGATCCACGCCATCGGCGACCGGGCCGCGGCCGCCGTGCTGGATGCGGTCGCGCGAGCCGAACCCCGACGACCCGGCGCCCCGCGACACCGCATGGAGCACGCACAGCTGCTGCGGCCGACCGACGCGCGGCGCTTCGCCAAGCTCGACGTGATCGCCAGCTTCCAGCCCATCCACGCCGCCGCCGACCGCGACCTCGTCGAGTCCTGCTGGAACGGAAGGCAAGAGGACGCCTACGCCTGGCGCGCCCTCCTCGACGCCGGCGCACACCTGGTGGCCGGTTCGGACGCGCCGGTCGAATCGGTCAATCCGTGGCTCGGCATCTTCGCGGCCGTGCATCGGCGGATGCCGGAGGACGGCCGCGGCGACTGGCGCGCGGGCCAGGCGCTGACCGTCGTCGAAGCCCTGAGCGCGTACACCCTCGGTCCGGCGCGTGCGATCGGCACCGACGACGAGGGCCACCTGCGACCTGGCGCCAAGGCCGACCTCGCGGTGCTGTCCGCCTCCCTGGACGAGCTGCTCGCCGCGGACGAGCGTCTGGCTGATGTTCGGTCGGTCCTGACACTGGTGGACGGCGAGACGATTCACTCGGCGTGAGTGGTGCGCGCGGGCACCGCGAGCGGCGGTATAGTGCCTGCCGGGCGAGCAAGCACCCTTGGAGGAGGGTTCATGACCGAGCATGACCGTTCGTTCGAAATCGCCGGCGACGGCCGCGTTCCCGTCGGCCCGGGCGATACGTCGTCGTTCGACGCAAGCGTGATCGATTTCGGCCACCACGCCGGTCGAACCATCGCCGAGCTGGCCGAGTCCGATCCCGACTACCTGCGCTGGCTGGCGCGCCACCCGTCGGGCGTGCGCTACCGCGCCGAGATCGGCAGAGTGCTGCAGTCGGCCGTGCCGCGGGCGGGGGACTGGGAGCGCTGAAGCGCTAGCGACTTGACACGGTTCATATATTGACGATATGAACCGTATCGCCACACGCCACGAGCGCCCGTACCGCAGCGACTTGCGCGCGGCGCAGGCCGGCGCGACGCGAGCCCGCATCCTGGACGCCGCGCTGCGGGTGATGGCGACCGGCCTTGCCGGCCTCTCGATTCCGGCGGTGGCCAGGGAGGCCGGTGTGTCCGTCCCAACGGTCTACCGCCACTTCCGCACAAAGCGGGAGCTTTTGTCGGCGGTCTATCCACACGCCGCGCGGCGAGCCGGCCTGGACACGATCGCTGATCCGTTGTCCGTGGATGAGGTGCGGCCGCTCATCCGCGCGGTCGTGGAACGGCTCGACGCCCTCGACGATGCGTCGCGCGCGGCGATGGCCAGCCCGGGCGCCGCGGCGGTGCGGCATGCCACCATGCCGGCGCGCTACGAGCGCATCCGCAAGGTGGCCGACTCGATCGAGCCGAAGCTCGAGCACGCCGATCGCGACCGAATCACCCGGCTGCTGGTGGTCCTCACCCAATCGGCATCCATCCGGATGTGGCGCGACCACCTCGAGCTCTCGGTCGACGAGATCGCCGATGACGTCGACTGGATCCTGCGGGCGGCGATCGCCGCGGCCACGCCGGCCGGGAAGCGATGACCGCCACCGAAGTTCGGCGCCTTCGCGACCTTCGGTTGGCCGATGCCGCCCAGGTCGGCGGCAAGGCCGCTCGGCTCGGCGAGCTCATCGCTGGCGGGGCGCAGGTTCCCGACGGAATGGCGCTCACTGTCGCCGCTGCGGGGATGCCAGCCGACGAGCGCCATGCGCTCCTTCGGGCCGGCCTCGCGGACCTCGGCAGCGGCCCGTTCGCCGTTCGATCGAGCGGCGTCTCGGAAGATGGCGTGGAGCGCTCGTTTGCCGGGATGTACGAGAGCGTCCTCGACGTTCCGGCCGACGAGGTGCCGGCAGCGGCCGAGCGGGTCCTCGCCAGCGCCGACGCGGCCCGTGCCGCCGCCTACGGGTCCGCCGCGGACGGGCAGATGGCGATCATCGTCCAGCGCATGGTGGCCGCCACGGCGGCAGGCGTGGCGCTGACCGCCGATCCGATCAGCGGGAATCGGGCCACGACGGTGATCACGGCGACCCGAGGACTCGGCGAGCGACTCGTGTCCGGCGCGACCGCCGGGGACGAATGGGCGGTGACCGGCGATGTCGCG
>DASVDT010000090.1:0-9447 GCA_036380955.1 Candidatus Limnocylindria bacterium | reverse complement strand
GCGTGCGGCATCCGCGGCGATTGGGACCGCGCCCTCGAGGCGCTCGAGCGCGCTCGGGCCTACTTCGCCCGCAAGGGCGACCGCCGCCTCGAGGCCCTGGCGTGCCTGAAGCTGAGCTCCGTCTACTCGAACTACGGCGATACGGATCGGGCAGCGCAGGCCGCTGAGGCGGGCGTCGACCTTGTACCGCCCGATGCTGTTGCGACGAAGCTTCGGCTAGAAGGCAACCTCGCGATCACCCGGACTTGGCTGAGTGAACCGCTAGGCGCGGTGGTCCGCGAGTGCCAACGTATTGCGGTCGAGGCCAGTACTCGAGGCTTGGAACACTTCGCCGCGATTGCTCTGCACAACGCCGGCGGCGTGTTGATGCAAATGGGCAGATTGCCGGAGGCGATCACCCACCTTCACCGTGCGGCGCAGTTTTGGCGGAACCTGCCTACGAGTCCTTTCGCAGACAACACCGATTTGGTGCTTGCGCTACTCGCCTCGGGACAGCCTGATCGCGCTCGCGTCGTCGCAAGTGATGCGATTCGCCGCACCGAGCCGTGGCCACGACCACTAGCCCATGCACGGTACGGACTCGCAGCCGTACATGCGTTCGACGGGCGATTCCAGGCGGCCATAACTGAGCTCAGCGAAGCTCAAGCCAGTGGGGCGGTGACAGGTGGGATGCACGGGATCATTGCCGCACGCCTAGTTGAGGCGATGTACCTAGCCAGCTGGTCGAAGGCCGACATCCAGGCGGCTGCGCAAGACCTAGATACCCCGCCCCAAGACAAGCGCTATACGCCGGAATCCGTCGCTGCACGAGCTATTGCGACGCACGTTCAGGAGGGGTGCCACGGCGAATGCGGTGAACACCTCGGCGCTCTCGCCGAAGCCACGGCGCGCGGTGAACGACTGATTGTTCTGCTCGCTAGCTTAAAGGTCGGCGCGGTAACGCTGGATCACGGCAACAAACGAATGGCGACCATCAGTTGGGATACTGCCCGCGAGGTCGTTGAGGCTGGGCTTGCGCCAGCGATGCGTTGGTGGCTTCGCCGCTATGCAGTTTCGAAGACAGCTCGAAAGGTCGTTGCCACTGACCACGGTGCCGCCCTTGTCGCGCAGCTCGCCGAGATGGATCCGGAGGGCTGGCGCGTACCACTTGTCGACTTACTGGGCTTTGCCTCAGGGGCGGGTCGACAAGCTCTGCTCAATGCAGTCGTACGCCATGCAAATCGGGAGACGACGGAGCGCCTGAGATCAATCCCAGGCTCGGACGTCGCCGATGCCCACCGAAAGCTTCAGTACATCCAGGCGACTCGCCTCTTCGTCCGCACCTTCGGCAACGTTGCGGTGCACCGTGCCAACTGGAATGGCCCGGAGATACGCATAGACAAGAAGCGGGTGCGCGCCCTCCTCGGGTTACTTGCGGCGCACTGTCGCCAGCCGCTGTCCCGGGATGCGGCCATTGACCTCTTGTGGCCCGACGCCGACGGCGATTCGGCGATCAACAGTCTCAACCAGACGGTGTTTCAGCTGCGCCGTTACCTCGACCCAGCTTACCGGGGCGGTGATAGCCCGGAGTACATCATCAGCACGGCCGACCAAGTCGCCCTCAACGACGACCTAGTTCATACAGACATTGCCGAGATTCACCGGTTACCAGAGCGAATCTCCGGGGCTGACTGGCAGCATCGACATGTGGCGGTCAATCGTGTCCTCGATCTCGTACGCGGCGAGTTTCTCGCCGATCTGCGGTACGAGGATTGGGCTTCGCGCCTGCAACTTGCTACCCATACGGACGTCCGTCGCTTTCTCCTCCCGATCGCGGAGTCTGGGCCGGACGCATATTCGACGGACGTCGCCATTCGAGCAGCATCAACACTGCTGGAACTAGATGCCTACGACGAGGCAGCGGTCCTAGCCATGGCCAGCGCTGTGGCGCGGTCCGGCAAGCGGGTGGCTGCTCGCCAGACCATCGTCAACTACGTCGAGCGATTGCGGAACGAGTTTGCAGACGAACCTTCGTCGCATTTCGTTAGCGCCGTGGGCCAATTCGGCGCAGCAGCTTCGATCAATGATGTGTTGACTGACAGCCGTGAAAGTCCGTCAAGGGCTTGACTATTGCCTAGCGGTCACTCTACAGTACCGCCTGTGACTGGTACTTTCGTACCTTCACTCAACAAGGGACGCCTTGATCCGACGGCCGAATTTGGGCACTTAGGCACGTCGGGGAGCTGGTAGTGCAACCGACCGTTCCGTCACGGAGTGTGTCGGTTGTATGTGGTTAGGTTCAGAAGAGGGCACCTTCTGATGGCCAGAGAGCTCATCAAGGGCTGGTAAATCCAGCCCAGAGGAGATCGGCATGCGGGCGCAATTGATGCGCATCGGCGCGCTGATGTCGGCACTGTCAACGCTCGTTGCGCTCGCATTAGCGGGTGGAGCGGGAGTCCAGGGCTGGTAGGTGGTCGTGGTAGACTCCGGCCGGGCACGACCCATACACAACGCCGGTGAACACCAACGTTATCCGCCTCATCCTCGCAACCGTAGCCGCCGCAGTTCTCGTAATTGCGGCGGCTACTTTGCTGTTCCCGATTCGGCCTGAGATAGGCGGTGTCCCAGGCCTGATTTTCTGGACGCTGGCAACGTTGGTAGCTAGCGCACTACCGGTCCGCCTTCCACGTGGCAGCGTGGTGTCTGTCGGCTCGGCACCGATCCTCGCTTCCATGGTTCTAGGTGGCCCCACCGCAGCGGCCATCGTGGCGTTCGTCGGCACGACGGATGAACGTGAGGTCCGCGGGCAGGTTCCATGGTATGGGACGCTCTACAACCACTCCGCCGCGGCCGCGTCAGTCGCTGCCGCAGGGATGCTTTACGAAGTACTGGCCGCCGCGGTTGGACGATCGGATCGGCTCGTCGAATTCCTGTTCGCGCTCCTAGCCAGCGCCGTATTTCTCGCTCTCACGTGGGTGTTGGCTGTTCTCGCTGTGACGGCTCGCACCGGTGTTCCAACACGAACCATCTGGGCTCAAGACGTCGGGGGTGTGGCCGCCAATCTGATCGGCCTGGCACCGCTGGCTTGGCTTATGGCCCTGATCTTCCAGTTGCCGAACGGCGTCGGCTGGTGGGCAACGCCGCTCTTCGTCGTCCCGCTCTTCACGACCAGGCTGGCGTACGCGCGGTACGTCGAGACGAGAGAGCTCTTCGAGCAGACCATCGAGGCGCTGGCGAAGGCGATCGACGCGCGCGACGAGTACACGCGCCACCACTCGAGCCGCGTGAGCCATATCGCCGAGGCCATGTGCCGGGTGCTTCGGCTGCCCGAGCAGGAGATCGAGAAGATCAAGTGGGCCAGCTACCTGCACGACGTGGGGAAGATCGGCATCCGCGACCACATCCTGCTGAAGGAGGGCCCGCTCGATAAGCGCGAGCGGATCCTGATGAACCAGCACCCGACCATCGGCGCCAGGATCGTCGAACCGGCGACGCAGCTGAAGAACGAGGGGCCGCTGATCCTCGCCCACCACGAGTGGTTCAACGGCTCTGGCTATCCGAATGGGGTCGAAGCGCTCGACATCCCGCAGGGTGCCCGAATCATGGCGATCGCCGATGCCTACGAGGCCATGACGAGCGCCCGTCCATACCGCAAGATCCCGTTGACCCACGAGGCAGCCGTCGAGCAGCTCGTGAAGTTCGCCGGCATCCAGTTCGACCCGGACATCGTTCCGATCCTCGTCAACCTGGATCGGTCAGTCCTCGACTGGAGGCCGGACACCGAAGAGCGAGGGCCGACGACCCTGGAGCGCGACGAGGCAGACATCATCGCGGCGGCCGAAGCGCGACCGCCTACGAGGCCGATTCTCGCCTCGGACGATGTTTCTTAGCACGATCCTCCTTGCGCTGATCGTCGGCGCACTGGCGGGGGGCGGATTCCCTCGACTCGCCGATCTGAAGCTCCGCTGGACCGCCCTCCTCATCGCCGCCTTGGCGCTCCGCCTGGCCGCGGGCCTCACCAGGGAGGCGGGCTTCGCCGACATTCCCCTCGGCTGGGCCTACATCGCCGCCTACGGGCTGATCTTCGCCTGGCTCTGGGGAAACTGGCGCGTGCCGGGGCTGCAGATCGCATCGGTCGGCATCGGCGCAAACATGGCCGCCGTCCTCATCAACGCCGGGCAGATGCCGATCTGGTCGGCCGCCTTCTTCTCGGCCGGCTTCACCGAGGCCGACATCCTCAACGACCCGTTCCACACCCTCCTGCGGGTCGACACCGTGGCCAGCTTCGTGGCGCAGGGTGGACTGTTCGGCGACGTCATCCCGATCCCCATCCCGATCATCCGCGACGTGATCAGCATCGGCGACGTGCTCCTGGCGCTGGGGATCTTCTGGGCCATCGTCTACTCGATGACCCGGGCCGATTCGCCGAGTCGTGCCTCCCTGGCGCTGGGCGGCAGCACGTACTTCCGGCCCGGTGCGGCGGGCGCTGCCGCCATCGGCGGCCTGCCGTACAGCGACACCGGCCTCATCCCGGCCGAGATGACCGAGGCCGAGGCGGAGGAGGCCGGCGTCCGCCGCCAATCGCCGTACCTGCGCCTCGTCCGGAACCGCAACTTCTCGCTGCTCTGGACGGGGCAGCTGATCTCGCTGCTCGGCGATCGAATCCACGTCATCGCGCTCGGCACACTGGTCCTGACGCGTGGCTCGTCGCTCGAGGTCGGCCTGACGTTCGCTTCGACGGCCATCCCCTCGATGCTCCTGGGCCCGCTGGCCGGCGTGCTGGTGGACCGATGGGATCGCCGGCGCACCATGATCGCCTGCGACGTCATCCGCGCCGTCCTCGTCCTGGCGGTGCCCTTCGCGTTCGAGATCCACATCGGCCTGGTCTACGCGATCGCCTTCGCGGTTGCGACGGTGACCCTCCTGTTCCGGCCGGCAAAGACGGCGGTCGTGCCGTCGGTGGTCGGCGATCGCGATCTCGTGTCGGCGAACTCGGCGTTGTCGGTCCCCGAGACCGCGGCCGACCTGCTGGGCTTCCCCGTGGCGGGCGTCATCGTGACGGCACTGTCGTCCGTGCTCGGCGCGGCCTTCGTGCTGGATGCCGGCACCTACGTCGTCTCGGCCGTGTTGATCTGGGCCATGATCCTGCCCCGCCAGGTCGAAGAGGAGCAGGAGCCGATATCGATCCGTGGCATCTGGCGCGACATGGCCGAGGGATTCCGATTCCTGTTCCACGAGAGGGCGCTCCTGTCGAACACGCTGCTCTCGACGCTCGCCCAGGTGGCGGTGGGCGCCGAGATCGTCGTGACCTTCCTGTATGCCAAGCAGGTCGTGGATCTCGGCACCCTGAGCTTCGAGCAGATGACCTCGTTCCTGCTGACGGCCATCGCCGTCGGCAGCGTGCTGGCGGGCATCCTGGTCGGCGCGCTCGGCGATCGGGCTCCGAAGGGGCCGATGGTGATCGCGGGCTTCATCGGCATGGGCCTGTCGCTGGCGGCGGCCGGCCTGACGCGCGATCCGGGCCTGGCGCTGGTCGCCTTCTTCTTCACCGGCGCCTTCAACATGGTCTTCATCATTCCGACCGTCACGCTCTTCCAGGAGCGGACCCCACAGCGGCTCATGGGCCGCGTCGTGTCGAGCCGGCAGGCCCTCGTGTTCGGCTCGATCGCCGCCTCGATGGGCGGTGCGGGGTACCTCTCCGGCTTGATCGGTCCGGCTGCCGTGCTCGTCATCAGTGGCGGCATCTGCGCCGCTGCGGGTGTGCTGGGCATCGCGATCCCGCCCATGCGCAACGCTCGCTGACCGCCGCATTCCTGTTACCCTTCGCCCGCCGTGGGACTGATCCTCGACCTGGCCGTGGCGGCCCTGGCCGTGGCGGTCGTCGCATCGCTGGCGCTCCTGGCCTGGACCCTTGCCGTCAGCGGAGTGCGCGGCATCCATGAAGGCCGGCGTCGCATCGCCCGGCTGCGTACGCAAGTGACCGATGCAGGGGCGCGGCTCGCCCGCACAGGAGAACCTCAAGACCGATGACGACCAACGATCCCGAGCGCAGCCCCGGCTACCGCGGCGCCCTTCCGCCGCGCGAGGACCGTCTGGCGCGGCCGTGGATCCTGCTCGTCATCGCGGCGTTCGTGCTGATCCTGGTGCTCTCCGTCCTGGGCATCCCGTCGCGCTTCATCCCGGAGCCCACCCCGGTTCCCCTGCCGTCCGTGCCCGCGCCATCGCTGTCCGTCGAGCCATCGGCGTCGGCGTCGGATTCAGCGTCGGCATCGGCTTCGGCGTCGGCTTCGGCTTCAGCGTCCGCATCGGCTTCGGAGGAGGCTTCGCCTTCGCCGACGTCGGAGTAGCGCCGATGTATCGGTCTCACCACGCCTGAGGGCGTGCCAGGCGCGGCCTGTCCGACCTATCGGTGCGGCGCGTGCGTGGGAAGCACCTCGGGGCGCGGTTCGTGCGCGACCCGCGCCGATGTATCGGTCTCACCGCGCCTGAGGGCGTGCCAGGCGCGGTCTGTCCGACCTATCGGTGCGGCGCGTGCGTGGGAAACACCCGGAGGCGCGCTTCGTGCGCGACCCACACCGATGTATCGGTCTCACCGCGCCTGAGGGCGTGCCAGGCGCGGTCTGTCCGACCTATCGGTGCGGCGCGTGCGTGGGGACACCTCGGGGCGCAGTCTGTCCGATGTATCGCTGTGACTAGGGGATCCGGGACCGGCGGATCCAGATCAGGCCATCACGGCCGAGCGGTTCGCCGGTCCTCAGGGCACGCTGAACCTCGCGTGTGCCCGCGGGCAGGACCGTGCGGATGAACGGGAGGTGCGGCGCGAGCGCGGAACGATTTCGCACCGTGTCCTCGATCGCCACGACCAGGCGGACCGGCCGCTGATGGCGCGCCGCGAGGTAGTCACGCTTGAGGTTGTTGCGGCGGTGCTGCTTCTGCCAGTCGAGAATGAGCCGATCGATCTCGACGTCGATGATTTCCCGCGCGCCGAAGAAGCCCAGGTCGATCGCCTCGCCATGGTCGCCGGCTCGCATCTCGAGTTCCGGCTTCCACGACGGATGCGCAATTGAGCAGAGGTACTGAGCCAGGACGAGCTGACCCGAGTCTCGCAGCGATGGTGGATTCGACGGGTAGGCCTGGAGCACAACGTCGAGGCCGACCGCCGCTCCGACGGCGCAGAGCGTGTCGAGCTCCGCGCCGGGATCACCGTTCTCAACGCGGCGGGCCGTATCGGGTGAGACGGCGGCCCTTCGGCCAACCTGCTTGAGCGTCAACCCTCGATCGGCGCGGGCCATCCTCACTTCAGAAGCGAACCGCTCCGCCTGCTTGATCGCACGCCGCCGCGCATCGGCTCTCGTCTGGCCCATGTCGCCGATGATGCCCCGTGGCCGCTTACCGACGCATTACCGGCCGATTAGTCGGTTAGATCGATCCTCGGCGTGTGCCAGGCGCGGTTAGACCGATCTATCGGTCCGGAGTGAGCGTGTGGCGAGCCCGGGGGCGCCGTCCGTGCGCGATGTTGGCCGATGAATCGGATAGACCCGACCTGGATGGGGCTCGGGCGAGGTCCATCCGATACATCGGCTCCGCATGGGCCGCGCCAACACCCCCACCCCCCGATTTGTTCGCAAATCGAACGGTTCGTATACTGTGCCTCCGCTCTCGACCGAGGGCACACGGAGGAGCCCTGTTGACCGACTCGTCGCGCTCGGTGTTGGTGGTTGATGACGACGCCGATGTTCGCGCGCTGCTCAAAGATCTCCTGAGCGAGGAGGGCTACAAGCCGCGCATCGCCAAGACCGGCGCCGAGGCCCTCGAGGCGGTCGCGAAGGACCTGCCCGACCTCGTGATGATGGACGTCAAGCTGCCCGACCAGGACGGGCTCGGCGTCCTGAAGACGCTGAAGCGCGAGCACCCCGAGCTCGAGGTCATCGTCATGACCGCCTTCGGCGGGAGCTCGACCGCCATCAAGGCCATGGAGCAGGGTGCGTACGACTACGTCACCAAGCCCTTCGAGATCGACGACCTGCTCGCGACGCTGAAGCGCGTCTTCGAGCACGCCGATATGTCCTCCGAGGTTTCCGCCCTCCGCCTGGAGCTCGGCAAGTCAGCCGCCGAGCGCGAGCGCATCGTCGGCTCCTCGAAGCCGATGCTGGAGGTCTTCAAGCTCATCGGGAAGGTGGCTTCTTCGGACGCCACCGTGCTCATCACCGGGGAGTCCGGGACCGGCAAGGAGCTGGTCGCCGAGGCGCTGCACAAGGCGAGCAAGCGCAACCCGCATCCGCTGGTGAAGGTGAGCTGCGCGGCCCTGCCGGAGACGCTGCTGGAGACCGAGCTGTTCGGCCACGAGAAGGGCTCGTTCACCGGCGCGATGACGATGCGCAAGGGCCGGTTCGAAACGGCCAACAAGGGCACGATCTTCCTGGACGAGATCGGCGAGATGACGCTCGCGACGCAGACGAAGCTGCTGCGCATCCTCCAGGAGCGGGAGTTCGAGCGCATCGGCTCGAACGTGCCGATCAAGATCGACATCCGCGTCATCACCGCCACCAACCGCAACCTGGCCGAGGAGGTCGACAAGGGGCGGTTCCGCGAGGACCTCTACTACCGGCTGAACGTCATCCACATCGACATGCCGCCGCTGCGCGATCGCAAGGAGGACATCCCCCTGCTGGTCGAGCACTTCCTGGTGAAGTACCGGCACGCGCCCGGCGAGATCCCGACGACCATCAGCGAGGACGCGCTGAACCGGCTGGTGGAGTACGACTGGCCCGGCAACGTCCGCGAGCTGGAGAACGCCATCGAGCGGGCCGTGGTGCTCTCCCGCGGCAACCCGATCACCGCCGACCACCTGCCCTTCTCCAACAGCCGGGAGGCCCGCGACCGTCGGGCACTCGCGCAACGGCGGTCACGCCTGGATGACGAGGAGGCGCGTCTCGACGACCGCCGATCCGCCCTGGAAGCCGATGAGGCCGAGGCCGCCGCAGCCGACGGCGCCGGCAATGGTGACGGCAATGGCACCGGTTCCTTCAAGGACCGCGTCAGCTCGCTGGAGCGGCAGCTCATCAAGGAGGCGCTGGATCGCGCCGGCGGGAACCGCACGAAGGCCGCCGAGGACCTCGGCATCTACCGCCGACTCCTCTACGCCAAGATCAAGGAATACGGCCTCGAGGAGTAGAGGCGATGCGTCCATCGATCGTTTCCCATGGACGCCGATATTTCAGGCAACCATGCACGTGGGCATGTGCTGGCGTGCACTGCTGCCTCATCGATCGGGCAGCACGGAGCGGGAGGCCGGGGTCGCGTGCGCGGCTGCCCGATTAATGAGCCGGTAAGCCTCCGGTAATCGCGCCACACCAGAATCACCGGCATGAAGCGACGTCGAGGCTCGCAGCGTGCCCGCGACCAGGCGCAATACCTCGGACGCGAGGTGTTGCTGGCAAGGACGCGCCTGGGTTGGAGCCGCGCCCA
>DASVDT010000089.1:0-11727 GCA_036380955.1 Candidatus Limnocylindria bacterium | reverse complement strand
CCCTGGGTCGTGACCTGCCTTCAGATTCACGGCGCCCCGGACGCCGAGGCGCGCCTGGCCGATGGCGTGGCATTGCTCGAGGCGGTATGCGACGAGCTCGATCGCCGCGGCATCATCGCCGTCGAGGCGTATCCCGAGGGCCTTCCCGACGCGTGGCTGCCGTCGCCTGGGCCACCATCGATGTACGAGCGGGCCGCCTTCGAGCGGGTCGCCGGCGACGAGCGGTTCCCGGTCTACCGGCGCGAGCTCTCCGGCGAGACCGATGCGGACGCGTGGTCGGACCTCCTTCACGCGAGCACGCCCTCCGACGAGGGCGACGCGTGGCCCCTGCCACTCCCGCCGAAGCGGGACCCGGACGATCTGTTCCGCCTGCCGCCCGAGAAGCCGAAGCGCCCGAATCCGTTCGGGGACGACTGATCGTCGTGCCTGAGCCGATCCAGGCGGGACTGTGGGGACTCGCGGCCGCCTCGTCGCTCGTGGTGGGTGCGGTGGCCGGCGTCGGGCTTGGGATCCCGCGTCGGGCGGTCGCGCTGGTCATGGGCTTCGGTGCCGGTGCGCTCATCAGCGCGCTGGCCTTCGACCTGACCGAGGAAGCGTTCGCGGGTGGCGGGACGGCAGCGACCGCCATCGGACTGGCGACCGGCGCACTCACCTACTTCGCGGGCGATTGGCTCCTTCAGCGATCTGCGCGGCGGCGCGCATCCGAGCCACCCGGACGAGGCACGATCGCGCCGACGAGCGGACCGGCCATCGTTCTCGGCACGCTGCTCGACGGCCTGCCGGAGTCGATCGTCCTCGGAGCGAGCCTGCTCGGCGGCGCCGGCCTGTCCACGTCTCTGCTCGCGGCAGTCTTTCTGTCAAACATCCCGGAGGGCGTGGCCGGTGGTCGCGACCTGTCCGATGAGGGTCATCCACGCGCGTGGATCATCGGTCTGTGGGTCGGTGTGGCGATCGCATCAGGCATCGCGGCCGGGATGGGCAACGCGCTCCTGTCGGGCATGGATGCCGGCGCGGTCGCCATCGTCCAGGCGTTTGCCGGGGGCGCGATCCTCACCATGCTGGCCGATACGATGATGCCCGAGGCGTTCGAGAACGGCGGTGACTGGGTCGGCCTCGCGACGGTTCTCGGCTTCGCGTCGGCATATCTGCTGTCGCGCGCCTGATCGGCTCTGTCGGCGTCGGCATATCATCCGCGCATGACGGCCGTACGACCGGTCAGTGGCCCGCGCCCCGTCCGTGCACCGCGCGGCACGGAGCTGTCCTGCAGGGGCTGGCAGCAGGAAGCGGCGCTGCGCATGCTCATGAACAACCTGGATCCCGAGGTCGCCGAGGATCCCGAGCACCTCATCGTCTACGGCGGGACGGGTCGCGCCGCGCGCTCATGGGAGGCGTTCGACGCCATCGTCGCCGAGCTCCGACGCCTCGAGAACGACGAGACGCTGCTCGTCCAGTCAGGCAAGCCCGTCGGCGTCTTCCGCACGACTCGCGATGCGCCGCGCGTCCTGATCGCCAACGCCAACCTCGTGCCGCACTGGGCGACCTGGGACCAGTTCCGCGAGCTCGAGCGCGCGGGCCTGACCATGTACGGGCAGATGACGGCCGGATCGTGGATCTACATCGCCACGCAGGGCATCATCCAGGGCACCTACGAAACCTTCGCCGAGGCCGCGCGCCAGCACTTCGGCGGCTCGCTGGCCGGCACCGCGACGGTCACCGCCGGCCTCGGAGGCATGGGCGGCGCGCAGCCGCTGGCCATCACCATGAACGGCGGCGCCGCGCTCGTGGTCGAGGTCGACGAAACGCGCGCGCGTCGTCGCCTGGATGCCGGCTACGTCGACGAGCTCACCCACTCGCTCGACGAGGCGATGGTGATGGTCGACCGCTGGCGCAACGACCGAGCCGGCCGCTCGGTGGCGCTCGTGGCAAACGCCGCGGACGTCCTGCCCGAGCTCGTGCGCCGTGGGTGGCATGCCGACCTCGTGACCGACCAGACGAGCGCGCACGACCCGCTGGGCGGCTACGTCCCGGCCGGCCTGCCATTGGCCGATGCGCTGGCGCTGCGCGCCAGCGACCCCGACGACTACATCCGTCGCTCGATGACGTCGATGGCGGACCACGTCCGCGCGATGCTCGCCCTCCAGCGCGGCGGGGCGGTCACGTTCGACTACGGCAACAACATTCGGGCGCACGCGCGCGACGCCGGCGTCGAGAACGCGTTCGATTTCCCCGGCTTCGTGCCCGCCTTCATCCGACCGCTGTTCAGCGAAGGCAAGGGCCCGTTCCGGGTGGCGGCCCTGTCCGGGGATGTCTCCGACATCGACCGCATCGACGCCGCGCTGGCCGAGCTGTTTCCATCGGATGCGTCCCTGCAGCGATGGTTGCGGCTGGCGCGCGAGAAGGTGCCCGTGCAGGGACTGCCGGCCCGGATCTGCTGGCTCGGCTATGGCGAGCGCGCGAGGGCCGGGCTGCGCATCAACGAGCTCGTGGCGTCGGGCGAGATCCGCGCGCCGATCGTCATCGGTCGCGACCACCTCGACGCCGGCTCCGTCGCATCCCCGTATCGAGAGACGGAGGCCATGCGCGACGGCAGCGACGCCATCGCCGACTGGCCGATCCTCAACGCCCTGCTCAACACCGCGGCCGGCGCCACCTGGGTCAGCTTCCACCACGGTGGCGGCGTCGGCATCGGCTACTCGCTGCATGCCGGCATGGTGATCGTCGCGGATGGGACACCGGAGGCGGCCGCCCGACTGGAGCGCGTGCTGACCACCGACCCGGGCATGGGCGTCATCCGCCACGCCGATGCCGGATACGAGCGCGCCATCGAGGTGGCCGAGGAGCGAGGCGTCCGCATCCCGATGCCACGAGGCTGACGCCGGTGAGGCGCGACTCCCACGCCCCGCTGCCCGGTGCGCCCGATCCGTGGGCGCCGTCGGAGATGCCCGCGTTCCGATCGCGGCCGCCGTACCTCATGACCGAGATGGTCGCCGCGGAGCCCGGGCTCGCCGAGCGGCTCGTGCACCGGCTCGCGACAGACGACGCGGTCGAGCGGGTGGCCACACTGATCCGCGAGGCCGATGCCGCCTCCCGGCCCATCGTCCTGACGGGCGCCGGCACGTCCGAGCACGCCGCGATGGGCATCGCCGAGCTGCTCAACGAGGCGCTCGACGGAACGGGACGCGGCGTCTTCGCCCTGCCGGCGCTCGAAGTCCTGCGGCGGGTGCCCGCCGCCGGGCTGCTGATCGGCGTCTCCCACGAGGGTGGGACGCAGATGACGAACGAGGCCCTCGCGGCGGCGCGCGACGCGAAGGTGCCAACGGCCCTCGTCACCGTCTGCGACCGCTCGCCGGCGGCGAAGATCGTCGACTCCGTGATCCGCACCGAGGAGCAAGATCAGAGCTGGTGCCACACCGTCGGTTATCTCTCCCCGATCGTCGCCGGCATGGCGCTGGCCGCACGGCTGACGCGGAAGCCCGTGGACGCGCAGGCCGTTCGCGCGTTGCTCGACGTGACCACCGATCCGCGCTCG
The DNA here is from genome assembly GCA_036380955.1 of Candidatus Limnocylindria bacterium. Taxonomy (GTDB): domain Bacteria; phylum Chloroflexota; class Limnocylindria; order QHBO01; family QHBO01; genus JACDBZ01. The sequence continues at coordinate 8,198 of DASVDT010000089.1, read as the reverse complement.
GCCGCCTCGGTTGCCGCCGGGCTGGCCGGGATCGACCGCCTCGTGATCGCCGGAGCCGGAGTGGACTACGTGTCGGCGCGAGAGATGGCGCTCAAGGTGTCCGAGGGCGCGCGGCTGCCCGCGTCGGCGCTCGAGCTCGAGACGGTCATGCACGGCCACCTGGCAGCCGCGACGCGGTGGACCGGCATGGTGGTCGTGCTCACGGCGGACGCGCCGACGGGGACGGTCCTCGCGCGCGCACAGCGCGCCCTCCGCGCCGCGCGCTCCCTGGGGATGCCGGCCGCAGCGATCCTCGGCGACGCGCTGGCCGAGGGCATCGATCGCGCCGATACCCCCGCGGGCCGCATCGTCCTGCCGCACACCGGTCGAGTCCCGGGCGCTGCCGGCTCCCTGCTCGGGTCGGCCATCGCGCTGCAGCTCGTGGCCGAACGCCTGGCCAGGGCACGCAGCGTCGACCCCGACACGCTCGGTCGCGAGGATCCGGCGCAGGCCGGAGCCCATGCGTGATCTACCCGGCTGAGCCGCGCAGGTTCGCGAAGAGCCGCACGTAGAAGCGCAGGTTGTGGAGCGTCGCCAGGCGCTCTGCTGACGCGTCGCCCACCTTGAAGAGGTGATGCAGGTACGCCCGCGAATGCCCGGTGCAGAGCGGGCAGTCGCAGCCGTCCTCGATCGGACCGTGGTCGACGCGGTACTCCGGATCGTGGATGCGGATGGCGCCGAAGAAGTCGTCGCCGGGTGAGGGCCGGCGAGCGGCCCAGCCGGGCTTGAAGGCGTACAGGCGACCATGGCGAGCGTCGCGCGTCGGCAGCGCGCTGTCGAACGACGAATAGCCGAGCGTGAACGCGCTCACCACGTGATCGGCGCGCCCAATTCCGAGGGCATGTTTCGGCGCCGGCGCCGGAAGAGCGTCGGCGACCCAGCGCAATGGATCGGCGAGAAGCGTGCCGTCGGCCGCCAGCGGCCAGCCGCCGAAGCCGTAGCCGTCGAAGCCGATGGCGGCAAGCTCCTCGGCGCATTGGCGGCGCAGCGACTCCACGCCGCCACCCTGGACGACGGCGAAGATGCGCGGCGCATCGCCACGGCGCTGCGCGGCCTGTCGGTCGAACTCCTCGCGGCATCGGCGCGCCCATCGGACCGTGCGCTCGACGGAGCGCTCCTGCTCCGCCTCGGGCGCGTCGGCATCGGTGCAGTCGTCCAGGCAGACCACGATGTCGCTGCCGAGCTGGAACTGGAGGTTGATGATCCGTTCGGGCGTGAGGTTCCACTTCTCGCCCGTCTCCGGCTCGCGGAAGATCACCTCGTTATCGCGGATGACACCGCGGTTGGGATCCTGCCGGATCAAGCTCCACACCTGGAAGCCACCGGAGTCACTGAGGATCGGCCCGTTCCAGTCCATGAACCGATGGATGCCACCCGCCGCCTGCACCACCCTGGCACCCGGCCGGCGCAGCAGGTGGAAGGCATTGACGACGAGCGCCTCGATGCCGACCTGGCGCAGGTCCTCGCTGCTGGTGCCACGCACGCCGGCCCGGGTCGCGTCCGGCAGGAACGTGGGCACGGGGAGCGTTCCGCGCCGGGTCTCGAGCGCGTCAGCCATCGAGCGTCAGGACGAAGATGAGCTCGTTCGAGACCGATACGTCCACCACGCCGCGGACCCGCCCGCCGTCGTCGACGAGTCGTTGCAGGCGCGCGCGATAGGTGTCTTCCATCCCCTTGCCGCGGCCGCCCAGCGATCGCGCCGGGAAGCTGACCACGGCATGGCGCACGTTCAGGCCGCGGATCAGGCGGACGGCAGCGCCGGGGTCCTGACGATCCAGGGTCGGCACCAGCTTCAGGAGGAGAGCCACGTCCGCCCGATCGTCCGGGATGGACGCGACGACGTCCATGGCCCGCACCGAGTGCGGCTGCCCGACCATCTCGAGAAACGCATCCACCGCCTGGAGCGGCCGCTGGTCGACATCGGTTGCGACATAGGTCGCGTTGCCGATCCCCATCCAGGCCAGCGCGAGCGGCCCCAGGCCGCAGCCGACGTCCAGGAGCGTGGCGGGGATCCCGGTCGTTTCCCAGATGCGCATATATAAGGTGTCGAGATACGGCAGGCGCTCACGGGTCGATGCGTGCGATCGCATCACGTCGGCACACGCGGCGCGGAGTGCGGACGCTGTCAGGTCCCCGTTCCAGGCATCGCGCACAGCAGCGAGGACGTCGGTCGGACGCTCGTTGCGGAATGCACCGACAGCCTGGTGCAGCCGGCGCTTGACGCGCTTGACCGCGTCGTCGGCGCTCCGTGCCTTCGGCAGCTCCTCCGCGGCCAGGCGAGCGACGAGGTTCGCGTCGACGTCGCGGTAGCGCGACGAGCGGCGGACGCGCTCGACGATCTCCGCCGTCATCGGTCGCGGAGGCGCAGCACGAGCGCATAGGCATCGCGCCTTGAGAGCCCGTGACGCTGCACCAGCAGATCCTGCGTCGCGCGCGCGGGCGCTCCGGCGTCGAGCAGGAGGCGCGCATCGGCCTCGGCGTCGGCCGTCGCGACCGACTGTGGGGAAGCCCCGCTGATGAGCAGCGTGCATTCCCCGCGCACGTCGCCTTCGGACTCGAGCTCGGCAATGAGCTGGGAAAGCGCGCCGCGCTGGTAGCGCTCGTGCGGCTTGGTCAGGTTGCGGGCCAGGCAGGCGGGCCGGTCGCCCAGGGCGCGAAGCGCATCGCGGAGCGCGTCGGCCAGGCGGCGAGGCGCTTCGAACGCGACCAGGGTCGCAGCGTCTGCCGCGACTCCCTCGAACGTCGCGCGCCGGGCGGCCGCTGTGCGTGGCAGAAAGCCAACAAATCGGAAGGGATGCGGTGGCAATCCGGATGCGGCCAGCGCCGTCGTCACCGCGGATGGCCCGGGAACGCTCGTGATCGGGATTCCGGCATCGATGGCGGCCCGCACGAGCCGATATCCCGGATCGCTGACGAGCGGCGTTCCGGCATCGCTGACCAGCGCCACGTCGTCGCCGCGCTCCATGCGGCCGATCAGCTCCCGCGAGCGGGCCTCCTCGTTGTGATCGTGATAGCTGACGACGCGGGTTTCGATCCCGTGGTGTCGGGCGAGCGTGGCGAAGTGGCGCGTGTCCTCGGCGGCGACCACCGCGACACGCTGCAGGGTCTCCCGAGCCCGCGCTGACAGGTCATCGGCATTCCCGATGGGGACCGCCACGACGTAGAGCGTTCCCGTCATCGCCGATCGAAAGGCGCTGGGCGAATCACCGGCGGAGCGTAGCATCGGCGCGGCGCCATGCCGGTTGACGGCGGTGGGACCAGTCCGAGCGGGAACCCGCACGCTACGATCAGGAGCGTGCCTGGACTGATCGAGTGCGTCCCGAACTTCAGCGAGGGGCGGCGAGCCGAGGTGGTGGACGAGATCGTTCGCGCGGTCGGCCAGATCGACGGCGTGACCGTCCTCGATCACTCGCGCGACGAGACGCACAACCGCAGCGTCGTCACGTTCGCCGGGAACGCGGAACCGGTGGTCCGCGCCGCGACCGCCGCGGTCGGCCGTGCCCTGGAGCTCATCGACATGGAGCAGCACAGCGGGGCCCATCCGCGCATCGGGGCCGTCGACGTCATTCCGTTCGTGCCCCTGGGCACGACCCGCATCGAAGAATGCGTCGACCTTGCCCGGCGGTTCGGCGAGCAGATCGCTCAGCGGTTCGAGCTCCCGGTCTACCTCTACGGTGAGGCCGCGCTGAGGCCGGAACGTCGCCGCCTGGCGAACGTGCGGCGCGGGCAGTACGAGGGCCTGCGCGACGCCATCCGCTCCGATCCCGGCCGAGCTCCCGACTACGGGCCGGCGCGACTCCACCCGAAGGGTGGCGCGGTCGCGGTCGGTGCCCGCAAGCCGCTCATCGCCTTCAACATCAACCTCCGGACCGATGACCTGCCCACCGCCATCAAGATCGCGAACACCATCCGCGAGAGCTCCGGCGGCATGCCCGCGGTGCAGGCCATGGGCGTGCTCCTGGAGAACCCGGGCTCGTCACCGATGGCCCAGGTGAGCACCAACCTCGTGGATTGGGAGCGCACCGGCATCGCGGCCGTCGTGAACGAGGTGCGCAGGCTGGCGCGTGACGCGGGCACGGACATCGACCACTGTGAGCTCATCGGCCTGGCGCCGACGGGCGCTCTCCTGGATGTGGCGGCCGACGCCCTCGGCCTGCGCGACTTCAGCGCCGACCAGGCACTCGAGCTTCGACTGGCCCGCGAGCGCTGAAGCGCCGGTGCGCGGGCGCACCAGCGCACCGGATCGATTGGCAGGTGGATTGCATTGACGGCGGCGGGGGGATGTTCAGAAGCCATCGACAAGGTACGCCATCGCCACTCCCATGAACCGCCCGAACACCAAGGCCGCCACGGCCGAAGCTCCCAATCGCCTGCACGTCGCACTTGCGGCCGCCTGGCTCGTCCTCTCGCTCGCCATCGGCGGCGTCCTGTGGACCGGGTCGCCGGCCCAGGCATCCAACCCGTCTCACATGACGGAGACTGCCGGACAGCCCTGACCCTCCGGACGACTGGCGTCGAGCGCTAGACTCGACGGCCCATGAGCCTCCGAACGGACCTCTCCCGAGCAATTGCCGATGCGCGCGACCGCGCCATCCGGTCGGGAGCCCTGAACATCGCGCCCGACGCAACGCTGCCGACAGTGGGCCTCGAGCGCCCGGCAAATCCGGACCACGGCGACTGGGCGAGCAACGCTGCCATGCAGCTGGCGCCGGCGGCTCGCACCGCGCCGATGCGCATCGCGGAGGCGCTGCTGGAGCACTTCGAGCCGCCGCAATCGATCGCGGCCGCATCGGTGGCCGCCCCCGGCTTCCTCAACTTCCGGCTCGATCCCCAGTGGGTCGCCGCGCAGGTGGGCGCCATCCGCGATGCCGGCGGCACTCATGGGCAGCGAGTCGTCGATGCAGCGAAGCGCATCAACGTCGAGTTCGTCAGCGCCAACCCGACGGGGCCGCTCCACGTCGGGAACGCACGTGGCGCATTCGTCGGCGACGTCCTGTGTCGCGTGCTGGCAGCCGCCGGGCACGAGGTCGTCCGCGAGTACTACTTCAATGACTTCGGCGGCCAGGTCAAGGCGCTCGGCGCATCGGTTCGTGCCCTTCGGGCCGGTGAGCCGATTCCCGAGGACGGCTACCGCGGCGAGTACGTCCGGGAGATGGCCGAATCGGTGCCCTCCGAGGTGATCGACGCCGCTGAAGCGGCCGCGGGCGACGAGGCCGAGTGGGTCTACGGCCGCTGGGCGTCCGAGGTGCAGCGCCGGGGCATCGAGGCCAGCCTGGCGGCGCTCGGCGTCGAGTTCGATGTCTGGAAGACCGAGAGCTCGATCCACGACGATGGCTGGGTCGAGCGCGGCGTCTCGAAGCTGCGCGACGCCGGCTACGTGTACGAGGAGGATGGCGCGACCTGGTTCCGATCGACGGCCTTCGGCGAGGACCGCGATCGGGTGATCTATCGGTCCAACGGCGCCCCGACCTACTTTGCCGCCGATATCGGCTACGTCAGCGAGAAGTTCAGCCGCGGCTTCGACGAGCTGATCTACGTGTGGGGCGAGAACCACCACGGGGCGGTCGCCCGTCTGCTCCACGCGGCCGAGGCGCTTGGCCACGACCCGGATGCGGTGCGCATCCTTCTCTACTCCTGGGTTCGCTTCGTCCGCCAGGGCGAGGCTGTTTCGATGAGTAAGCGGTCGGGCCAGTTCGTGACGCTTGACGACCTCATGGCTGAGGTCGGCGCCGATCCGGTGCGCTGGTTCTTCAGCTCGCGCGCGTTCACCAGCGGCATCGACTTCGACCTCGAGCTCGCCAAGAAGCAGAGCAACGAGAACCCGGTCTACTACGTTCAGTACGCCCACGCGCGGGCGTGCTCCATCCTGCGCCACGCTGCAGAGCAGGGCCTGACCGCCGATGCAGACCGCGCCGGCAAGCTGCTGCGGCACCCGTCCGAGCAGGAGCTGATCCGCCACCTGCTCGACTTCCCCGACACCGTCGCCCAGGCGGCGGAGCGGCGTGAGACGCACGACGTTCCGCGCTATGCCTATGAGCTCGCCACGGCCTTTTCGGCGTTCTACCGCGACGCGAAGGTCCTGACTGATGACGCGGCCCTGTCCTCCGCGCGACTCGCCCTCGTCGACGCCGCCCGCTCCGTCCTGGCCAATGCCCTCGAGCTGCTGGGGATCTCCGCGCCAGAGTCCATGTAGCGATCAGCGAGCCGCCGCCAGCACCTGGCCCAAAAGCTCCTCCGACGACGCGTGCACGACCAGCACCTCACCGTCGGGCAGGAGCTCCACCCTCGCCGGGAAATCGAGCGCGCCGATGGCCGTCTCGTATGCGTCCACGAACTCATCCGCGTCGGAGGCCTCGTCCCAGGCGAGACGCCATGCGACGGCGAAGGCATCCTCCGGTCCGGAGGCGATGACCGCGGTGTCCCCGCCCCAGCCGTCGGCCGCCTCGCTCGCAACGGAGCGCTCGACGCCGAGATAGGCAAGCATGATCTCGATCGTCGCCTGGCCGATCGGCGTCGAGTCCACTTCCGTCCACCCATCGCCGAGGGCGGTCGCCAGGTCGGCGCTCTCGACGTTCACCGGCTCGTCACCATTGGGCCACGCGGCAACGTCGATGATCTGTTCCGTCGAATCAGGCGGATCGTCGTAGGCGGCGTCGAGGGCGTCGAAGTCCGGTTGCGTCGGATTGACCGTCAGCGCCCCGGCCCACAGGGCGCCCTCGTTGTACGGGAACTGGAGCTGCTCGACCATCCACGACGGGATCCCGCTCGTATCGGGGACGGCACCCGTCCCGATCTGCATCAGCTCCTCGGGCGTGAGGTAGGCAAACGCCCACGCCAGCATCGTGACCGTGGCATCGCCCTCGATCATCGCCGTGCGCGCCAGCGCGCGGTCGTCCTCGCCCACCTCGTCGGTCTGGAGCGAGTCGAGGCCGAAAGCGGCGTCCTGCAGCGCGTGGGTGTACTCGTGCGCGTACGTGAGCTTCGCCTCGGCATCCAGGCCGGCATCGCTGACGACGACCATGCGCTTGTCGACGTCGTCGTAGAAGCCGAGCACCTGGTCGCCCAGCAGCTGGAGCTGGAGCTCCGCGACGTCCTGGCCGGGCTCCAGCAGCCCGAGCGCGCGGAGGGCGATGTTGTCGCGCTCCTGGTCCTCGGGCGGGTACTCCTCCTCGAAGAGTTGCTCCAGTTCATCCGCCAGCTCGTCACGAGTGATGATCTCGGGCGGGCCGATATCGGCGGCCGGTAAGCCGCGGATGTCGATCACCTGCTCCTCGATCTCGCGAAGCACCGCAAGCGTTTCCTCGTCGTCCGGCGAGGCATTCGCCGATGCGGACGGCTCCGCCGACTCCTCGGCCGACGCCGATGCGGACGGCTCCGGAGAGGCCGATGGGCTGGCCGCGACGCCATTGTCGTCGCCGGCCACGTTGAGCCCGACGACGATGACGCCGGCAAGGACCAGAACCGCGACGAACACCGCAACGATCCGCTGGGGCGCTGACATCGGCGCATTCTGCCATGGGTCGCTCGGCGGTCCGGCCAAGGTTCAGGTTTCTTAAGGTTGGGCAAGCCCGGGGTTTAGAACGGGTCCGTAGCCTTCAGGCTGCGAGATGGAGATCCACCCGGGTTGCTACCTCCACCCTCCCTCCTTCGAGCCCCGGTGTCATTGGGCGGGCACCGGGGCTCGTGCTATCTCCGCTACCATGCGTTGACCGATGGAGATCACCTGGTACGGGCGCGCCTGCTTTCGACTGAAGGGCAAGGACGCCACCGTCATCACCGACCCCTGCCCCCCGTCGACCGGCTTCGTGGCCGGCAAGCACGACGTCGATCTGCTGACCATCAGCCACGACCACCCCGACCACACGTACACCCGGTCGATCACCGCCGGCCTGACGTTGACCCGGCCGGGCGAGTACGAGTACAGCGACCTGCTGGTGACCGGCATCCGCACCTACCCCGACGGCGAGGCGGGCAAGGACCGTGGAGAGAACATGGTCTTCAGCTTCGAGATCGACGGCGTCCACGTCTGCCACCTGGGTGACCTCGGTCACCTGCTGACCGAGGATCAGGTGCATGAGCTCGGACCGATCGACGTGCTGCTGGTCCCAATCGGCGGGGGAACCACCTTGACGCCGGCTGAAGCGGCCGAGGTCGTCTCG
>DASVDT010000088.1:0-4026 GCA_036380955.1 Candidatus Limnocylindria bacterium | reverse complement strand
CGGCAAGCCGATGGGGAACGGTCATCCGATCGCTGCGGTCGTCACCCGCTCGGACCTCGTGGACCGGTTCGCGAAGGCGACGACGTTCTTCAGCACCTTCGGCGGCAATCCGGTGGCGTGCGCCGCGGCGCTCGCCGTGCTCGACGTCATCGAGGACGAGGGGCTGGTCGCGCGCTCGGCGATGATCGGCGAAGCGATGCGCGCGGCGCTGTCAGCCCTCGCCGATGGACACCCCGCGATCGGCGACGTTCGCGGCCGCGGATTGATTGCCGGGCTGGAGCTGGTCCTCGACAGCGCGACCCGAGAGCCGGACCCGGACCTCGCCGCCGCCGTCAGGAATGAGATGCGCGAGCGCGGCGTGCTCGTCGGGACGACGGGGCGATCCGGCAACGTGCTCAAGATCCGGCCACCACTGGCGATGACCGCCGGCGACGCCGACATCATCACGGCGACGTTGGATCAGGTCCTCACGTCACTTCGACGCTAGCCCTCGACGACCGCGTCCGGCAACGAGTCAGACGGTTTCGACCGCCATGGCCACCGCGCCGCCGCCGCCGAGACAGAGCGTCGCCAGCCCCTTGCCGCCGCCACGACGGCGCAGCTCGTAGAGGAGGGTCGTCAGCACGCGGGCGCCGGAGGCGCCGATGGGGTGGCCGAGCGCGATCGCGCCACCGTTGACGTTCACGCGGTCCCAGTCGAATCCGAGCTCGTTGCCATCGGCCAGGACCTGGGCGGCGAAGGCCTCGTTGATCTCGATCAGGTCGAAGTCGTCGACCGACCCACCCACGCGCTCGATCAGCCGTCGCACGCCGTGGATCGGCGCCTCGAACAGCCACTCGGGGGCCACATCGGCCTGGGCGTAGCCGGTGATGCGCGCCATCGGCTGGGCGCCGTTCATGGCGTCTTCGGAGCCGATCACGACGGCAGCCGCGCCGTCGGTGATCCCCGGCGCGTTGCCCGCGGTGACGGTCCCGCCGTCGGGCTGGAAGGCCGGCCGGAGCCTCGCGAGCGCCTCGGCGCTCGTATCGGCCCGCGGCCCTTCATCGGCCGAGACGACGGTGTCGCCGCGCTTGCCCGCCACCGTGACCGGCACGATCTCGTCGTCGAAGCGCCCCGCCTCCTGTGCCGCAATGGCGCGCTGGTGCGAGCGCAGCGCCAGCTCGTCCTGCGCCTCGCGCGTGACGTCGTGCTTCGCCGCCACCCGCTCCGCATGAAGGCCCATGTGGACGTCGCAGGTCGCGCACCACAGTCCGTCGTGAACCGTCGCGTCGACGAGCACGCCATTGCCGAGCCGGTAGCCGGTGCGCGCCTGCGGCAGCAGGTAGGGCGCCATGTTCATGCTCTCCATGCCGCCCGCCACGATGAGCTCGGCGTCGCCGGCACGGATGGCCGATGCGCCCATCATCACCGCCTTCAGCCCGGAGCCACAGACCTTGTTGATGGTCGTTGCGCTGACGCCTTCGGGCAGCCCTGCCTTCAGCGCGGCCTGGCGCGCCGGCGCCTGTCCGGCACCCGCCTGGAGCACCTGGCCGATGATCGCCTCGTCCACCCTTTCCGGAGCGATGCCGGCGCGCTCGACCGCGGCGCGGATGGCGACCGCGCCGAGGTCAGTGGCCGGAGTGGTCGAGAGCCCACCGCCGAACTTGCCGATCGGCGTCCTGGCGGCGGAGAGGATGTACACGTCACGCATGTGCTGATGGTACTCGTCGGCGCCGTCCGCCGGTTACGGCAGAGCCGGGTCCGAAGGTGCACGTGACGGCCGTTGGCGCCGTTCTGTCAGGTGCCACCAGGGGCGCCTTATGCGCAGCCCGCCAGCCCTACGATGGGCGCAACCCGCCATCCGCCATTCGTACCGCCCGCTATTTCGGGTCGGCGGGGCGCTCGTCGAACAGGTAGGCGATCTTCTCCGGCCAGTTGGCCAGCACGACGCGGTTCTTCGTCTTCAGCGACGGTGTCAGCTCGCCCTCTTCCTCGGACAGCAGGCGCGGCAGGAGCGCGACCCGCCGCGGCCGCTCATGCACGCCGAAGCCATCGAGCGTGCGCTTCACCTCGGCGTCGTACAGCTTCTCGACGGATGGCTGCTCGACCAGCTGCTCGGGCGGCATCTCGGCGATGCCGTTGGCAGCGGCCCACGCGCCCAGCTCGTCGAAGTCCGGTGCGATGAGCGCCCCGGTATAGGGCTGGCCGTCACCGAGGATGACCGCCTGGGCCACGAAGCGCGAGCTCGAGAGCGCCGCCTCCATCGGCCCGGGCGAGACGTTCTTGCCGTTGCCGAGGACGATGATGTTCTTGAGCCGATCGGTGATGCGGATGCGGCCGATCTCGTCCAGCTCGCCGATGTCGCCGGTGTGGAACCAGCCATCGGCGTCGATGGCGCGGGCGGTCTCCTCCGGCTGGTTGAGGTAGCCCTGCATGACCTGCGGGCCGCGGACCAGGATCTCGCCGGACTCCGGATCGATGCGCACCTCGGAACCCGGTGCGGCGCGTCCGACCGTCCCGAACACGAAGTCATCGGGGCGGTTGACACTGACGAACGGCGACGTCTCGGTCAGGCCGTACCCCTCGAGGACGAGCATCCCCATGGCATAGAAGAATTCGCCGATCTCGCTCGACAGCGCCGCCGACCCCGAGACGAAGTAGCGCACGCGGCCGCCGGTCCGGTCACGGATCTTGCCGAAGACCAGGGCGTCGGCGACCTTCAGCTGGAGCGCGAGCCAGGGCGAGTCGCCGCGTCCGGCAACGTGGTTTGCGTACTTCCGGCGCCCGAGCTCGGCGGCCCAGTGGAAGATGCGCTGGCGCATCGGCGAGCCGGCCTCGACGGCGGACAGCACGCGCGCGTAGACGCGTTCGTACAGGCGCGGTGGCGCGCCCATGACGGTCGGGCGCACCTCGACCATGTTCGCCGGCAGCCGCTCGATGACCGCCTCCGCGTACACCACGGCGGCCCCGCGGCCGAGCGCGATGACCTCGTCGACGATGCGCCCGTAGATGTGTGACAGCGGCAGGAAGCTCAGGAAGATATCGGTCTCGTAGAAGTCGACGACCTGGTTGGCCGCCTCGTAGTTGAAGAGCAGGTTGCCGTGGCTGAGGACCGCTCCCTTCGGGTTGGCCGTCGTGCCCGACGTGTGGATGACGGTGGCGATGTGGTCGCGGTCGATCGCCTTCCAGCTGTCCTGCCATTCGAGCCGGTTGGCCGCATCCATGTCGGCCCGAGCCATGACGTCGTCGAAGGTCAGCGTGCCGGCCGGCAGCTTGCCGCTCGGCTCGAAGGCCACGACGTGCTCGAGTGTCGGGCACTCGTCGCGGATCGACTCGATCTTGGCGGCCTGCTGCGCGTTCTCGACGAAGATCAGCCGCGCGCTGACGTTGTTGATGACGAACGCGGCCTGGCCCGCCTCCGACTGCGGATAGATCGGGCACGTGACCGCGCCGAGCGCCATCGAGGCCACGTCGGCGATCGCCCACTCCGGACGCGTGCGCGCGATGATCGCGACCGAGTCGCCGTCATGGATGCCGATGTCCTTGAGGCCCAGCGACACGCTGGTCACCCAGTCCCACATCTCGCGATACGTCCGGCTGGTCCAGACCGCCTCGGTGGCGCCCTCCGGCCGCTGCGATCTGGGAAGCTTCCAGCGCATCGCCTCGCGCCCGGAGTTGCGCTCGACTGATCGGTGGATGAGGTCGACCACGCTGCTGGCGCGGTCCTCGGGGGCGACGATCAGGGGCTCGAGCTCGGGGGTCTGCAGGACGCGCGGCACGGCGGTGGCGGCGGGGGTCGTCATCGGTCTGGCGTCTCCTGGTTGATGTGGGCGTCATCGGTTTCGTGGGCGCGCTGCGGGGCTACGGTCCGGTCGTCATCCCTCCCGGCGCATGCCGTCGAGCAGTCCCTGGGCCACGATGAGCCGATGGATCTGGTTGGTCCCCTCGTAGATCTGCGCTCCCTTGGCGTCCCGCATGAGGCGTTCCACCGGGTTGTCGCGGGAGTAGCCGGCGCCGCCATAGATCTGCACGGCGTCGGTCGTCACG
>DASVDT010000087.1:0-5745 GCA_036380955.1 Candidatus Limnocylindria bacterium | reverse complement strand
CGGACGATCGTGATGTCGACCGATATCGCCCACAGCCTGGGCGACGCCTTCAACGTCGAGCTCGGACCGATGCCGAAGGAGATCGCGCCGAACCTGTGGGCGCAGGAGTCGGACGTCTTCTTCAACGTCGCGCGCTACTGGGGCAAGATCCAGGCGTACGCCGCATCGGTCCTGCGCTGGCGCGGCCTCGACGAGGTGATGGCCGAGGAGATGACCGTCCTGCCCGGCATGGACGAGGTGGGGTCGCTGCTGTGGATCGCCGACCATCACGACTCGGGTAACTACGACGTGGTGGTCGTGGACGCCGCGCCGACGGGCGAGACCCTCCGCCTGCTCAGCCTGCCGGAGGCGGCGAAATGGTGGATGGAGAAGGTCGAGCCGCTCGGCCGCAAGATCACGAAGCTGACCGGGCCGCTCATCAAGCGCGTCGTCGGCATGCCGATGCCGGGGGACGACGTCTTCAACGCCGGCGAGGAGCTGTTCAGCCGCCTCGAGTACATGCACGCGCTGCTCACCGACCATTCCAAGACGAGCGTTCGGGTGGTGCTGACGCTGGAGCAGGTCGTCATCGCGGAGGCGCAGCGCTCGTTCACCTACTTCCACCTGTACGGCTACCCCACCGATCTGGTCGTCGCCAACCGCGTGCTGCCGGACGAGGTCGGCGACTACTTCCGGGGCTGGTACGAGGCGCAGCAGCGCTACGGCCCGCTGGTCGAGAAGACCTTCCACCCCATCCCGGTCAAGAAGGCGCCGTTCTTCGACCGTGAGATGGTCGGCGTGCCGCTCCTGCGCGAGCTGTCGCACGCTCTCTACGACGGCCAGGATCCGACGCAGTTCTTCTACCGCGGCAGGCCGTACGAGGTCGTCCGCGAGGACGGAGGCTTCCTCCTCTCGGTGGACCTGCCCTTCACGGAGAAGGAGAAGATCAACCTCTCGCGCCATGCCGATGAGCTCGTGATCGACCTCGGCACGTGGCGCCGAACCCTCGTCCTGCCCCGCATCCTGGTCGACGCCCCGACCGAGGGCGCACGATTCGACTCTGGGACCCTCAAGGTCCGCTTTGGCACCACGGCACGCTGAAGGAGCAACCGATGACCGATCAGCCCACCTCGCCCGGGACCGATCCGCGCACAGCCGAGCTCGAGCGGCGCATCGCCGATCTCGAACGACGGTCGCCGACGCGGATGATGCAGCAGGGCCGATCGGGCCTCGAGGAGGCCTTCTGGGCCGTCATGCACAACATGTTCCCCGAGGAGGCCCGTAAGCACCTCAAGGCCGCCAGCCGCGAGCAGCTGCTTGCCGCGCGCGTGTACCTGGACCGATGGATCGAGCGACTCGACGAGCAGCAGGCGGAGACGGCGGCCAGCCGCGCACACGAGAAGATCGAGGTCGAGTAAGCCGATGCAGGTCACGCGCTCGTCCGAGGTCCCCGACGATCGGATGGAGCCGGCAAACTTCAGCGGCCCGGTCACGTCGCGCTTTCTCGGCGCCTACGACGTGCTGGATGGGAACGTCCTGCTGGTCAGCTTCCCCGCCGGTGTGCGCACCGCCTGGCACTCGCACCCCGGCGGCCAGTTCCTGTTCGTGACCGACGGCCGTGGGCGCGTTGGCACGCGCGACGGCCAGGTGGCCCACCTCCGGGTCGGCGACCTCGTTCACGCGCCGCCGGGCGAGGAGCACTGGCACGGTGGTGCGGAGGACGCGGCCGTCACCCACCTCGCCGTCAACCTGGGGGAAACCCATTGGCTGGAGGAGGTCGAGCCATGAGCGCCCCGTCACCCGCGACACGCGTGTCCGCCGATCAGAACCACCTCGCCTGGGATCCGGCCATCGAGCCGGTCGTCAGTGTCGGTTCGGGGGATGTGGTCGAGTTCGAATGCCTTGACGCCTCGAACGGCCAGCTCGACGCCGACTCCACCACCGAGACACTCGGCCAGCTCGACTTCGATCGGGTGGACCAGGTCACCGGACCGGTCGAGGTCGCCGGCGCGGCGCCGGGCGACACGCTTCAAATCGATCTGCTCGAGCTCGAGCCTGCCAACTGGGGCTGGACGGCCTCCATCCCCGGCTTTGGTCTGCTGGCCGATGACTTCCCCGATCCGTTCCTCAAGATCACGCGCTTTGACGCATCGACCGGCCATGCGGAGTTCTGGCCGGGCATCACGCTTCCGCTGGCGCCGTTCTGCGGGGAGTTGGGCGTGGCGCCGGAGACCGGCCCGCGCTCGACGATCCCGCCCGACCTCCATGGCGGGAACATGGACACGCGCCATCTCGTGGCCGGCTCGACGCTCTTCCTTCCGGTCTTCCACCCCGGCGCCCGATTCAGCATCGGGGATGGCCACGCAACGCAGGGCGATGGCGAGGTCTCGGGAACGGCCATCGAGACGCCGATGCGGGCGCTCGTCCGCCTCACGGTTCGCAAGGATCTCCACGTCACCGGACCCGAGTTCATCGCCGCGCCGGACCCGCATGCCGAGCTGCGCAACGGACGGCGCTACGCGACCGACGGCATCGGTCCCGACCTGATGACCGCAGCTCGCGACGCCCTGAAGCGCATGATCGAGTGGCTCGGGCGCGAGCACGGCCTCGAGCCGGTGAAGGCCTACCTGCTGTGCAGCGTCGCCGTCGACCTGCGCATCAGCGAGATCGTGGACGTGCCCAACTTCATCGTGACCGCCTACTGCCCGCTCGGCATCTTCGACTGAGGCTGACTCGATCGGTCGAGCCGGATTCACCCGGGGCACATCTCGCGCTGCGGTACCGCGATCCATCGAGTCTGGCTGCGCACGATCCGCGCCGCTGGGCCTCGCTCATGGTCCCGGGACTCGATGTATCGCGGAAACCGCCCCGGGACCGGGCTCCGGTGATATCGACTCGATAGATCGAGAGAGGGGCGCCGCCGTTCACGCGAACGGCGGCGCAGGTGCATCGGCTCGGAAGCAGCTAATACGTCGGCACGTCCTCCGGAGCAGGCGCATCCCCGTACACCTCGCCGACGCGGTCGAGCGCGGCAGGGTTCGACGAGCGAAGGTAGAAGTACACGCCGATCCCGAGGACGACCCAGACGCCCACGATCGGCGCCGTGAAGCGCAGGTAGTTGTCGTACGGCGGCAGCTCGACGTCGAAGATCGGGATGGTGAGCCCACCGATGACCGCGAGCAGTGCCGGAATCATGGCGATGACGCCGATGATCGGCACGACCACGTGCTTGATCACGTTGAACTCGTCACGCCGCTCACGCCAGTAGTACCCGAAGCAGGCGACGTTCACCAGGATGTAGATGCCGGCGAAGATCAGGCCGAGCATCGTGCCCAGGAAGACGTACACGTTCAGCCCGAAGGGGTACGGGTCGCTGGTGAGCAGGTAGCCGAGCACCACCGCGATGATGAGCGCACTGACCGCCTGGAAGTGCACCGCGTTGACGGGTGCGCGAGTCTCCGGATGCACCGCCGCGAAGAAGCGCGGGAGGAGGCTCGCTCGGCCCATCGCGAACAGGGAGCGCGTGGCCGCCGTGGCGCCGGCGTTGGCGTTCGCGATCGAGCTGTTGAGGATCGCGAAGATGACGAGCAGCCCGCCCAGCGTCCCGAGCACCTCGTTGGCCATGAAGCCCCACGGGTCGCCCTCGTTGAAGGCGTAGAACTCGGTCATGCGGTCCGGGCCGAAGAAGACGGTGGCCGCGTAGTAGTTGAAGACGTAGAAGAGGCCGACCAGGATGGCCGACCACACCACCGCGCGCGGAATGGTGCGCCGCGGATCGGCGGTCTCCTCCCCAAGCGGCGCCGCCGCCTCGAAGCCGATGAAGGCCAGCAGGCAGAAGATCATGCCCTGGAACGCCGGCCGAACGCCCTCCTCGCCGGGCACGAACACGCTCAGCGTGTTGTTGTCGGCGTTGACGATCAGGAGTGCCGAGATGAGCAGGAAGATCGCGATCTCGAGGACGCCGAGCACGAGCCCGGTGCGCGTCGAGAGCCCGATGCCGCGGTAGTTGAGCCACCACACCAGCAGCCCGCACAGGATCGCGAGGACCACCCAGGCGAGATCGAACTGGATGCTGAGGTACTCGGACAGGAAGATCGCGCCGTAGAAGCCGAAGCCACCGAGCAGCAGCGGCATCACGAGCGGCTCCGCCAGGGCGAAGCCCCAGGCAACCATCCAGCCGAAGAAGGAGCCGAGCCCTCGGCCGACATAGGTGAACATGCCGCCGGCCGACGGCAGGTGCCGGGCGAGCTCGGCCATGGAGAACGCCGTGAATAACACGGCGATCATCGCGAACAGCACCGCGAGCGGCGTGATGCCGCCGGCGAACGAGGTGGCGGCCCCGATCGACAGGGCGGTCGCCACGGCCGGCGCCATGTGGGTGATCGACTGGAACAGGACCTCGGGCAGACCGATCGCGTCGCGAGCGAGCGTCGGCTGCGAGCCGTCCACCGGCTGACTGGTCGCGGTCACGGGCGGAACCTCCATCCGATGAATCCCCCGCTCGGTCCGGATTCCGCCCGAATCCACCGGGCGCTCAGGTCCCGGGCCGCGGCGTAATACTAGGTTGCGGCGTCAAGCGATTGGCCGCTCGTCCCAGCGGCGTCACGTCGCCAGGTTCCGGAGCTCGCGGTACAGGTCGACCCTGCCCTCGAAGCCGATGCCCGGCAGCGCCGGCAGCGTGACGTGGCCGTCGATGACCTCGACGCCGTCCGGAAAGCCGCCAAACGGCTGGAAGAGGTCGGGATACGACTCGTTCCCGCCGAGGCCCAGCCCAGCGGCGATGTTCAGCGCGAACTGGTGGCCACCGTGCGGGATGCATCGGTTCCGTGCCCAGCCGTGCTCCTGCAACATGTCGAGCGTGCGCAGGTACTCGACCAGGCCGTAGGCAAGCACCGGGTCGAATTGGAGCCAGTCACGGTCCGGGCGCATGCCGGCGTAGCGCACCAGGTTTCGTGCGTCCTGCATGCTGAACAGGTTCTCGCCGGTCGCCATCGGTCCTTCATACGCGGCCGATAGCGCCCGCTGGAGCTCGAAGTCGAGCGGGTCGCCGGGCTCCTCGAACCAGAAGAGGTCGTAGGGCTCCAGCGCTTCGGCATACGCCAGCGCGGTCGCCAGGTCGAATCGGCCGTTGGCGTCGACAGCAAGGCGCTGGTGCGGCTCGAGGAGGTCGAGCACCGCCTCGATGCGGCGCCGGTCATCGTCGAGCGGCGCGCCACCGATCTTCATCTTGACCACGGTGTAGCCGCGGTCGAGGTAGCCGCGCATCTCATCCGTCAGAGCCGGGATGCCGCCGTCGCGGTAGTAACCGCCGGCCGCGTACACGAACACGCGCGGGTCGGCGTCGGTCCGTCCGTCGCGCTCGGCCAGGAGTCGCCACAGCGGTTCGTCCGCGATCTTCGCGACTGCGTCCCAGGCAGCCATGTCGATGGTGCCTATCGCCACCGAGCGCTCGCCGTGCCCGCCCGGCTTCTCGTTGCGAAACATGACCGACCAGATCCGAGACGGGTCGAGGTTCGTGCCCTCGTCGTCGATCAGCTCCGACGGGTCCGCGGCCAGGATGCGCGGCGCGAAGCGATCGCGAATGAGCGCACCTTGCCCGTATCGGCCATTCGAGTTGAAGCCAAAGCCGATGACCGGTCGGCCGTCGCGAACGACGTCGGTGACGACGGCGACCAGGCTGATCGTCATCGCGCTGAAATCGATGACCGCGTTCGCGATCGGCGTCCCTATGGAGACGGTTCGTTCGCGAATGTCGGTGATGCGCAT
>DASVDT010000086.1:0-6807 GCA_036380955.1 Candidatus Limnocylindria bacterium | reverse complement strand
CCGGCAGGAGCCGCTGGAGCATCTCCCGCACGCCGACGTTCTTGAGGATGTCTTCACCAGACGTCGCTGTCAGTGGCGCGACGACGCCGTTGATCAGCGAGACGATCAGTCCGCCGAAGAACGACAGCAGCAACCCGAAGGCCAGCCACAACGCGATGTACGTCAACGTGACGAGGATCCACAGGATGATCCGCAGCAGCTCGACCGCCTCGGGGACGACGCCCAACCGGATCAACGCGAACGACGTCACGCCGAGGATCATCACGACGACGACCAGGGCGATCACTCCGAGACCCGCCGCGAACTTGCCGTTGATGACGTCGTCGCGGTGGATCGGCTGTGACAACAGGCGGGGCAGCGTGCCCTGCGCGCGCTCGCCGTTGATGGCGTCGAAGCCGAACGCGATCCCGAGCAGCGGCGCGACGAAGCCGACCAGCGCCACGAAGGACGGGACCGGGTCGGCGCCGATGGTGAACAGCGCAAGGAACAGCGCGGCCACGCCGCTGGCACCCTCGGCCGCGTCGCGGATGGCGCCCGACGCCGCGTACACCGGCGCGGCGGCCGCCAGGGCGAGGAGCGCCAGCACGATGGTGAAGCGGAGGCTGGTCAGGCCCTCGGCCATCTCCTTGCCCATGACCACCAGCCAGCCCGGCCCGCGGCGATGGAGCCAGCCCTCATCGGCGACCGGTGGCGCGATCGCCGCCACGTGGTCAAGCGGCGCTGCCATGGCGTTCCTCCTGGGTCCGCGCGGCGAGGCGCCGATACACCTCGTCCAGCGAGAGGCTCGGGTCGCCGGCGCGCTCGGCCAGCTCGGTCACCGACCCCTCGGCCACGAGCCGGCCGCGCGAGAAGATGCCAACCCGATCGCACAGCCGCTCGACCTGCGAGAGCAAGTGGCTCGACAGCAGCACCGCGAGACCTCGCTCGGTGACGAGATCGCGGATGAGGCCGAGGAGCTCGGCGACGCCGGACGGGTCGATCGAGGCGGTCGGCTCATCGAGGATCAGGACCGACGGACCCTTGACGAGCGCATCGGCCACGCCGAGGCGCTGAAGCATCCCACGCGAATAGGTGTCGGCCGGCCGGTCGCCGGCATCGGCCAGGCCGACCTGGTCGAGGAGCTCGGAGATGCGGTCTGCGGCAACGGAGGCCTCGATGCCGTTGAGGCGGGCCGTGTACTCCAGGTTCTCGCGGCCGGACAGCCGTCCGTAGAAGCCGACGCTGTCGGGAAGGTAGCCGACGTGACGCTTGACCTCGAGCGGCTGTCGGGCCGGGTCGAGACCCAGGATGCGCGCCTCGCCACCTGATGGCTCCGACAGGCCGAGCAGCATGAGGATGGTCGTCGTCTTGCCGGCGCCGTTCGGGCCGAGGAGACCATAGATCTCGCCGTGGCCGACCGCGAAGGTGAGGTCGTCGACGGCGACGAAGGCGTCGTAGCGCTTGGTCAGGTTGCGCGCCTCCACCAGGGGTCGCGCGTTCGCGGCCCCCACCTCAGCGACGCCCATAGCGGCGGAAGACGAGGACCATGCCGCCGATGGTCGCCAGGACCAGCAGGAGGCCGACGATACCCCAGATGGGAGGCGTTTCGACGGTGACCCGCACGTCGATCGACTCGTTGGCATCGGCGTTGGAGGCGGACAGGTGGACCTGGTAGTCGCCGGCCACCGCGTTGCTCGACGGCGTGATGTGGGCCGTGACGGTCGCGGACTCGCCGGGCGCGATCTGCTCGACGCTCGGCGGGTCGAAGGTGATATCCCAGTCGCTCGGGCCGGTACCGACCAGGTCCACCGCCTCGAGCGGCGATGTGCCCTGGTTCGCAACGATGAGGTCGAAGTCACGGGCGCTGCCGGCGTTGGCCGTGGTGTTCAGCCGCTCGTCCGGGGTCGTCAGTGACATCTTCACCGATCCGGTGATCTCGACCGTCAGATCGGCGGTCGCCTGCTGGTCGCCCGCCGTGACCGCCACGCTGATCGGATAGCTCTGCGCCGCGGCCTGCGCGCTCGGCGTGGCCGTCAGCTCGAGTCGCTGATCGCCACGTGCCCCCACGGTGACGCTGGCGGCTCGCGTCTCGCCGGTGGGCTGGATGGTCACGTCCCAGCCCGCCGGACCGTTGGCTTCGAGCCCGAAGGTCAGCTCACCCGGCGTGTCGTTGTGGAGCGTCAGGTTGAACTTGAAGTCGGTGTCGGCCGTCCCGCGCAGGGACGGATAGTCCGACTCGAGCGAGACCGTGCCGCCACCCTCCTCCGCCACCGTCAGGTCCAGCTCCAGCGACGCCGATGCGCTCCCGGCGCGGGCGTTCACCGTGACGGGCACCACGCCGGGGGCCGCGTCCTCGGCAACGTCGATGGCGAGCGTGACGGTCGCCGGCGCATCGGACGTGACGAACACGCCCTGGACCTCGTTGCCGCCGCCGCTCAGCGAGCCGTTCCATCCGTCGGGCAGCCCGTCGAGCGACAGGCTGGCGCGGGTGGGGTCGGCCGCCGTGACGGTGAGGTCGAACGTCACCGATTCGCCCGGCTGGACCGAAACGGCGGGGAACGGCGTCGTGATCGCGAGGCCGGTCTGGGCGTGTGCCGGTGAGGCGACGACCAGGGGTGCGACGGCGGGCAGGGCAGCAAGGATCAGCGAACCGGCCAGTCGAGGGGCGACGAAGCGCCGCAAGGCAAGTACCTCCGTGCTCGAGTGGGCGGGCAGTCCGCAACCTAGAACCGGAGGCAAAAGGCGCTGTTACGCGCCGATTACGGATTCTTTACGTGGACAATGATCCGCGGAGGAGGTCGAGCTGGTCGGCGTGCTCCTCGAGGTGGTCGACGATGAAACGCTCGACGATCGACTGGACCGTCATCTCGCCCCGCGTCGGGTGCAGGCCCCGTCGGTTCCACTCCTCGGGAGTGAAGGCGCGGGTCGCATCGGTCACCTCCCTGAGCGAGCCGCGCACCCGCTCGAGCAGGGCGGCCGGCTGGGTGTGGCGTTCGCGCTCGATCGCGGCGGCGCGGCCGGCATCGGTCTTCACGCGGCCGAAGGGCACCGGCTCGTTCGTCGGCAGCGACGCGACCTTCTGGGCCTCGGCCAGCCAGTACGGCGGGAACTCGGCGATGTGCGCCCAGACCTGGCCCGCCTCCCAGCGCTCGTCGGTGGCGGGATCCGGGTCCGTGAGCCCGTCCGGGACGGGCGCGTCGGCATGCTCGGCCAGGCGACGCTCCGCCTCGGACATCCGCGAGATGAGCGCGTCGACGGATGCGCTCATGGCTGCGGTCGCTCGATGATCGGCGCCGTCAGCCGTCCGAGACGCTCGATCTCCAGCGTGACGCTATCGCCCGGCTCGAGGTACCGGCCAAGCTTCTCCTCACGGATCTCGAGCAGGCAGCCGGTGCCCACCGTTCCCGAGCCGAACAGGTCGCCGGGGCGCAGATGCACGTCGGCGGACGCCCGCTCGATCATCTCCCCGAAGCTGAAGTGGGCGGTCGCCCAGCTTCCGCGCGACAGCTCCGTGCCGTTGACCGTGGCGCTCATCGACAGATCGTACCCCTTGGCGCTGCGTGCGTCGGCCAGCTCGTCCGGGGTCACCAGCCACGGGCCGATGGAGGTGGCGAAGTCCTTGCCCTTGGCCGGCCCGAGCCGAACCGTCGTCTCCTCGCGCTGAAGGTCGCGCGCGCTCCAGTCGTTGAGGACCATGTACCCGCCGATGGCCTCCTCGCCACGGCCGTCATCGAGGTCGCGCACCGGCGTGTCGATGAGCGCGCCCACCTCCAGCTCGTAGTCGAGCTCGTTCGAGCCGCGCGGAGCCCACACCGGATCGCCGGGGCCGCGGATCTCGGACACGTTGCTGAAGTAGAAGATCGGCAGGCGATACCACGCTTCGGGGATCTGCATGTCGCGCCGCTTCCACATCGTGCCGACGTGCTGCTCGAAGGCGTAGAAGTCCCGGAAGCTCGGCGGGCGCAGGATCGGCGGCCCGAAATCGAGGTCCGAGGCGTCGAGGTGCGCCTCGTCGTCGTCGCTGGCTCGAGCGTATCCGTCCCGGACCTCGGCCAGCGCCTCGATCCGAAGGCCGCGGGCGAGATGGTCGTCCAGCGTCGTGATGGGCTGGCGAAAGAGGACGCTGTTGTGCGCGCGGCGCGGGTCCTCGACCAGGAGGCCCTGCCGGGCTTCCTCGAGGTCCAGCCAGCGAGCGCCATCAGCGTCAAGAGCCGCGGCGAGGCGCCAGGGACGTCCCGCGGGCGCGTTGCGCTCGCGGACATGGGCGATCTTCATCGGTGCCGCAAGTCTAGGGGAGCAACGTGGCCGATGGGCTGGCGGGGGCGTCAGCTCGAACGGAGGCGCTCGCGCAGACGCTGCCAGCGGCCGATGGCGCGGCGGTGCTCGGCGTCGCTGAGGTCGCGACCGGCGTAGCGCGCGAGCCCGTAGTCGGCCTGGAGGGCGTCGAGCTCGATGCCGAGCCTGACCCTGCCGGCATGCGCCCGCGGCGTCTCGTGCTCCGCGCGCGCCACCGCCGGTGCCTGCGCCGCGAGGTCGTCGAGTGCGGCGAGGTAGGCGCCGACCGCATCCGTCGGATCGCCACGTCGTTGCCGGGCGCGCGTGCGGGGCGGACGAGCCCGACGGGAGAAGAGGTGCTCGGGCAGGCGGAACGAGCGCTCCTCGCTCCCGCCGCGTCCCGCCCGGCCGGGACGGCGTCGCAGCCAGACTCGCGCGAGCACGACCAGGACGACGGCGATGACGATCCAGGCGGCGATCAGCGCCGTCATTGGCCCGCGAATCTGCTCGAGGGTGAGCGCCTCGAAGGGCGGTGGCCCCGCCTGGTTCGGGGTCACCGGTGGCGGAAGGCTGATGCCGATGGACTTGAGCATCGTCGCCAGCAGCGCGGCCACGAGCGCCGTGGCGGCGGCCACGGCGATGACGAAATAGCCCAGCACGCTGATGATCGGTCCGAGGATGCCGCGCGCCACGGCGTCGTCGGGAAGCCCCAGCAGAACGGACGCCGGAATGCCGACGGCGAGCACCACGACCAGGACGCCGAAGACCGTGCCGAGCCACGATCGGTCATGACGCCAGTCGATCCCGGTCTCGCGACCGATCTCCTGGAGTCGCGCGAGGCCTGCGGCGATGAATCCGGCGGTGACGAAGCTGATGCTCGCCACGAAAGCCTCCTCGATGAAGGCGTCGCGCAGCTCGCCAGCGGCGACCTGGCCGATGATCCACGGCACCGATAGCGCCGGCACGCCGACGAGCACGAGCCGCGTCAGCGCTCGATCGTCGATCTCGACCCCGCGGGCAACGCCGCGCATCCCCGCGACGACCATGAGCCAGCCCCCGGGATGCAGCGGGAACGCGGTGACCGGGTCACCGGCGAGCAGCAGCCGGCGGACGTCGGCATCCCACAGCCAGCCGACCAGCCCGAGCAGCGCGAGCCAGCCCAGGAAGCGCAGCGGATCGTCATCGGGGTCGAGCCAGCGGCGGTGGACCAGGTACGCGGTGGCGCCCGCAGCGGCCGCGAGCTCGAACACGCCGATGAGCGGCGCGCGGTGGTCGATCGTCGTCTCCACCGCGACGTAGACGACCGCGAGCAGCGCTCCCTCCGCGACGACGGCGAGAGCCGGAAGGAGCCAACCGACGAAGCGGTCAGCCGCCGATGACCAGGGCATCGGCCTCCCTCCATGTCGGCGAGAGCGTAGCCACGGCACCGTCGATCCCGGCACCGGCGACGAGCCGCCCGTGCGCCTCGCGGTCGTCGCCGAGCGCCAGGAAGCGGACGGCGTAGCCGGATCGCGAGAGCCGCCGCAGGGGGTCGACGAACGACGAAGGGTCGCGGGCGCTGAGGACGGCGACGGTGCCGCCGGGCGGCAGGCGCCGCGGCACCACGCCAAGGAGCTGCTCGAACGGCAGCGAGACGATCGGCTGGACCCGCGCCAGGAGGTCCTCGATTCGACCGAGCTGGCCCGTCGCGGACGACGGCGGCAGGTACGCCCAGCGGCGCCCGCCGGTCAGCTGCGTGCCGAGCATCACGCCACAGGCCGCGCCATCGCGCAGGAAGCGGCGCGCCAGCGAAGCGGCCGCGACGCACAGGGCCTCGACCTGCTCGTCGTCGAAGAGCATGAGCCAGTGCGGGCCGGGCACGGTCTGCAGGTCGACCGCCAGCAGGACGTGGCGCTCGTTGACCGGCTCGTAGCGGCGGCTGACGGGCTGCCCGACGCGCGCCGTCGCACGCCAATGAATCCGTCGCGCCGGATCGCCGCGCTGGTAGGCACGGACACCGGCGAACTGGGCGGGGTCGGTGAACAGGCTCGCCCGCGTCCGATTGGTTCCGAGCGGCGCTCGAGCCGGCTCCGTCGCGCGCACCGGGACGGTGCGTGGCCGCACGAGCAGCTCGTCAGGCAGCTCTCGCTCCTCGCTGTTCGTGCCGCGCTCGAAGAGGTCGCTGACGGTCAGGCGAATGGGCCCGAACGTGAACACGCCTCGGCGCCGAGCGTCGACGCGCAGGTGCCGTACGACGCGCTCGTACCAGAGGAGCGACCATGCGTTCGCCAGCACGCCTCGGCCGGGCCGGTCGCTCGGGCCGAGGCGACGCCCGACGACGCGCAAGGTGTCCGTGACGTAGTCGTCCACCACCAGGAGCGGGACGGGCAGGAGCTTCTGGTTCCAGACCTCGACGTCGAGCGCGACCTCGTCGCCCCAGACGGCTCGGTGACTGCCCAGGCGCCGATCGAAGGAGATCGACGACAGGCCGAAGCGCGACCACAGGGTCGTCAGCCATCGGCTGAGGAGCGTCAGGCCGCCGATGAGCAGCAGGCCGGGCGCGCTGAGCGCGGC
>DASVDT010000085.1:0-9905 GCA_036380955.1 Candidatus Limnocylindria bacterium | reverse complement strand
GCTGATCGTCGCGCTCCAGGAGCCCGCCGGCGCCTCGATGATCACCACCTCGCCGATGCGACGCCCCAGCAGCGCCGAGCCGACAGGTGAGTCGACCGACACGAAGCCGTTGCGCGGGTCGCCGTCGCCCGGAATGACGAGCGCGTAGGTCGAGGTGGCGCCATCGTCCTCCTCGAGCGTCACGCGGCGGCCGATGACTGCGACGGCCGGGTCGTCGACGACCACCGCGCGATCCAGCACTTCGCGGACGTTCGTGAGCTGCCGCAGCAGCTGCTGTCCGACGATGTTCGGCACGAACGTCGGCGCATCGTTGTCGCCATCCAGGCGGCCGGTGATATAGCCGTCGTTGGCCGCCACCTGCGCGGTGAGCTGGAAGAAGTCGGCGTCCAGCGCGTCCCAGGCCTGGCGCGTCATCGGCCACTCGCGCGGCTTCCAGGCACGCCCTTCGACCGCCAATGCGACAGCCATGACAGGACCTCCGAGTGTGAGAAGAAGGCGCCGTCCGGGGGGGACGGCGCCTGAGGAACAGTGGCGAAACCATGACCCGGTTGCGTGAAGACTGGCCGGGCCGAATGTGAACGATCCGTGAAGAGCGCCGCGCCAAGATAGTTGACGATACAACTACTGGTGGCGTAGGCTGTGCACAACGAGGGTCCCATGCCAGGAGCAACCGATGCAGTTCGGCATCTTTTCGGTCAGCGACATCACGACCGATCCAACCACCAATACGACCGTGACCGAGGCCGAGCGCATCCAGAACATGGTTGCCATGGCGCTCAAGGCCGAGGAGGTCGGACTCGACGTCTTCGCGAGCGGCGAGCACCATAACCCGCCGTTCGTCGCCTCGTCGCCGACCACGATGCTGGGCTTCATCGCTGCGAAGACGCAGCGGATCATCCTCTCGACCGCGACGACGCTCATCACCACCAACGACCCGGTCAAGATCGCCGAGGACTACGCGATGCTCCAGCACCTGGCGGGCGGTCGCGTCGACCTGATGCTCGGGCGCGGCAACACCGGCCCGGTCTACCCGTGGTTCGGGCAGGACATCCGCAACGGCATCCCGCTGGCGATCGAGAACTACGCCCTCCTGCATCGGCTGTGGCGGGAGGACGTCGTCGACTGGCAGGGCAACTACCGCACGCCGCTGACCGGATTCACGGCCACGCCGCGGCCGCTCGATGGCATCCCGCCCTTCGTGTGGCACGGCTCCATCCGGTCACCGGAGATCGCCGAGCAGGCCGCCTACTACGGCGACGGCTTCTTCCACAACAACATCTTCTGGCCGAAGGGCCACGTGCAGCAGATGGTCGCCCTCTATCGGCGCCGTTACGAGCACTACGGCCATGGCTCGCGGAACGAGGCGATCGTGGGCCTCGGCGGCCAGGTGTTCATGCGTCCGAACTCGCAGGACGCCATCCGCGAGTTCCGGCCGTACTTCGACAACGCGCCGGTGTACGGCGGGGGATCGTCAATGGAGCGCTACACGTCGGAGACGCCGCTCACCGTCGGGAGCCCGCAGCAGGTCATCGAGCGGACGCTCGAGTTCCGCGAGTTCGTCGGCGATTACCAGCGCCAGCTCTTCCTGGTCGACCACGCCGGACTGCCGCTGAAGACGGTGCTGGAGCAGATCGAGATGCTCGGCGAGATCGTGCCGGTCATGCGGCGCGAGTTCGAGCGCATGCGGCCGGCCGGCATCCCATCCGACCCACCGACGCATGCCAGCCTGAAGGCCGCGCGCGACGCTGCCGCGGCCGAACCGCCTCCGGCCATCGCCCAGCAGCCCGCGGCGGTGGGGTAGACCGATGCCCGGACCGCGATCGCTGGTGGTCGTCAGCGCCGGCCTCTCGCAGCCGTCGTCCACCCGGCTGCTCGCCGATCGCCTGGCGGCTGCGACCGAGCACGAGCTGCGCCGCTCCGGCATCGGTGTCGAGCGCCGAACGATCGAGCTGCGCGAGCACGCCCAGGACCTCGTCGGCCAGCTGCTCACGAACGTGCCATCGCCCTCGCTCCAGGACGCGGTGGACGCCGTCCTCGGTGCCGATGGCCTGGTTGCCGTCAGCCCGATCTTCAACGCCTCGTACAGCGGCCTGTTCAAGCTCTTCTTCGACGTGATCGAGCACGGCGCGCTGGCGGGCGTGCCGGTGCTCCTCGGCGCCACGGGTGGCACCGCGCGCCACTCGCTCGCCCTCGAGCACGCGATGCGACCCCTCTTCGCGTATCTCCGTGCCGACGTCGTCCCGACCGGGGTCTACGCTGCCACGGAGGACTGGGGCCAGGCCGACGCACCGGTCGATGCGAGCCTCGCCGAGCGCATCGGTCGCGCCGGACGCGAGCTCGCCCATGCCGTGACGTCACGCGAGCGGATGACGAGGCGCGACGAGTTCGAGGATCCGGTCCCGTTCGAGGAGCTGCTGCGCAGGTCCGGCTCGACCTGACGACGCCCGGCGGATCATGTCACTCGATGGCAGGAATGGGTGCCATCCTGAAGGACCGATAGACTGGTTTCCCCGTGACGACTGCCGCCCGTACCGATCCACTCGCGCCCTTCAGCGAGGCCACCCGCACCTGGTTCCGGGAGGCGTTCGCCGAGCCGACGCGCGCCCAGGAGCTGGGCTGGCGTGCGATCAGCGGGGGCAGCCACACGCTCATCCATGCGCCGACCGGAAGCGGGAAGACGCTGGCCGCGTTCCTGTGGTGCCTCGACCGGCTCCAGACACAGCCCGCGCCGAAGAAGGCGTCCGTTCGGGTCCTGTACGTGAGCCCGTTGAAGGCGCTCACCTACGACGTCGAGCGCAACCTGCGCGCGCCGCTGGCGGGCATCCGGCGCACGGCGGAGCGCCTCGGCCAACCGGTGCCGGAGATCAGCGTCGCCAGCCGGACCGGCGACACGCCGCGGGAGGCGCGACGCACGCTGGCGAAGCACCCGCCCGACATCCTGGTCACGACGCCGGAGAGCCTGTACCTGCTGCTCACCAGCCAGGCGCGCGAGATCCTGCGCGGGATCGAGCACGTCATCGTGGACGAGGTGCACGCCATCGCGGCGACGAAGCGCGGCTCGCACCTTGCGCTCAGCCTGGAGCGGCTCAGCTACCTCGCCGATAAGGATCCTCAGCGCATCGGCCTGTCGGCGACGCAGCGGCCGCTCGAGGCGATCGCGGCCTTCCTGGGTGGCGCGGATCGCGAGGTGCAGATCGTCGACGCGGGCGCGCGCAAGCAGCTCGACCTCGAGATCATCGTGCCGGTCGAGGACATGGCACGCATAGGCGACGTCGTCGATGTCGACGAGGCACCTGGCGGCCCGGCTGCCGGTCCGGAGGCGCGCCACTCGATCTGGCCGAGCATCCACCCGAAGCTGCTCGAGCTGATTCGGGCGCATCGGTCAACCCTGGTCTTCGTCAACTCGCGACGCCTGGCCGAGCGGCTTGCGGCGCGCCTCAACGAGCTGGCCGGCGAGGAGCTGGTCCGTGCCCATCACGGCTCGGTCGCCCGCGAGCAGCGGCTCCAGATCGAGGAGGACCTCAAGAACGGGCGGTTGCCGGCGCTGGTTGCGACCAGCAGCCTCGAGCTGGGAATCGACATGGGCGCCATCGACCTGGTCGTCCAGATCGAGGCGCCGCCATCGGTCGCCAGCGGCATGCAGCGCATCGGCCGCGCCGGCCACCAGGTGGGCGAGCCGAGCGTCGGCAAGATCTTTCCGAAGTACCGCGGCGACTTGGTCGAGGCGGCGGTCGTGGTCGAGCGGATGAAGACGGCGCAGATCGAGGAGACGCGCATCCCCCGCAACCCGCTCGACGTGCTGGCGCAGCAGATCGTCGCGATCTGCGCGGATGGCCGGTGGACCGTCGACGATCTGCATCGGCTCGTCACCCGGTCCGAGTCATTCCGCGACCTGTCGCGTGAGCAGCTCACCGGCGTGCTCGACATGCTCTCCGGACGCTATCCCTCCGACGAGTTCGCCGACCTCAAGCCGCGCCTCGTCTGGGATCGCCAGACCGATGAGGTCGTGTCGCGCAATGACGCGCGCGTCGTCGCCATCACCAGCGGCGGCACCATCCCGGACCGCGGCCTGTACGGCGTCTTCCTGCCCGGCGACGACTCCAAGACGGGCGGCCGCCGGGTCGGGGAGATGGACGAGGAGTGGGTGTACGAGTCCCGGGTCGGCGAGACCTTCGTCCTCGGCGCCTCGACCTGGCGCATCGAGGAGATCCGGCCCGATCGGCTCATCGTGACTCCGGCGCCAGGCGAGCCCGGCAAGATGCCATTCTGGCACGGGGACAACATCGGCCGGCCGATCGAGCTCGGACGTGCCATCGGCGCATTCCTGCGCGAGCTGGAGCCGATGGCTCCGTCGGCGGCCACGAAGCGGCTCCGGGAGTCGCACGCCATGGACGAGCTGGCCGCCGGCAACCTGATCACCTACCTGGCCGATCAGCGAGAGGTGACCGGCGCGCTGCCGACCGACCGAACGATCGTGGTCGAGCGCTTCCGCGACGAGCTCGGCGACTGGCGCGTCGTGCTGCTGACCCCCTTCGGTGGCCGGGTCCACGCGCCGTGGTCGATGGCGATCGAGGCGCGCCTGCGAGAGCACCACGGCCTCGACGTGCAGTCGATCTGGTCCGATGACGGCGTCGCGGTTCGACTTCCGGAGGGCATCGACGTCGATGGCGCGAGCATCGAGCAGGCACTGCTCCTCGATCCGGACGAGATCGAGGATCTGTTGATGGCCGAGCTGGGTGGCTCCGCGCTCTTCAGCGCGCGCTTCCGCGAGAACGCGGCTCGCGCGCTGCTCCTGCCGCGACGGCGTCCAGGACAGCGCACGCCGCTGTGGATGCAGCGACAGAAGTCGGCTGACCTCCTGGCCGTGGCCAGCCAGTACGGCAGCTTCCCGATCATCCTCGAGACGTATCGCGAGGTCCTGCGCGACGTCTTCGACATGCCTGCACTGCGCGAGCTGCTGGCCGACGTCCGCGCCCGCCGCATCCGCGTGGTGAGCGTCGAGTCTCGCTCGGCGTCGCCGTTCGCCAGCTCGCTGATGTTCGACTACCTCGGGTCCTTCATGTACGAGGGCGACGCTCCGCTCGCCGAGAAGCGCGCCCAGGCGCTGGCGCTCGACCGCGACATGCTGGCCGAGCTGCTCGGGACCGAGGAGCTGCGCGAGCTCATCGACCCCGATGCGGTCGCCGATCTCGAGCTGGAGCTCCAGGCGCTTGCGCCATCACGACGGGCGCGCACCGTCGACAGGGTGGCTGACCTTCTCCGCCGGCTGGGCGACCTGCGGACCGATGAGGTGGCCGCCCGGGTGCACGGCCTCGAGGCGGCGGGGGTGCTTGACGAGCTCGAGCGCGCGCGCCGCGCGCTCCGGGTGCGCATCGCCGGCGAGGAGCGCTGGATCGCGATCGAGGATGCCGGCCGCTACCGGGATGCCGTCGGCGCGAATCCTCCGGCCGGCGTCGCCGACGTGCATCTCGAGCCGGTCGACCGGCCGCTCGATCTGCTCCTCGCGCGATGGGCGCGAACCCACGGCCCCTTCGTCGCCGATGCGCCGGCCGGCCGCTGGGGAATCGCACGCTCGACGGTGGAGGACCGGCTGCGGGGAATGACCGTCGCCGGGACGCTGCTGGAGGGCGCCTTCCGCCCCGGCGGCGCGTCGCACGAGTTCACCGATCCCGACGTCCTGCGCCAGCTGCGCCGTCGCTCCCTGGCCCGCCTGCGCCGGGAGGTCGAGCCCGTCGAGCCGGAGGTGCTGGCACGCTTCCTCCCGGCCTGGCAGGGGGTCGGCTCGAGCGCCGCGGGCCTTGGCCGGCTGATCGAGGTCGTCGCCCAGCTCGAGGGCGTTCCGATTCCGGCGTCGGTGCTCGAGCGCGACGTGCTTCCCGCACGCATCTCCGGTTACACGCCCCGGCTGCTCGACGAGCTCGGCGCTGCCGGGGAGGTCGTCTGGATCGGGCGCGGATCGCTCGGCCGCGACGACGGGCGCATCGCGCTTTACCGCCGCGACCGGGTTGACCTGCTGGCGAGCGCCGGCGCGGCCGAGGACCGGCCATCGGAGCCGATCCACGATGCGATACGCGAGCACCTCAAGCGCCGCGGCGCCTCGTTCTTCCCGCAGCTGCGGAGCGCGGTCGCCACCCGGACCGACGACGAGCTGCTCGACGCCATGTGGGACCTGGTCTGGGCCGGCGAGGTCACCAACGACACGTTCGCCGCGCTCCGCGCGCTGTCCCTGCCGCGGTCGCGCTCGAAGTCGGTTCCGCGCCCCGGCCGGCTGACCGCGCTCGGACCCCCGCGAGCGGCGGGACGGTGGTCGCTGGTCGCGGACCTCGTGGGCGAGGATCGATCACCGACGGAACGTGGACACGCCCTCGCCATGTCGCTCCTCGAGCGCCACGGCGTCGTCACCCGCGAGGCCGTTGCGGCCGAGGGCATCGCCGGCGGATACGCCGCGGTCTACCCGGTCCTGCGGGCGATGGAGGAGGCGGGTCGCGCGCGACGTGGCTACTTCGTTGCCGGCCTCGGCGCGGCGCAGTTCGCCCTACCGGGTGCCGTCGACCGTCTTCGCGCCGCGCGCGACGCGAGCAACGACGGGGCCGTGCGCGTCCTCGCAGCGACCGATCCGGCGCAGCCGTACGGGGCGGCGCTGGGCTGGCCGCGCGGCGTGGACGACGAGCGGCTGCCGCTCCAGCGGGCGGCGGGGGCCTACGTCGTCAGCGTGGACGGCGACGCCGCGCTCTATCTCGAGCGCGGGGGCCGCAGCCTGCTGCGCCTCCCCGGCGCCACTGATGAGCAGCTGTCGCGCGCGGTCGCCGCCCTGCCGTCGCTCCTTGCGCCCGGAGGTCCAATGCGCGAGCTGCGCCTCGAACGCGTCGACCGCGGGCCGGTTGCCGAATCGGCAGTGGCGGATGCGCTTCGCGAAACCGGATTCCGGCCCAGCTATCGCGGCTGGATCCTGAGGACCGGCTGAGCTACGGCAGCTCGACGAGAACGGGCTGCCACTGCGGGTTCTGCGCGGAGGCCGACTCTGCGCTGAAGCGTGAGGGCGGTTGGCTGCCGTCGGCCCGCACCACCAGCAGGTCCAGCCCTGTCGCCACCGACGACCCGCCCGTGCCATACACGAGAGACCGTCCGCTGGGCGCCCACCTCGCCTCCCAGATGCCCGTCTCGCTGTCTGTGGCGACGATTCGCGAATCAGTGCCATCGCCGTCGAGGATGGCGAGCCCGTACGTGGTCGGGACCGCCAGGTGGAGGCCATCCGGTGACCATGCTGGTGCTCCGCTCACTCCCGCTCCGTCGAGGAGGTACATCGGCTCACCCCCATCGACGGCGATGGTGAAGGCGCGGGTCGGAAACTCGCCACTCAGGTCGAATTGCATGCCCGCCAGGCTGCGTCCATCGGGAGCCCAGGCGACGATGCCCCAGTACGCGCCGCCTACCAGGTGGCGCAGCTCGCTCCCGTCGATCCCGACGGTGAAGACGGCCGTGGGCGGATCGCCGAAGATCGGCTCGCCAGGCGGGCACGCCGGGCAGTCGATCGCCGTGAATGCGAGGCGGGTTGCGTCGGGCGACCAGAGTGGTGCGCTGGGGAAACGCAGGGTTCCGAGATCGAGCTGCGTCGGCACGAGGTCGGCATCGGTGACGACGATCCCCGAAGCATCAGCCCAGGCCAGGCGCGTTCCGTCCGGCGACCAGGCCGGTGCAAAGGCGCCGCTGGCCAGGAGTCGGCGGTTCGAGCCATCGGCATCCGCGACCGCTACCGAGGTGCCCGACGCGTCGCTGATGGTCATCGCGATGCGCGTTCCGTCCGGCGACCATCGGTAGTCCTGGAGCTGCTCGCCGATGGTCGTCATCTGCTGGTCTGTGAATGGGGTCACGCTGACGACTGCCGCCGCGTTCCCGCAGCCCTCGCACGCAAATGCGATGGCGCCGTCTTCGACGAGCCGAAGCCAGGAGCGGTCCGGTCCAGCGGCCACCCAGCCGCGAACGTCCCCGGGTCCGATCCGAACCTCGTACCAGTCCATGTCCTCTGCCGTGACCTGGTTGCCGGTGGCGCCCACGAGCTGACCTCGTCGGAGGGTCGCGACGACATCGGCGTCGGAGGATGCCTCGGAGCGAAGCCGGAGGCCGTCGGCCTCGGCGAAGAGCGTGCGCCCTGCCAGGAAGGCCGGGTCGGGAGCGACGGACGGTTCCGCCGGTGGTTCCGGACTCGACGGCAGGCTCGCGGTTGGGCTTGGTGATGTCGCGGCGACCGCCGATGAGCTCGGCCGTGGTGAGGGGTCGACCTCAACGACGAGAGGCAGCTGCACCAGGCCGCTGCCGACGGCGATGCTCGCCGCGAGCGCGACCAGCAGTACGGCCGCCAGCAGGAGCATCGGAACGCGTCTCGGCCGCTCGTCGCGTCCGACGACGGACAGGCGGTCGAGGAGCGCATCGGCGAAGGCGGGGTCGTATTCGACGGCCATGGGTGCGGTCATGCTCGGGCGGTCCCGGTGGATGCGCATCGGTCAAATGCCGTGCGTCACTTGAGTTCGTCGCGTGAGAGTCCCTCAATCATTCGGCCACGTCAGCCGGCTGGATAATCGGGATCGGTGCCGATGACCTCCCACGCGTCGACCACGAACTGCTCGCGGCAGTACCACTCCGCCGCCAGGTCGTTGGCCACGCGCTCCTGGCCCGGGTCGCCGGGCGCAACCACGCAGTCGACCGATCGAGCGTCGTTGAAGTGGCCGGTGACGCGCAGGATGCTGCCGCCTTGTTCGGGCGCGACCTGCGGAAGCTCGGGCGGGATGCGGAGCACGATGTTCTCGACCACCGCCGCTGGTTGCGCGAACGGCGGACGCAGCAGGTCGACGTCGATCGGATGGGCCAGCCACTCGGGCGTGAAGGTGCCCACCGCGTCGCCGGTGCACTCGGCGCAGCCGTAGGTGCCCTCGACCGTGATCTGACGATCGCCGATGCAGGCGAGCCGCGCCCACGGCGTGAGCGCATGGAGCGTCGTGAGATCGACTTCGCCGATCGGGCAGGTGGCCGGCGCCAGGGCCAGGTACGACTCGCTGCCGGTGCCTGCCGCGACCCACCCGGACAGGGGTGGATCGCCCGGTGGGTTCATCGGCCAGCCGTGATATCCCTGCTGGTAGAGCGCGAGATACCACACGAAGCCGCCGGTCTCGACAGGTCCGAGCGCCGTCGCGTTGGTGACGAGGAACAGCTCCTCGCCCGCGTTCGCCGAGGTGACGATGGGCGCCGTCGTGGCGGGCGCCTGGCGCAGGCGGAGCTGGTCGGCGGTGACGACCACCGTCGAGCCGATGGGCAGGATGCCCTCCGGCGCCGTCACGACCGGCGGCGGCGGTGTGGGAGCCGGCGTGGTCGACGGAATTGCCGGCGCTGTCGATCCGGGCGGGCTGGCGCCGGGGTTGGCGCTGGCCGCAGCAGCCGAGCCCGGGGTGTCCGGAGACGAGGTGGCGGCACCGTCGTCGCCGTCGCCGGTCAGCAGGACGATCAGGAGAAGGACCACCAGGATCGCGAGCACGATCGCGCCGATCAGCAGCGGGAGCGGGTCGGGCCTGGGGCGCCGCCGTCGGACCGGTGGCTGCGGCCGAAGCGGCGGGTAGGGCTGGTTGCTCATGCGGCCCTCCGCCCGCTCGGGACCGGCCGGACATAGCAGTGTCCCGAAGGAACCACGAGACCCGTTGATGCAATCTCCGGGTCCACGGACTCCTCCGGGACAGGACGTACTGTATGGGGGTCGGCGCCGGTCGCCAAGCCGGTTTGTCCACGAATTTGCCGTTCCGGACGGTGGTTATCCACCGGTTGTCCACACCGTTGCGCACTCAACCGGCCAGCTCCACCAAGAGTTCGGGGATCCAGAGCTCCGTCCGGCCGGTGAAGCTGAGCACGGTCACGACGGC
>DASVDT010000084.1:0-7245 GCA_036380955.1 Candidatus Limnocylindria bacterium | reverse complement strand
ACCATCGCGATCTGCGGCATGGAGAACCTCGACCCGATGGGCGTCCACACCGGCGACTCCATCGTGGTGGCGCCGATCCAGACCCTGCCCGACCCGGTCGTGCAGCGCCTGCGCCGATGCGCCCTCAAGATCGTGCGCGCCCTGAAGCTGGAGGGCGGATGCAACGTCCAGCTGGCCGTCTCACCCGACGGGTCCGACTACCGGGTCATCGAGGTGAATCCGCGCGTGTCGCGCTCATCGGCGCTCGCCTCGAAGGCGACCGGCTACCCGATCGCCCGGATCGCCGCATTGATCGCGCTCGGCAAGCGGCTGCACGAGCTTCCGAACCCGGCGACCGGCGGCAACAGCGCCGCGTTCGAGCCGGCCGTCGACTACGTGGTGGTCAAGCTGCCGCGCTGGCCCTTCGACAAGTTCCCCTCGGCGGACCGCAGCCTGGGCGTGCAGATGAAGGCGACCGGCGAGGCCATGGCCATCGACCGCGAGTTCGGATCGGCGCTGCTCAAGGCGATCCGCTCCCTCGAGCCACGCGGCCGAGGCTGGCTGTGGGAGGATCCCGAGTGGGCGCTGGCCGATGGAGCGCCGGCTGATCTCGCGGCATTCCTTGCCCCGAGCGACACGCGGCTGTGGCGAATGGTCGGCCTCCTCCGCCATGGACACGCGCGCCCGTCGGAGATCGCCGCTGCCACCGGCATCTCGCCGTGGTTCACCGATCGGCTGGCCGAGCTCATCGATGCCGAGTCGCGCGTGGTCGGGGCGCCGCTGATCGACGCCAAGCGCGTCGGCTTCGGTGACGCTGATGTGGCGGCCCTCTCGGGCGTGCCACCGGTGGCCATCCGGCGCGCGCGCGTGCGCGCCGGCATCGGTCCGGCCTATCGGCGGGTCGACACCTGCGCCGGAGAGTTCCCGGCCGAGACGCCGTACTTCTACAGCTCCTACGCCGAGCCCGAGGTGCGCCCGCCCGCCGAACGTCGCAGCGTCATCGTGGTCGGCTCGGGGCCGATCCGGATCGGGCAGGGGATCGAGTTCGACTACTGCTCGGTGCGTGCCGCGTGGGCCATCCGGGAGATGGGCCTCGACGCGGTCGTGATCAACAACAACCCCGAGACGGTGAGCACCGATTACGACGCGTGCACGCGCCTCTACTTCGAGCCGCTCGACACCGAGTCGGTGCTCGACGTCATCGACCACGAGCGCGCGCTGACGGGGACGCCGCCGGCGGTGGTGCTGACCTTCGGCGGCCAGACGGCCATCGACCTCGCCAAGGATCTCGCGTACGCCGACGTGCCGATCGCGGGGCTGACGGCCGAGGCGATCGAGATCACCGAGGATCGCGAGCGATTCGCCCGCCTGCTCGACGAGCTCGGCCTCGACGGTCCGCGCGGCTCGCTGGCCGGGTCCGCCGATGAGCTGCGCGCGGCGATCGCGGCACTCGGCGGATTGCCGGTGATCGTACGGCCGTCATGGGTCATCGGCGGGCGAGGGATCGCGGTGCTGCGCTCCGAGGCCGATGTTCTGGCCTATCTGGGCACGGACGTCGGTTGGCCACTGCGCGTCGACGAGCTGGTCGCCGGTGTCGAGCTCGACGTCGACGCCATCAGCGACGGCACCGACTGGTGCGTGCCGGGCATCCTGGAGCAGGTCGACCCGCCCGGCGTGCACTCCGGCGACAGCGTGGCCGTGCTTCCTCCCCAGGCGCTCTCGCGACCGATGCAGGAGTGCGCCGCTGAGGCGGCCGGACGGATCGCGCTCGCGCTCGGCGTTCGCGGCATCCTCAACGTCCAGATGATCGTCGTCGGCGAGCGAGTGGTCGTCATCGAGGCCAATCCGCGCGCCAGCCGGACGGTGCCGATCGTTGCCAAGGCGACTGGCCGCGACGTGGTCGCCGCGGCGGTGCGCTGCGCGCTCGGCGCCTCCCTGGCGGACGCCGGGCTCGCACCGGGGCTGGCGGCCGATGGCGATCGAGTGGCGGTCAAGGCACCGGTCGGATCGCTGTGGCGGCTGCCGGGCGTGAGCGAGGAGCTGGGTCCGGAGATGCGATCGACCGGCGAGGTGCTGGGCCTGGCCGCGGACGCCTCGTCGGCGCACGCCCTGGCGCGCGAGGCCGCGGCGGCGCATCGGTCCTGATCCGCGCCGCGATCAGCGGGCATGAAGAGAGGGCCGCGGGCTCCAGTACGGAGGGTCCTGGAACCCGACGGCCCTCGGGAAGACTCCTCGAGCGTGGTCATCGCGAACCGACGTGACCGCATGAAGTCGCGTCCGGCCCGAGCTTCCGTCGGCGACGGGCCACGTCATGGGTTCGGTCGATGCCCGGTTGCTCTCGGTGTCTACGCCGCCAACCTTAGCAAGTTATGTGCCGCCCGTCCGGTGGCTGGTCAGCGGCGGCGGCGCGTGTCCGTCGTCGCCATCTGCGTCTGCCGTCGGCGCAGGTAGCCGCCGTACCAACCACCGAGAAACCCGAGCCCCGCCTGGTAGAGGGCCCGCAGCACGAGGTCGGGAATGACCCGTTCGGGGCCGAGCGACTCGACGTCGGCGCCCATCTGGCCGAGCTGCACCAGGATGAGTGCGGTGACCAGCAGGTAGCTGACGAGCGAGGCGGCGGTCCCATACAGGGTCGGTCGCTGCCAGCCGAACCAGCCGGCGGCGATGAGCGAGCCGAAGAGGACGAACGTCCCGATCAGTCCGAGGATCGACGCCTGGTAGAAGAGCGAGGCGATGTACCCCACGAACGCGACGACGCCCGGCAGGACCCACGCCAACAGGTTGCGGCGGAGAAGGAACGCCCTCTCGCGAACGGGCCGCAGCGCCCCCGATCCGTCGAAGCCGGCGAGCGGGTCGGGCCGATTCGGCAATGGCGGGGCGGGCGGAAAGAGCCTGGTCAGAAATCCGCCGCGCGGCTCACGGTCGGGCTCGACGGTCTCCACCTCATCCGGTTGGAGCTCGCCGCGCGCCATCATTCGCGCGCGTCGCCTTGCTTCGGCGCGCGAGGCGGCACGTTCCTCGGGAGATGGGGTGGACATGGGCGCCGATTGTACCGGCACTGGCCGATAAGCGGCCGGTAAGCGGGCGATAAGCGTCCTCTGCCATCGTTCGACCGCCTGCACGCCTCCACCGCGTCGAGGTGTGCCGTGCCCCTTCCCGTCCGATCCGCCACCCGCAGGCTCGCGCGTGGACTTGCTGCCGTCGCGGCTGTCACCACCGTCGTGGCAAGCGCGTTTCCCATCGACGCCGCGTCGGCGACCGATCTGCCGGACCACCTCGTCGTCAGCGAGGTGGTCACCGGCGGCGCGAGCGCGTCCGACGAGCTCATCGAGCTCTACAACCCCACCGCGGCGGCGTTGCCGTTGGAGGGTCTCGAGCTGATCTACGTCAGCTCGACGGGCGCGACCATCACGAGGCGTGCGGCCTGGTCGCCGGGCGCGCCGAGCGTTCCAGCCGGAGGGCATGTCCTCGTGGCCAACGAGGCCGGTGTCTTCGCCTCGATCGCCGATGCGGTCTATGCCTCCGGCATGGCCGCCACCGGCGGCAGCGTGGCGGTGCGCATCAGCGGTGCCTCGACCGCGATCGACGCGGTCGGCTGGGGATCGGCGGCGAGCACCTGGCGCGAGGGCGCGAACGCGATCGTCCCTTCGGCAGGCGCGAGCATCGAACGCCTGCCCGGTGGCGCCTACGGCTCGACGCAGGACACCGATGACAATGCGGTCGACTTCGTCGAGCGGCTCGTGCCGCAGCCGCAGAACCTCACCTCGCCGCCGACGCCGGGCGGTGGGACCCCGTCGCCCTCGTCGACGCCGTCAGTCTCACCGACCGCGAGTCCGACCATCGAGGCGACACCGACAGCCACGCCGTCGATGACGCCCAGTGCGACGCCGACCGCGACGCCGACCGCCAGCCCCGCGCCAACCGTGCTCTCGGTCGCCGCGGCCCGCGACGTATCCGACGGCACGACGGTGACGGTCGAGGCGACGGTGATCGCCGGCACCGACTTCCACGACGGTGGTGGCTTCGTGGCCGATGCGACCGGCGGCATGGCCGTCATCGTCGAAGACGGCGCCACCGCCCGCGGTGATCGGGTGCGTATCACCGGTCAGGTCGACGACCGATTCTCGCAGCGCACGCTGCGCACGACGGCCGCCGAGGTCGTCGTCCTGGGACCGGGCGTTGAGCCGGCGCCAGTGCCGGTCACGACCGGGTCGATCGGCGAGGCGGTCGAGGGCCGGCTGGTCAGCGTCGCCGGCAGCCTGGTCGGCGCCGCCTCAACCCTCACCAGCGGCACCGCATTCGACCTCGACGACGGAAGTGGTCCGATCCGGCTGGTGGTGCAGACCGTGACGGAGATCGACGTCGCGGCCTGGGCATCGGGCTCCGTGGTCGAACTCGTCGGCGTGGTCGGCCAGCGCGACTCGACCGGCACGGGCCTCGAGGGCTACCGCATCATGCCGCGCGATAGCGAGGACATCACCTTCGTGGGCCTTCCCGAACCGTCGACGCCGAGCCCCACGCCGGGTGCCAGCGGCCCGTCCGACCCGACGCCAACCCCGTCGGGAGATCCGGAAGGCGTCGTCACCATCGCGGCGGCGCGCGACGCCTCCAGGAACGCGCGATTGCGGATCCGTGGCGTCGTCACGCTGCCATCGGGCGTGGTCGATCCGCAGACCGCCGTCATCCAGGACGCCACCGGTGCGCTCGTGCTCCGCCTGGCCGACGAGGTAGGCGCCCTGGCCCTGGGCGAGTCGATCGAGGTCGCCGGCACGCGGTCGACGAAGAGTGGCATGGAGACCCTCCGTGTCAACGAGGTGCCGCAGCGACTCGGGACGGGGATGGCGCCAGCCGCCAGCACCGTGCGCACGGGAGAGGCCGGCGAGGCGCTGGAGGCGCGCGTGGTCGTCGCCTCCGGTGCGATCGTCGCCAGCGCGCGGCGCGCGTCGAGCGGCGCCATCTCGTTCGAGATCGACGA
Source organism: Candidatus Limnocylindria bacterium (assembly GCA_036380955.1). GTDB lineage: Bacteria > Chloroflexota > Limnocylindria > QHBO01 > QHBO01 > JACDBZ01. Next base: position 2,291 of record DASVDT010000084.1, on the reverse strand, counting down.
CGGCAGTGGACCGCTGCGCGTCAGCCTCGGTTCGTCACTCGACGGCAGTGTCGAGCCGTGGACGTCGGGCACGTGGGTCGAGGTCACCGGAGTGCTGGGACAGGAGACAACGGGCGCGCAGCCGCTGCGCGGGTACCGGATCTGGCCGCGCACGGCCGACGAGGTGCGCGTCGTGGCCGCGGCCACCGATGGGGAGGCGAGCGGTGCTGACGACGGCGCCGGCGGCACCGCTGGCGGGAGCGGCGCGCTCGATGCCGTCGGCGGACCGGACCTCGCCGCGATGCGCGTGGCCGCCACCCTGGTCGCCGGGCGATGGCCGGAGCTCGGCATCGGCGGGCTGCTGTGGGATGGCAACCGCCTGGTCGCGATTGCGGAGGCATCTGCCGGCGCGATCACCGCGACGCGCGGATCCCGGCCGCTGCCGCTGGCGCTCGAGCTCGCCGGGATGAGCAGCTCGGGGACGGAGCCTCACACCGGCGCGGCGATCGTGACTCTCGGCACGAGCCCCGGTGAGCTCGTGCTCGGCAGCGGTCCCGTCTCCCCGCCGCGTTCCACGCTCGCGGGCGACGTGCCGGCCTGGGTCTCGCTCGTCGGCCGCCTCGAGCGGGGCGGCGCAGCGCTGCAGCTCAGCGGTCAGCGTGTGCCGCTTGAGCGCCGATGCGATGGGCGGGACGGCCCATCGACGGGAACCGTCGCGGTGCTCGGCGTCGCTGTCGGCGATCCCATTCGGCTCATCGTGCCGTGCGGAGGCATCGGGGCGGCGCCGGTGGTCGCGCTGGGCGCGGGCATCGCGCGCGATGCGGACGCTGCGGCAGACTCCGAAGCGGTGCTCACCGCCGAGCATGCGCCGGCGCCTCTGGCGCGATCCGCCGCAGCGGCCGTGCTCCTCGCGCTGGCAGCCCTCCTCCTCGGCAGCACGGCGGCGTGGCAGTGGCGTCGCGCTCCGGCCGATGAAGACGTGACGGCGGACCCGGTCGCGGGGGAGGCGCCGGACGCCCTTCCGGTCCCCGCTCGGCTCACGCTCGTGAGCGTGCCGCGCGAGCGCGGCCCGTGAGCGTGCGGGCGGCGTATACTCCCGCGCGTTCGTCGACCGACGCACGCATGACGCGCAGGAGACGCCGCTGTCTTGACCGGGTTGACCCAGGCGGACGCCCCCCGAACCGGGGAGCGCCAGTACCACATCGGCCTCGAGCGGGGTGAGCTCGCCGAGTACGTGCTGCTGGTCGGCGATCCCGGGCGCGTTCCGAAAGTCGCCTCGCGCTGGGACTCGATCGAGCTCGAGCGCAGCAACCGCGAGATCATCACGGCGACGGGGACCCACCAGGGCATGCGCATCAGCTGCATGTCCACCGGCATGGGAACCGATAACGTGGAGATCGCGCTGGCCGAGATCATGGAGATCACCGATCGGCCGACCCTGGTCCGCATCGGCTCCTCCGGAGCCCTCCAGCCGGAGATCGCGCTGGGCGACCTGATCGTCTCGATCGGGGCGGTCCGCCTGGAGAACACGACGGACTTCTACGTCCACCCTGGATACCCCGCGATCGCCCACCGCGACGTGGTCTGGGCGCTCGAGTCGGCGTGCCGTCAGCTGGGTGTCCGCTACCACGTGGGGCTCACGGCGACGGCGAGCGGGTTTTTCGCTCCGCAGGGTCGTGCGATGCGCACGCTCCCCGTTCGCTATCCTGAGCTCGCAGACGAGCTTCGCCGCCAGCGTGTGGCGAACCTCGAGATGGAGTCGTCGGCACTCTTCGTGCTGGCTCATCTTGCGGGACTGCGGTCCGGCACCATCTGCGCGGCATACGCGCAGCGGACGGACGGCACGTTCCTCGAAGGCGCGGCGAAGGAGGCCGCGGAGGCACGCTGCATCGATGCCGGACTGGCCGGCATCCACCTGCTGTGGCAGGTCGACACCGATGGCGGGGATACGCTTGCCCGTCGCGGGGGATTGATCGATCGGTCGGCGGGTAGCTCACAACCACTGTCCGGCGACGACGCCGGCCATTAGGGAGGCAACGAACCAATGGCGACCGAGGCCTATTGCGTCAAGTGCAAGGCGAAGCGCGAGATGCAGGACGCGACGAAGATCACCATGAAGAACGGTAAGCCGGCGACCCAGGGCACCTGTCCGGTCTGCGGCACGAAGATGTTCAAGATCGGCGGCTGACTCGCCGATCCGCGACACCCACCGGCGCGTCGGGCCCCCGACGCGCCGTTCGTCTGCCCGCCGCGGGTCGTGGTCCGGCAGGCAGCCCCACGCCGGCCGCTAGAATGAGTCGTCGTGGAGAGCG
>DASVDT010000083.1:0-10650 GCA_036380955.1 Candidatus Limnocylindria bacterium | reverse complement strand
GCATGAGGGCGGTCGCCAGGGCGAGGCCGCCGATCCATCGGTTCTTCATGGCCTTCGATACGCCCGGCGTTTCATCCACCATCCTCGCGCCGCGCGCTGAGGTAGATGGCGCCGAACGGGATGCGGAGCGACCCGTCGGCGTCGCGTGGCGTGACGGCCAGCATCTCGTCGGTCAGCGCCCGGTGCTGCTCGTCGGTGTAGTGGGCGGTGGCGGCGCCGCGCGATCCGATCCCACGCCACACCCGAAAGGCATCTTCGTCGGGGAGGACGATCGCGGTCGTCGGGTCGGCAGCCACCTCGACCGCACTCCATCCCGCGCCCTGGGCCAGTCCGGCGAGCGAGGTCGGCGTGGGATAGCGGCCGCTGGTGTCAATGCCGTGGCGCGCGTAGATCTCGGCGTAGAGCGCCGTGGGCGTCACGTCCGTCGGTCCGGGAACCGACAGGCTCAGGCGCCCACCGGGCCGGGTGACGCGACGCCATTCGACGAGCGCGGCACGCTCGTCGTCGGCGAACAGGAGGGCGTGAACGGCGAGGACGACGTCGAAGCTCGCGTCGTCGAAGCGCAGGGCGGTGAAATCCATCTCCTCGAAGGTGACGTCGGGGACCTCGGCACGGGCGATCTCGAGCATGGCGGGTGCCGCGTCGATGCCGCGTACCTGCCTGCCGTCGCCGCGTGCCAGGGCGGCGGCGTTGCCGGTCCCGGTGCCGATGTCGAGGATGGATTCCCCGGGACCCAGGCCCGCGCGCCGAACCACTTCAGCGGCCACCGGGCGCAGCGAGGGCGCCATGGTCCGGGCGTAGCCGGACGCGATGCTGTCGAAGTGTCGGGCGCCGGTCGCCACGATCGCGGGATCAGGCGCGGTGGCGTTGCGCGAACCGCTCGATGCGGTCCATGGCCTCGACGATCTCCTCGTACGCGGTCGCGTAACAGACCCGAACGTGACCGGCGCCGGAGGGCCCGAAGGCCGTGCCCGGCACCACGCCGACGCGCTCTTCCTCGAGGAGCTTCTCCGCGAACGTCGTCTCGTCCAGGCCGGTGCACTCGGTCACGTGGGGGAAGCAGTAGAAGGCGCCCTTCGGCTCGAAGCAGGACATGCCGATGGCGTTGAAGCGGTCGGTGATGTATCGGCGCCGCCGGTCGTACTCGGCGCGCATGGCCTGGAGATGCGGCTCGCCGTTCTTCATCGCCTCGATGGCGGCGAACTGCGCCGATGTCGGCGCGCACATGATCCCGTACTGGTGGACCTTGGCGATGCCCGTCATGAGGCCTGCTGGAGCCGCGACATAGCCGATGCGCCAGCCGGTCATCGCGTAGCTCTTGCTGAAGCCGCCGAGCAGGATCGTCCGCTCGCGCATGCCGGGCAGCGAGCTGAACGCCGTGTGCTCGTGGTCCCCGTAGACCAGGCGGTCGTAGATCTCATCGGTGTAGACGAGGAGGTCGTGGCGGTCGGCGACGCGGGCGATGGCTTCCAGGTCCGCGCGGTCCAGCACGGCGCCGGTCGGGTTATTCGGATAGCCGAGGAAGATGGCCTTCGTACGGGGCGTGACGGCGTCCTCGATCATGTCCGCGGTGACGCGGAAGTCGGTCGCATCCGTGGTGCTCACCGGGACCGCGACCCCGCCCGCGAGCTGGATGCAGGGGGCGTAGGCGACGAAGCACGGCTCGTGGTAGATCACCTCGTCACCGGCATTGATCGTGGCGCGCAGTGAGGCGTCCACCCCCTCCGACGCACCGACCGTGATGACGAGCTCCGTCCGCGGGTCATACTCGACCCCGTACCGATCGCGTAGGTTCGCCGCGATCAGCTCGCGCAGCTCCATCATTCCGCCATTGGCGGTGTAATGCGTCTCCCCAGCTTCGAGGCTCTCGATGGCGGCGCGCGTGATTGGCTCGGGCGTCGTGAAGTCGGGCTCGCCGATGGTGAGGCTGATGACGTCCTTCATCTCGGCCAGCATGTCGAAGAAGCGGCGGATGCCCGACGGCGGGATGTCGCGCACGCGGTCGTTGAGGAAGTCGGCGGGCGCTCGGCGGGTCGTCGGCTGGCTCGTCATCTGGGGCTGAGTCTACGACTTCCGGGCAGGGGCGACCGGTCAGTGTTCAAGAGTCTTGAACACTGACGATAGCGCCCTAGCGATTACCGGCCGCTTATCAGCCGCTTACCGCTTACCCTGCCCAACGCATGCAGCCGTTCGAGATCGTCTTCCTGCTGCTCGCGGTCGTGGCCGCCATGACGCTGGTGTCGCGCCGCATCGGTGTGCCGTACCCGATCCTGCTGTTGATTGCCGGGCTCCTGCTCGGGGCGATCCCCGGCTCGCCCCTCTACATGGAGCTCGACGACGAGATCGTGCTGCTCGTGTTCCTGCCTCCGATCCTCTTCTCGGCGGCGTACCTGAGCTCGCCGCGCGAGCTGTGGCGCAACATCCGTCCGATCAGCCTCCTGGCGGTCGGCCTGGTGATCATCACCACCGCTGCGGTCGCCGTCGTGGCGATGGTGCTCATCCCGCCACTCGGCTGGCCGCTGGCCGTGGCGTTCGGGGCGATCGTCTCTCCGCCCGATGCGATCGCGGCGACGAGCATCGCGCGCAGCCTCAACCTGCCGCGACGGCTGGTGACGATCCTCGAGGGCGAGAGCCTCGTCAACGACGCGACGGCACTGACGTTCTACGGACTGGCGGTGGCGGCCATCGGCGCCTATTCGATCGGGCCATTCGACGTCGTCACCCGCTTCGCCATCGTCGTGATCGGCGGGTCGCTGGTGGGCGCGATCGTCGGTCGGATCGCGGTTTGGCTGCTCGAGCTGCTGGACGACTCCCCCGTCGAGGTCCTTCTGACGCTGCTCACGCCCTTCGCGGCGTATCTCCCGGCAGAGCAGATCGGCGTATCGGGTGTTCTCGCGACCGTGACGGCCGGCCTGGTGGTCGGCTGGAGCGCGCCGCGCGTCATGACCTCCCGGACCCGCCTCCTCGGCACGTCGAGCTGGCAGATGGTCATCTTCGTCGTCAACGGCCTGGCGTTTCTCCTGGTCGGCCTCCAGCTGCCGAACGTGCTTGGAGACATCGAGGGCTACTCGGCCGGCGAGCTCATCGGCCTGGCGGCGGCGGTCTGCGCGACCGTCATCATCGTCAGGCTCATCTGGATCTACCCCGCCACCTACCTGCCGCGCTGGCTGATTCCATCCATCGCTCGCCGCGATCCGGCGCCACCAGCCAGGATTCCGCTGATCCTGGGCTGGGGAGGCATGCGGGGCGCCGTGACCCTGGCCGCGGCACTCGGCCTGCCGACGCAGATCGACGGCGCCGAGCTCGAGGGACGAGGGCTGATCATCTTCCTGAGCTTTTCCGTCATCGTCGTCACGCTGCTCGGCCAGGGCCTGACGCTGCCGACGCTCATCAAGCGGCTGCACGTGTCCGGCGAGGACGAGCTCGAGCACGAGGAGCTTCACGCGCGGACCGTCGCGACGGAGGCCGCGCTCGTCAGGCTCGAGGAGCTGCGCAAGGAGGCGCCGAACCACCTGCCGCTCATCGACCAGCTCAAGGAGCGCTACGAGCATCGGACCGAGCACCTGGTGCACGATCACGACGACGGGCCACCGAGCACCGAGGAGCTCACCGAGCAGCAGGTCGAGGAGCTGGAGCACGACGAGATCCGGCGCGCCGTCATCAGCGCCGAGCGCCTCGCCGTGCTCGGCCTGCGTGACGTCGGGGAGATCAGCGAGGACGCGCTCCATGCGGTCGAGCGCGACCTGGACCTCGACGAGCTGCGTCGTGAGGCCTGAGCGACCTCAGCGGTGGTAGATGCGCTCGCCGGCCTCGATGCGGATCGGCAGGCGGTTCTCGGGCCAGGGCAGCGGACACGTCGCGAAGGGCGAGAAGACGCAGGGCGGGTTGTAGGCGCGGTTGAAGTCGACCTCGACCGAGCCCTCGACCGGGGCGGCCGTGTACAGGAAGCGCCCGCCGCCGTACGTCTGGTCGCCGTTGGTCTCGTCGCCGAACACGAGCCACAGCTCGCCCTTCGGGCCGCCCTCCAGTGCCTGAAGCCGATGCGCGACGCCACCCAGCTCGAAGACGACCTCTCCGGGCGACTCCTCCTTCTCGATGAGGCCGAGGACGTCGGGCACGGGCACCATCCGACCCGGCGTCGGCTCGAAGCGCGCGCCGATGCGCCACGCCGGATCGACCGGCCAGTGATCGATGCCGTCGAACTCCCGCAGCGCCGCCGAGCGGGTGTCCCACGTCCGGATCGCGTGGCGACCGCCACGCTGGATGACACAGAAGCGCAGATCTCCGAGCTCGAGCATGGTCGGTTCACCGGCCGAGTCATCGGCCAGCGGCAGTGCTTCGACCGGCGCGCCGTCGTGCGTGAAGACTCCATCCGCCGAGAGCCCGTCATCGGCAACGGTGATCGTGCCCGCCAGCGGCGGTCCCGCCGGCAGGGTCACCTCCAGCTCCGGGTCGGAGCCGATGCGGTTCACGCCCGGGTTGAGCCAGTTCAGGCCGGCGAGCGACAGCCAGCCGACGTCGCGACGCAGGGCCGCGTAGCGCGCCGCGCGCCAGGCCTCGACCGCCCGCTCGTGGGCCTCGATCTCGCTCATCCGGCCGGCAGGAAGATGAGCGTCGGCGCGGTCGCCGGACCGATCCGGACGTAGGTGGCCGGGCCGGAGGTGACCGGGTTGGTATGCGCGATCCGCCCCGAGCGAGTGGTGCCGTCGAGGGCGACCGCGATCGGCCCCTCTCCGAATCGGGCCAGGCATGCCGCCGCGTAGCCCTCCGTCATCGGCTCGGCCAGGATCAGGTCGGACCGTCCAAGCGACAGGCGCCGGCAGCGCGCGCCGAGGATGGCGTCCTCGCCCGCATCGTGCCAGGCGCTCCCCAGCGCCGGCTCGAGATCGGCCTTGGCGCGATCGGCGTCGACCGTCGCGAGCACGACGGCGCGTGGTGCCTCGGTCCAGTCGTCGATCGGGCGCGGAAAGAGGCCGAACCGCGGATCGTCGGGCGAGGGCAGGTCGAGCGCCTGGACCGGCGCGGAGCGGACGCCCCACCACAGGATCCGGGCCTCGTCGCCGGGCTCGGCGTACAGCCACTGCGGAAACATGGTCGTCCCGCCCTCGCGCAGGATGCGGCTGAGGGTTCCCTGGTCCGGGACGGAGATGCGGACGTGGCTGATCTCGGGCACGAGCCGAGTCTAGCGCCACGACGGGTATTGACCTTGGAGCGGCTCCAGGTCCTAGCGTGCCTCCACAGGCGGCACACGGCCGCGCTCGCACGGAGGCACGACTGGAATGAACACGACAATCGAGACGACCAACGGCCGGGAGCTTCTCGAGCGGATCATCGATGCCACCGAGCGTCGTGATCCGGGGGCGCTGCGGCCCCTCATGCATCCGGAGATCGTCGGCGAATGGCCGCAGTCGGGAGAACGGTTCCGGGGACCGGACAATGCGGTCGGTGCGATGACGGCGACGGGGACGAAGCCCGAGGTCGCCGGGGAGCCGCGGATCATCGGCAGCGGCGACCTGTGGGTCATGATGCTTCCGCTGCGATACGGCACGGACCCGTATCACTACGTCGGCGTCTTCGAGCTCGACGGTGGGCGGCTGCGCCACGTGACCGAGTACTTCAGCGCCCCGTTCCCGGCGCAGGAGGCGCGGGCGAAGTTCGCCGACCGCTAGTCGGGCGTCACCGCGCCACCGAGGTCAGCCCGAGCGCGGCTGCTGCATCACAGCAGGGGCCGCCATCGGCGAGCATCGGCAGCGGTGCCAGCGCGAGGTGGGACTCGAGCGCCTCGAGCCGCCGGTCGAGCTCGCGCAGGCCGTCGAGTCGCTGCCGGATCGCCGCGCGACGAGCTCGAAGCAGCTGTGGAAGCGCAGCCGAGGTTTCGGCGCAATGTCCGCTCTGACACCATCCCGCGATCCGTGCCGCATCGGTCAGCGGGATGTCGAGGCGGCGAAGATCCAGGACCAGGCGGACGCGCTCGAGCTCGGCGGGACCGTAGTCCCGATAGCCGTTCTCGGCTCGCGGCGGACGCGGCAGGAGTCCGCTGCGCTCGTAGAAGCGCAGGGTATCGGCGCTGACGCCGAGATCGCGAGCCAGCTCACCGATGCGCACGGCGCCACATTCGTGCGACGGCGAGCCTACGTCAAGGCCGTGGCGGGCGGGCGCAGATCGGCGAAGCCGGCGGCGCGCTCGTACGCGTCGGCCACGCGCAGCACCGTTGCCTCGTCGAAGGCACGGCCGATGACCTGCAGCCCCACCGGCAGCCCATCGGACAGGCCGCAGGGCACCGAGATCCCCGGCAGGCCGGCGATGTTGACGGGCAACGTGCAGGCATCATTGAGGTACATCGCCAGCGGATCGTCGACCTTCGCTCCGATCTTGAACGCGACCGTCGGCGAGGTCGGCGCGAGGATGGCGTCGACGGTGTCGAGCACTGCGTCGAACTCGTCCTTGATCAGCGTCCGCACCTGCTGGGCCTTGACGTAGTACGCGTCGTAGTAGCCGGCGCTCAGCGCGTAGGTCCCGAGCATGATGCGGCGTTTCACCTCGGCGCCGAAGCCCGAGCCACGGGTGTTGTCGTAGTTGTCCCACAGCTCGTCGGCGCCGGCCGAGAGGCCATACCGGACCCCGTCGTACCGCGCGAGATTGGCCGAGGCCTCGGCCGGGGCGATGATGTAGTACGTCGCCAGGCCACGATCCGTCGACGGCAGCGAGACGTCGACGATTTCGGCACCCAGCTCGCGCAGGGTATCGATCCCCGCCCGCACCGACGCCTCGACGCCCGGCTCCATGCCCGCAACGAAGTACTCGCGCGGCACGCCGAGGCGCAGCCCTTTGACGTGCCCGGTGAGCGCGGCCGCGTAGTCCGGCACCGGCGTGTCGACGCTGGTCGAGTCGCGCGGATCGTGGCCGGCCAGCGCCCCCAGCACCAGCGCGACGTCCCGCACGGACCGCGCGAACGGCCCGCACTGGTCGAGGCTCGAGGCGAAGGCGATCATCCCGTATCGGCTCACGCGGCCGTAGGTCGGCTTCATGCCGACGGTGCCGGTCAGCGAGGCCGGCTGCCGGATCGACCCGCCGGTATCGGTGCCGAGCGCGAAGTAGGCCTGACCACCGGCGACCGCCGCCGCCGACCCACCGGACGATCCGCCGGGCACGGTCGTCTCGTCCCACGGGTTGCGGACCGGTCCGAAGGCCGAGTTCTCGTTCGACGACCCCATCGCGAACTCGTCGCAGTTCGTCTTGCCCAGCAGGATCGCTCCGGCAGCCTCCAGCCGCTCCTGTGCCGCGGATGCGTACGGCGACCGATAGCCCTCGAGGATGAACGAGCCGGCAGTGGTCGGCAGCCCGCCCGGCAGGTCTCGGCCCTCGTCGTCGAGGGCGCGGGTGACGAAGATGTCCTTGAGCGCATACGGGATCCCGAGCAGCGGCCGATCGGCTCCGTCGCCACGCGCCAGCGCCGCATCCGCCGCATCGGCGGCTCGGAGGGCCGCCTCGGCGTCGAGGGCCAGGAACGTGTTCAGGCGCGCCGCATCGCGCTCGATCCGCGTGAGGCACGCGTCGGTGAGCTCGCGCGAGCTGGCCTCGCCATCCCGGAGTGCGGCGCCGGCGTCGGTGATCGCCAGGTCGGCGAGCGGCAGCGAGCTCATCGGCCCTCCTCCAGGACCGTTGGCACGCGCAGGAACGGATCGTCGCGAAGCGGCGCATTGGCCAGCGCCGCCTCGCGGGTCAGGCCGGGTCGGACGCCATCGGGGCGCATGACGTTCTCGAGCTGGATGACGCTGGCAGTGGGTCCGACGTGCGAGGTGTCGACGTCGCGCAGCGTCTCGATCGCTTCGAGGATGTTCGACAGCTGGCTCTGCATGCGGTCGATCTCGTCGTCGGTCAGGTGGAGGCGGGCGAGGCGGGCAACGTGCTCGACGTCGGCGCGGCTGATTGAGGGCATTGACCGATGGTAGCGCGTGCCGTTCTGGCAGCATGTGCGCCGATGGATACGCAGGCGGTCGCCATTCCCGGAGGACGCATCGAGGCGTTCGCGCTCGACGGTGGCGAGGGGACGCCGCTGATCGTGCTCGGCGGCGTCGAGACCGGCATGCGACCGCTGGCCGGCACCGAGCAGCTCCTGCAGCGCCGATGGGGGGGCCGCTCGCGTGGACGCCGGGTGACCGTGCTGGGGCGGCCGATCCCCGACGATCCGGCCGATGCCGCGCGGATCATGCACCCGCGCGTGATCGCGGACGCCGTGGCCAGCGTCCTCCGCGAGCTGGGGCTGGGGCCGGTCGTGATCGAGGCCGAATCCGGCGGAGGGCGCATCGGCCTGTGGCTCACCGTCGATCACCCGGAGCTGGTGGAGCGCCTGGTGCTGGCGGCGGTCGCGTCCGAGACCCCGCCGGAGTCGCCCATGGCGGAGCGCATGCAGCGCTGGATCGAGCTGGGCGAGGCCGGTGACTGGGGCACGTTCTTCGGGAACATGGCCCAGCTCATGAAGGCCGCGAACGAGACGGAGGCCGGCTCCTTCGGCGCCGCGGCGCGTCTCCAGCCGAGGCCGGCTACGCCGGAGCGCTTCATCGGGGAGCTCAAGGCGACGCTCGACCCGAGCTCGTTCGTCACCGATCGCCTCGGCGAGATCGGCGTGCCGGCACTGGTGCTCGCAGGCGAGCAGGACCAGGTCGTGCCGCTCGCCTCGACGCAGCTCGTTGCCGAACGCATCCCGGGCGCGCACCTCATCACCGACCCGGAGTGCGGGCACACCGTGCGCAGCTCGTTTCGCGGCTACGACGACCTCGTCGAGTCATTCCTGGCCGAGGGTGACTGAGTGCGGCTCGATGCGTCGCTCGGCTTCGACACGCCGCTGGAGGGCGTCGCCGAGGTGGCCCGTGCCGCCGAGGCCGCGGGTGTCTCCGGGCTGTGGACCGCCGAGACGCGTCACGACCCCTTCCTGCCGCTCGTGCCGGCCGCCGCGGCGACCCAGGCCCTGGAGCTCGGGACGGCGGTCGCCGTCGCTTTCGCGCGCTCGCCGACGGCCGTGGCCTCGACCGCGTGGGACCTGGCGCGACTGTCGAGCGGTCGCTTCCGGCTCGGGCTCGGCACGCAGGTCCGCGCGCACGTAGAGCGCCGCTTCGGCATGGCCTGGAGCGGCCGGCCCGTGGCGCAGCTGCGCGAGTACGTGACGGTCCTTCGCGCGGCGTGGAGCGCGTGGCAATCCGGCTCGCGACCGTCCGTTCGCGGCGAGTTCTATCGCCTGACGCTCATGACGCCGTTCTTCGATCCCGGGCCGATCGACCATCCCGAGGTGCCGGTCTACCTCGCCGGCGTCGGACCGGCCATGACGCGCCTCGCCGGCGAGGTTGCGGACGGGCTGATCGTTCATCCCCTGCACTCGCGCGCCTACCTGGCCGACGTCGTCCTGCCTGCGCTCGCCGAAGGTGCCGCCACGGCGGGGCGCGCGCGAGACGCCGTCACCATCGCCGCCTCGGTCATCACCGCCAGCGACGAGGCGTCTGTCGCGCGCGCGCGGCGAAGCATCGGCTTCTACGCTTCCACACCAACCTACCGCCCGGTGCTCGAGCATCACGGCTGGGGCGGCACCGCCGATGCGCTGGCGGGCCACGCGCGGCACGGGCGCTGGGACGACATGGCCCCGTTGGTCACCGACGAGATGCTCGAAACCTTCGTGGTCGTGGCCGCCCCCTCGGAGCTGCGGGCCGCGCTCGAGCGACGCGCCGACGGCCTGATCGACCGGGTCGCTCCCTACGACGCCTTCGGCACGCCGGCGTGGGCGGGGCTGCTCTCATGAGCTGGAAGCCGCCGGACGTCGGATCCCGCGCGACCTGGACGCGCACCTTCACGGCGGACGACGTGGAGGCCTTTGCGCGGCTCAGCGGGGATCGCAACCCGCTCCACTTCGACAGGGAGTTCGCCGCGCGCACTCGCGTCGGGCGCCTGGTGGTGCAGGGCGGGCTCACCACCGGGCTGTTCAATGCGCTCGTCGCCGAGCGGCTGCCCGGTCCGGGCAGCGTCTTCCTCCACCAGGAGTGGGACTACCCCGCACCGGTCTACATCGGCGACACCGTGACGGCGGAGGCCGAGGTGCTCGAGGCGCGCGCCGACAAGCCGATCACCCGACTGCGCTGCATCGCCCGCCGCGACGACGGCACCGAGGTGCTGCGTGGCGAGTGCCTGGTCTACACGATGATCCCCGCCGTTGGATGAGCCGCCGGGCCGGTGGGCCGTGCTCGGCTTCCTGGCCGCCTGCGTGGTGCTCGCACTCACGCCGTGGTTCAGCGCCGCGGCCGTGGCGCCGCAGATCGCCGACGACTGGGGCATCAGCGCCCTCCAGGTCGCGCTGCTCACCGTCGCCGTTCAGCTCGGCTTCGCCGTCGGCGCCCTGGTCCTCGCCTTTTCCGGCGCGGCTGACGTCGTCTCACCGCGCCGGCTGATCGCGGGCGGCGCGGTCGTGGCAGCGCTGGCCAACGCCGCGTTCGGGTTGCTCGCCACCGACCTCGTCACGGCCCTGCCGCTGCGGGCGCTCAGCGGCGCCGGCATCGCGGCGGTGTACCCGGTCGCGATGAAGGTCCTGGCCGGCTGGTTCACCCGCGAGCGTGGTTTGGCCATCGGCATCCTGACCGGCGCAATCACCTTCGGCTCGGCGCTGCC
>DASVDT010000082.1:0-3758 GCA_036380955.1 Candidatus Limnocylindria bacterium | reverse complement strand
CTCGTTGAGATGAACGCCGCCGGCGAAGGCGAATCGCGCGAGGGCGTCGAGCTGACAAACCTCGATCAGCCACTCTTCGACGGAGCCGGTGCCACGAAGCGCGACCTGGTCGACTACCTCGACGCCATCAGCGATCGGATCTTGCCGGTCCTCGAGGACCGTCCGCTGTCGGTCATCCGGGTGCACCGCGGCCAGGAAGCGTTCATGCAGAAGAACGTGCCCAGGTACACGCCCGACTGGGTGCGCACCGTCGAGTGGTGGGCCGAGTCGTCCAAGCGCAACGTCTCCTACGCCCTGTGCAATGACCGGCGCACGCTGCTGTGGTTCGCGAACCAGCGCGCGATCGAATACCACCCGGCGCTCGTGCGCGTCGACCGACCCGATCGCGTCACTCATCTCGTGCTCGACCTGGACCCGCCGGAGGCCGATGCGTTCGCCATGGCCGTCCAGGCCGCTCGAGCAGTTCGACAGGCGCTCACCGATGTCGGGCTCAGCGGCGCGGTGAAGACCAGCGGCGCCAAGGGCCTGCACGTCTTCGTGCCGATCGATGCCAGGGCGTCCATGGAGGACGCTGCCGCTGCTACACGGGCGATCGCGGCGCGAGCTGAGCGCCTGGATCCCGACATCGCCACGACGGCGTTCGTCAAGGCCGATCGCGGCGGCAAGGTGTTCGTCGATGCCACCCGCGTCGGTGGCGCCACGGTCATCGCCGCCTACAGCCCGCGCGTCCGCCCCGGCGTGCCGGTGTCCTTCCCGGTGGACTGGGACGACCTCGATGCGATCACGCCTGCCGACTTCACCATCCACACCGCGCTGGAGCAGCTCGACAACCGCGATCCGTGGCGCGAGCACATGCCCGACCCGCACCGTCTGCCTGCGGACCTCATCGCGGAGGGACATGGCATCCCGGTCGCCCGGGTCCAGGCCATGCACGAGGGCAAGCGCCGCGCTCGCGCCGCTCGCAACGGCGCGACCGAGCGGGGACGCAAAGACCGGGAGAACGCATGACGCTTCCAGTAGGTCGGTCGGCGATGCACGCCACCAGGAGCGCAGTCGTGGCGGCCAAGCCGCCGACGCCTATCGGCGGAGAGGCATCACTTCGCCGCATTGCCGTCACCCACGGCGCCGGCCGAAACGGCCAGCGTCCGCTCGACTGCGTGGGAAACGGCGTCCAGGACCGGAGCGACGTGCCTGATCAGGCCGGCATCGTCACCGTAGACAGACAGGTTTGCCCCCCGAAGTACGCCTGATGCAGCTTCGACGATGCGTGGAGCCTGCTCTACGGGCATGATCTCCAGTCGCAGTTGTTGTTCCGCGCGTGCTTGCTCCAGGTCGTGCTCGACCGTAAGCGCCCGGACCCGATTCTTGAGCTCCTGCATCTCGAGCTCCTCGGCCAGGGCGTCGCGCTCCTGCCGGATCCGGAGAAGCCGCACGGGAGTCTCCGCCTCGATTCGGGCCTGCTCGGCCGCCATCTCGGCCGCAAAGAGCTCCTCGGAGCGACGCAGCCGATCGCGGTCGGACGACAGAGTCTGTTGGGCGAGGCGATCTCGCGAGATCATCCCGGCGAGCTCAAGCTCCTCGGCAGCGCGGACGTCGGACTGCCCGCTGCGGAGCTTGATCTCATTGCGTACCTCCGCCTCCAACTGGCCGCGCAACTCGGTGTCGACGATGAACACCTGTGCGACCTGAGCGACTTCCAGGGTCAGGCCCCAGTCGTTCGCGTCATCGGCGGGGTGGATCGTCGCCTCGAGCGCCTCGACGATGACGTTGGTCAACGTCGTTTTCCGCTGCTCGATGCAGTCGACCATCGTCATGTGCGAGACCGTGTGCCGTAATTCACCGAGGCAGATGTGCGTGAGCAGCGTATTGATCTGCTCCGCCTCGGCGCCCCGCTTGAGATCGAACGCGCGGGCGGCGGCGACCGGATCGGTGATCCGATAGACGACGATGCCCTTGAATCTCAGGGGAATGCCGTCGCGGGTTTCCTGCGTGAACTGAAACGCGGCTTCCTGCTTCGTACTCGGTACGAGTACGTGAACGGTTCCAGGCCAGAGGAAGACGTTGACCGCGGAGCCGCGATTCTCCAGCCTGCCGCCACGGCCGGCGAGCAGGTACTGATTCGGAAGGGCTCGAACGAAAGGCATTGGCGTGACCTCCGATCGGCAACCCGGAGAGGTAGAGCCGATCTCGACCCCCGGCAAGTCACCCCCCAAGCGTCTCTCAATTCGTACCTGCTCGTCACCAGCCCAATAGTCCTATCCGCCGCGATCCCTCACCGGTCTTCCCAGCGACGTGCGACGCGCCCTGGCGACCCCGCGGACAGCGATGTACCGTCGGATTCGCGTCAGCATTCCTCGGTGCAAGGAGACGACGGCGGATGGCGATGGTCACCGATCCGGTCTGCGGCATGCGGATCGACCCCGACGATGCGGCGGCGAGCGCCGTCCACGATGGCGAGCGGAGCTGGTTCTGCTCCGACGCGTGCTTCACCGCGTTCGTCGCCAGTCCCGTCACGGGCGTCGATCGCCTCACGGCCGCGGAGCTCGCCCGGCGGAGCGGAACCACGACCGAGCGCGTCGCGGAGCTCGTCAACCTGGGCATCCTCGAGCCCGACGCGGATGGCACCTTCCCGCGCAGCGGCGTCATGCGCGCGCGGGTGGTGGCGTACCTGCAGACGATGGGCATCGACGTCGCCGATCTCGGCCGAGCGCTCGACTCGAAGCACCTGACGCTCGGCTACCTCGAGGCAGCAGGCCGGCAGTACCCGCGCTCGCCGCGCACCTACGCCGAGCGTGGCGAGGCGATCGGCCTTCCGTTCGAAACGCTCGAACGCCTCTTCGTCGCCTTCGGGCTCCGTCCGCCGCAGCGCGACGAGCCGATGCGGGAGGAGGACGCCACGACCCTGGACGCCATCGGTCTCCTGGTCGCTGCCGGCGTGGACGAGGCCGACCTGCTGCGCCTTGCCCGGGTCTGGGGCGACGGGATGCGCCGCATCGCGCAGTACCTGCCGCATTACTTCCACGAGGCGGTCGAGGCGAATTTCCGCGCACGTGGCCTGGGCGACAACCAGGCGTACGAAGCGGCCATCAACGAAGTCGGCGTCCGCATCGGCAAGTCCGGCGAAGACCTCCTTGGCTGGCTCTTCCGGCGCCACTCGGAGGCGTTCATGACCGCCCACCAGCTCGATCACGTCGAGACGGCGCTCGAGGACGCGGGCGTCCGGCGCCGGCCACCGCGCACCCCGGAAGCCGCCGTCTTCGCCGACCTCACGGGCTACACGCGCCTGACGGAGGAGGCCGGTGATGAGGCCGCCGCCGATGTCGCGCTGGCCTTCACCCAGCTCGTGGGCGAGGTCGCCAGCGCGCACGCCGGCACGATCGTCAAGCTCCTGGGCGACGGCGTGCTCCTCTATTTCGCGGATCCCGCGAATGCCGTGCGAGCCTCGCTCGACCTCGTTGAGCGCGCGCCCGCCCAGGGGCTGCCGCACGCACACATCGGCATCGACGCCGGACCGATGCTCTACGACCAGGGCGACTACTTCGGCCGCACCGTCAACCTCGCCTCGCGCATCGCGGCGGTCGCCGAGGCCGGCCGCGTCCTGGTCGGTCAGTCAGTGGTCGACGCCGTGGGGCTCGACGGCTTCGCGTTCTCGGGGGCCGGCCGTTTCGAGCTCAAGGGCGTGGCCGAGCCCGTCGTGCTCCACGAGGCGCATCGCGCCCTGAGCTAGTTGTCGGTTCGCTCCAGGCGAATGATCGGAA
>DASVDT010000081.1:0-4605 GCA_036380955.1 Candidatus Limnocylindria bacterium | reverse complement strand
TTCCCCTATCCCCTCTGATTCCGGACCCGGGCAGTCGATCCCGGAAAAGTGCATATGAATGCAGGGGGCACTGTGGCGGCCGTCGGGCTCAAGCACCATCCGTGAACGTACGGAACCCGGTACGGAACGGAAGCTCCGTATCCTGACCCGCCCGGTGCCGATACGCACCACCCCTCCGGATACGGAACCACCGACTCAGTACACCGATCCGTACATCTCCGGATGCTGGCAATCGAGGCATGGACCTACCTTGCGCGCATGCACCTGGCAGAGCGGGATCGGGGCCCGTCGGACGGCTCTGGGAGATCGACCGACGAGCTTACGGAGGAAGGTCCCGCGCTGCGAGATGCAGCCACCGTCGCCGAGCGTGCGGCCGCCGACGAGGCCGAGGCTGACAGGGCGCGCGAGCGCTTCCGGATCGGTCCGGTGCCGGCCATCGACGCAGATGAAGTGGTGCGCGCGCACCTCGCACAGGGCGAGCTGGTACACGCCTTGCGTAATCGTGCGATCCTGAGGGCACCCGGTGGCGACGCCGCACTGGGATACGGGGGAACCCTGTACCTGACATCGCGGCGACTCATCCACCTGGGCCAGGTGGTAATGAGCGTGCAGCTGACCGATATCGTCGAAACGTCACTCGCCGGCGAGCGGCTGCTCCTGAGCCTGCGCAACGGCGAGGGCCTGAGCCTTGACGTCGACCGTCCCCGCCTGCTGCGAGCGGAGATGAGCGAGATCGCGCGAGGGCTGCGCCGATGAAGCGCCGCGCCACCGTCGACACCGAGTCCGCCGCTGCCCCGCCCGCCTCCCTCGCGCGACCCGATGAGGTCGCCGGCCACTCGGCCCTGGCACAACGCCGCGCCGGTCCCCGTTCGCAGGACGAGGCCGAGCAGCGCTACGTCGCCGCGCGCGACGCCTGGGTCACGGCCATGCGCGCCGCGAACTCCGGCCGGCCCGCCGACATGGCCGCACTCGCACTCGCCCAGGAGGCCTACGAGGCCGCGGTCACCGAGCGCGACCGATGGCTCAACGGCAACCACATCGCGCTCCCGATCGAGGTGGAGCGGCCCGCTGGTGACCTCGATGCCGTCGTGGGCCAGGAGCTTGCCTGGCGCCGCATCCACGCCGCCCCCGAGGAGCCCAAGGGCATCCTCGGACGCCTGAAGCGGCGGATCACGGGGCGCTAGTGCCGGTCGAGGTCACGACAGGGCACAGCTGACCGGCCCCGGACGATCTATCAACCGAGATTCACCGGAGCGTTGCCTCGCGTGTCGCATGAGCGTTCTGTTGGTCGGCGCCACGCAGGAACGGCACGCGGAAGCGCGCCTCGTGCGGCGAGGCGACCGACAGAGTGGCCATACGACACGCGGCGGCCGTCCATCGCGAATTGCGGGCGGTAGATCGATCGCCAGCCCGAGGGGCTGTTCAACTGGACCGATAGCGCTGGGCGGCCTCGGCCCGGTTTCGCACGCCGAGCTTGCGCAGCACACTGCTGACATGGCTCTCCACGGTCCGCGGCGAGATGGCCAGTGCGCTCGCGATCTCGCGGTCGGTCATCCCCTCGGCCAGCAGCCGCAGGACCTCCTGCTCGCGCGCGCTGAGGAGGCCGCCCACCTCATCGGCGGCTGACGAGCCTGATCGGCCGGTGCGGGCGAGGTGGTCGACCACCAGCGCCGCGTGCACGCGCGACATCGGCAGGTCGCCGCGGCGGATGCCGCGCACGGCGCGCAGCAGCGCCTCCCCGCTCAGGTCCTTGGTCAGGTAGCCGAACGCGCCGTGACGCACCGCGTCCAGCAGGTCTCGGCGATCGGTCGAGACGGTGAGCATCACGATGCGCGTCTCGGGCAGGCGCGGCGCCAGCTCGCGGACCGCCTCGATGCCCGTCATCCCGGGCAGGTCGATGTCGAGCAGCACGAGATCGGGCCGGAGCCGGGGCGCCATCTCGAGCGCCTCCTCGGCGCTCCGGGCCTCCCCAACCACGGTCACGTCGGGTGCCTCGAGCGCCTGGCGGATCGCGGATCGGACGAGCGCGTGGTCGTCGACCAGCAGCACTCGCATCGGCGTCTCAGCTTGCACGCGTCCCCTCCCGTGGCCCGATCGGCATGACGAGCTCGACCCGGCTGCCGTCGTGTGGCGCGGATGTTACCGACAGCCGTGCGCCGATGACGTCCGCCCGCTGCCGCATGCTCTCCAGGCCGAAGCCGACCGGCGCGGCGTCAGGCCGGAAGCCTCGCCCGTTGTCGCTGATCGTGATGCGCAGCTGGTCGTCGGTGGCCACAACGACGCGAACGACGGTGGCATCGGCGTGCTTGCGGACGTTGGTGAGCGCCTCCTGTACGATCCGAATGAGCTCCGCATGCGCGCGCGGGCCGATGTCCGGCTCGGCGGTCCCTTCACGCACCAGCTCGACGCGGATGGCAAAGCGGTCCGAGAAGTCCTCCACCTGCCGCCGCAGCATCTCGAGCAACGGGCCGGCTTCGGAGCCGCCGCGCATCGCGGCGACGGCGTGGCGAGCCTCCGCCAGGGCCATGTCGATGGCGGCCTCCACCTCTTCGCTCAGCCGGCGGGGCTCGTCGCTGAACTCGGCGATCTGCGCGAGCCGGCTCTGCTTGAGCTTGGCGTACCACAGCTCCTGCGCGAGGCCGTCGTGGATCTCGCGAGCCAATCGGGCCCGCTCCTCGAGGGCGGCCGCCGCGAACTCGGCCTCTGCCAGGCGCCGCACCTCCATCGTGGCGGCACGCAGGTCGGCGAGGTCGTCGCGGCTCTCCGCCACCACGCCGGCCAGGAGCACGGCGTAGAAGCCGAGGCGGAGCAGGTCGCCGGTGGTGACCACCGATGAGAAGCTGCCGGGATGGATGGCGCTGTGCACCTGGCTGGCGGCGGCGATGAGCAGCCCGGCCGCCAGCAGCGCGTCGCCGGCGCGCCCGCTGCGGCGGTACGCGCGGTGGGCCAGCACGGCCGCCGCCATGAACCCGAGGCCGATGGCGCTCTGGATGACCGCCAGCAGCGGCGCCGATCCGAGCGGCAGGGTCATGGTCGGGTCGGAGGCGAGGCGGGCGAGCGCTTCCGGTGGGGCGACGGCCGGGAGCACATCCCGGCCGAGCGCGGCCAGCACGAGGATCGTCGCGACCATCCCGAGCGGCCCGAGCAGCACCGTCCCCGCCGAGAGGGTCGGGACGCCGCGGCTCAGCGTGAACCAGCCGGCCGCGACGAGCAGCAAGGCCGCGGCCGAGCGGGCCACCACGGCCGCCACCAGTGGAAGCTGGCCGGGATCGTCCAGGGTCGCGCCGAGCGACGCATCGGCGCCGGTGAGACCGATGACAAGGGTCAGGCCGTTCAGGAGGACGAGGACCGCGAACGCGGAGGCCCGCAGCAGCGCTGCGGGATCGTGGGACACGCGGCCGCGCTGCCACGCGACCGCGGCGACGGCCAATGAGACCAGCGTCGCCGCAACAATGATGGCGGTGTCGAAGCGGTCGTTGACGACCGCCGGCGCGACGCTCGGCACGGTGACCACCACCACGGTGAAGACCGCCAGGACGATGGCGAGGATGACGAGGGCCGCATCGGCGGCCCGCCGTGCGCTGGCGCGAGCCGATGCCGCGCCGTCGATCATTTGACGTTGACGACCGAGACGCTGCCGCGGCGTTCGAGGACCTCCACACCCACCCCGTGCCGCTGCCGCCGGATCTGCACGTCCAGGCGTGCCGTACCGACGGCCAGGTTGCCGATGCGGAGCTGGTCAAGGAAGAGCGGCAGCCGAGCGTTGTCGAGGTGCACGGACCCGGTGACGGCATCGGCCTCCAGGCCCAGGCAGGCCTGGAGCAGCATGAAGACCGATCCGGCCGCCCAGGCCTGCGGCGAGCAGGCGACCGGGTAACGCGTCGGCCCCTCGCCGGGACGGCGGCTGAAGCCGCAGAACAGCTCCGGAAGGCGAGCCAGGTCGAAATGGCGGCTGGCATCGAAGATGGCGTTCATGACCCGGGCGGCGTGGTTCGGGTAGCCCGCGCGCGCCAAGCCGAGCGCCGCGATGGCGTTGTCGTGAGGCCAGACCGATCCGTCGTGGTAGGACATCGGGTTGTAGCGTGACTCGGTGCTCGCCACGGTGCGGATGCCCCATCCCGAGAAGCCTTCATTGGAGAGCAGGCCGGCGGCGACCTGCTTCGCGCGGTCCGGGCTGACGAGCCCGGTGTAGAGGCACTGCCCGGCGTTCGAGGTGCGCACCCGGCAGGGCTGCTTGGCGCCGTCGAGTGCGACGGCGTAGGTGCCCAGCTCCTCGAGCCAGAAGGCATCCTCGAACTGCTGGCGCAGCCGCTCGGCTTGCTGTTGGAGCTCCTCGCCACGCTGGTCGTGGCCCAGGGCGCGGGCCAGGTCACCGGCGCCGCGGCGCGCCGCATAGCTGTAGCCCTGGATCTCACACAGCGCGATCGGGCCCTCTGCCAGCCGCCCGTCCGCGTGGAAGACCGAGTCGAGCGAGTCCTTCCAGCCCTGGTTCGACAGTCCGCTCTGCGTCTGGCGCTGGTATTCGATGAAGCCGTCGCCATCGGGATCGCCGGAGCCGTCCATCCAGGCCAGGGCGCGCTCGACGTTCGGCCACAGCTCGCGGAC
>DASVDT010000080.1:0-8846 GCA_036380955.1 Candidatus Limnocylindria bacterium | reverse complement strand
CTGGCTCCACTTTGCGAGTAGCGGATGCACTTCAACTTCGGGTTGGCAGATATCAGCTCTGGGTTGGCCCGAGGCCAACAACGTCGAATCGTCCAAGGGATACAGTGGCTGCAACCAAACACGCCACTGGGAGCACCCGAGCTTTGCGGGCGCCAACCTGCTGTGCCTACCTAACTGCAGTACGTTAGGCGTCCTAAACAACCAGACCGACTCAATCCGTTGGTGGGGGTAGCGCTCTAGACTCCGACCGGCAACCTGCCCCGGCTGGCGGGGGGTGAGATGGCGAGGAGCGGCCGAACCGTTGCCGCGCCTCGCCACCCCCTCTTCCGTTGACGATGTTCAGCACCCTGAGCCAGGCGTTGACGGGTCGTCCAAGACCACCAGTAACTGTATCTGGCCCTCGTCGATCACGCTACCTCCCGCAATAGCGCCGCATGAAGGAGCGAGATCGGTGAACGTGATTTCATCGTCCTCGGTCGACTCGGTGCCCCCCCGAGACTCGACTTGCCATCGTATCGCGTACCCCTTCTCGGCTGCGATTTCCGCTGCCTCGGCAGGGGAACGCTCAAGGGCGTCCGTGCCCCAGAACGGCTGACCGAGGTTCGTCACTCCCGGGCGCGTGACGACTTCCTCTCTGAACAGGATGCCATCCACGAAGACGATGCCGTCCTGGAGCACCCGCTGCGCGGCGGCGCCACCAGCGAATGCGAGGGCCGCTACGAGCGACACGCTTGCCGCGACCAACAGTATCCGACGAGGTGTTCGTTGGGTCGAACCAGATCGTCGCGCCCGATGCCGTTCGAGAGCCGTAGCGACCCGTCGATCGATTATCGCGGCGAGGTGCGCCGCGGGCGGATCGACACGATAGACATCCCCGAGTTGGCGATCCAGGGAGGATTCTGGAAGTGAACCGCGTGCAGTCATAGGTAACTCTCCCTCAGCCGATCCAAACTGCGGCTGATGATCTTCTGCGTGGCTGATTCGCCTTTTCCGATGAGAGCGCCGATTTCTCGAGTGCTCATATCAGCACCGTAGCGGAGGAACAGGCACTCTCTGTGGAGCGGAGGCAGCTTACTGACGTGCGTCGCTAGTTCCCGGCGCGCCTCGTTGCGCATTAGTTCGGGTTCCGGCCGCCCGTGGTCACTTAGGGGGTGCTCGTTGGCCTTGAGGAGGTCGAGCGCACGATGCGGACGCCGACGTCGTATCGTGTCTATCGCATGATTTCGCCCAATGCGGAATAGCCACGTCGCAAAGTCAGATCGATCCCCTCGGTATGAAGAGAGTCTGGTCAGGGCACGCTCGAACGTGTTGGCGGTGAGATCAGCAGCGTCCTCGTCACTGGCAGCAAAGCGGCGTAGGTATTGGAACAGCGGATCCCTAAGGGCGACATACGCGTGCTCGAAATACGCATCCATGTCATGCGCCCGTGCGTCGGCGGACAGTCCGGCGTCTTTCTCCTTTGCAGTCAAGGCAGCGGCCATAGAGCGCCTCCATTTCGAGTGTCTCCAAGATAGACGCACGTGGCCGAGGGATTCGGACACACCGCATGATCCATCTCGCGCATTCTTGAGCCCACTGGAGCCCCTGCCAACCTTGGTCGGTCCCACCGACCATCTCGCCTGGGGGCACACCACGACCGGCGCGCCTGGCGTCGCGGTCGCCTCAGCGCCTTAGAGTCGGCAGCCCGCGCCCGCAGAAATGCGGTCGAAGGGGTGGGAGACAAAATAAGTTGTGGCTCGGGACATGCCTGGAATCAAGGATTCGTGTTGCATGGCGGGTGATCGAAGACGCACAGGCTCTCCGGTGCTCAGTCAAACGTGTGACACGTGATCTGGAGGCTCACGGCTGCGAGGTGCGCAGGCGTCGCCAAACGACCCAGATGACTAGCCCGGCGAGCACCCCAAGTACCAGCCACTCCAGCGTTTGAGTCCACTGCCGGATCAGCTCCCACCGGTCGCCCAAGATCCACCCAAGCCCGATGAGCAGGACGTTCCAGGCGCCGCTGCCGATGGCCGTATAGGCGACGAAGCGCCTGATTGGCATGCGGTTCAGCCCGGCCGGCAGTGAGATCAGGCTCCTAACCACTGGGACCATGCGCCCGATCAGCACTGCGGAGCTGCCGTGGCGCGCGAACCATTCGTTGGCGCGGTCGACGTCGGCGGTTTCGACCAGGGGCATGCGCTCCACGATGGCCCGCAGGCGAGCCTCGCCGAGCCAGGCTGCGGCGGCGTAGAGGATGAGTGCGCCGGCCAGCGACCCGGCGGTGGCAGCGCTTACCGCGCCAACGAACGATAGCCGGCCCTGGCCGGCCAAGAAGCCGGCCAGCGGCAGGATCAGCTCGGACGGGAGCGGCGGAAACACATTCTCCAAGGTGATTAGCATCGCGACCCCGACGTAGCCGAATGACTCCACAACGTCGGTGGCCCAGCCCGCCAGTCCGCTGAGCAGGTCGCTCACCCGCTGGCGCCAGGCGTCCCGCCAACGAGGAGATTGCCGCCGGCGGCGAAGCCAAGGTCACCGTCGACAAAGTCAACCCGCGGAGGAGCATGTACTCCCCGCGCGCGAGTGGCTCGGCCGCCAAGGTAGCGCGGCAGCGTCCGATCAACGGCATTGCCCTTCGCGCCGATGCTCGTGCCGATCGCGTCCGTGAGATCGAACGGACCTAGTCGCTGTTCCTGCTCTGGCGTCACTGTGAATAGGGTAGCGCGCGCGGGGCGTCCACCTCGCCGCCGGGTTCGTGGACAGCCAGGGCATCGGCGCCGGATAGGACCATCATTCCCCACCCCGTGATGTGATCGTCCGGGTTCAAAGAGACGATTGAGACGCCGTGAGCGTGCTCTTGTACCCTCATTCGTACCCTCAAGCCAGTCGGAACTCCCCGGAACTGGCCGGAGCCCGCCGTAACAACCGTACTCAGTCGGACTCCACCGGAGGCTCGCCGCGATTCCGGTATGCGGTACCAAGCGCCCACGATCCGGGCAGAATGGCAGCGGCTTGGCTCCCTGCCCCGCTCTCAACCGGCCCGTTCAAGCCAAGGCTCGCGACCTTTGATCAGGCAGCGGAGCCTATACTCGGGGACATTCGGTTCGGCGTGGGAGGTGCGAGTCCTCTCGCCCCGACCACTTGACACTCTGCCGCCGGCCGAGCCCGCCGACGGAACGCCGGCTCCATCACACATCCGGGAGACCCGCTTGGAGCACGGCGGCGAGCTGATCACCACCATCGCCCTCGGGCTTTCGGCCGCGTTTCTGGCTGGACTGGTCGCCCGCCGGCTCCGCCTGCCATCGATCGTCGGTTACCTGGTCGCCGGCGTTGCGATCGGCCCATTCACGCCTGGCGTCTTCGCCGACCAGGGCATCGCGATGGAGCTCGCCGAGATCGGCGTCATCCTCCTGATGTTCGGCGTCGGCATCCATTTCAGCTTCCGCGACCTGCTCGCCGTGCGGGGCATCGCCATCCCGGGCGCCATCGTGCAGAGCACCGTCGCGACGATCCTCGGCGTCGGGCTGGCGGCGATGCTCGGCTGGGGCGTCGCGGCGGGCATCGTGCTCGGCCTGTCGCTCTCGGTGGCGAGCACGGTGGTGCTGCTCCGTGCGCTGATCCAGCGCAACGCGCTCGATACGGTCCACGGCCGGGCCGCGGTCGGCTGGCTCATCGTGGAGGACGTCTTCACGGTCCTGGTCCTCGTGCTCCTGCCCGCCTTCGCAGCGGTGGCCGCCGGTGGCGCGAGCGGTCAGAACGTCGCGCTGACGCTCGGAGAGGCACTGCTGAAGGCCGGAGCCCTGGCCGTCCTGATGGTCGTCGTCGGCAAGCGCGTCGTTCCCTGGCTGCTGGTGCAGGTGGCGCGCGAGGGCTCGCAGGAGATGTTCACGCTGGGCGTGCTCGCGGCGGCGCTCGGGATCGCCTTCGCGTCGAGCGCGGTCTTCGGCGTGTCCCTGGCGCTGGGGGCGTTCCTTGCCGGGGCCGTTGTCGGCGAGACCGATCTGTCGCACAAGGCAGCCGCCGATGCCCTCCCGCTGCGCGACGCCTTCGCCGTCCTCTTCTTCGTGTCGGTCGGGATGCTGCTGGATCCGGCGTACCTGCTCCAGAACCCGCTCGCGATCCTGGCCGTTCTGGCGCTGGTCGTGGTGGGCAAGTCGATCGCGGCGATCGGCATCGTGGCGCTGCTCGGCTATCCGCTGCGGACCGGCCTGACCGTGGGCGCCGGCCTGGCGCAGATCGGCGAATTCAGCTTCATCCTCGCCACGGCCGGCGTCGGACTGGGCGTGCTGCCGGTCGAGGCGTACCAGCTTGTCGTGGCCGGCGCGCTCATCTCGATCACGCTGAACCCCTTTGTGTTCGCGCTGGTCGACCCGGTCGACGCCTGGCTGAAAGCGCGACCCGGCATCAGGCACCGGCTCGAGCGTGCGGGCGGCCCGCTGGCTCGTCCCGCGCCGGCCCAGGAGCCGATGCGTGGCCACGCCGTCATCTGCGGCTGGGGCCGCGTCGGTCGGACCGTGGCGCGGGCGCTCGAAGCGCGCGGCTTCGCCTACGTCGTGATCGAGGAGCACCGCCGCACGGTGGAGTCGCTTCGCGAGCAGGGCGTCCAGGCGCTCTACGGCGACATCGCCGATGCCGAGCTCCTCCATCACGCCGGCATCGCGCGGGCCAGGGTGCTCGTCTTCGCGGCCTACGACCCCCCGGCCGCGGAATTCGCGGTCGAGCACTCCCGATCGGTCAACCCGCGCATCGAGATCGTCGCGCGCGTCGAGACGCCGGAGGAGGCAAGGCGGCTGCTCGATCGCGGCGCAACCCAGACTGTCGAGGGCGAGCGCGAGCTCGCCGTCCAGATGGCGCGCTACACGCTGCGCCGCTTCGGCGTCACCAGCCGCGAGGTGGAGGCCATCGCCCAGGGCCTGCGGCGCCGTCCCGAGCCGGCCCCCGCCGTCTGATCGGGCTCAGATTCGCAGCGGCGGGAATTCGTCGAGCAACTCTGCGGACACCAGCTGGTAGATGTCGTGGTCGTCCGGGATGCCCCGGAGCCGATACGAGCCCAGATGGCGCAGCTCATAGGCCTCCTCGCCGATGGCGGCCCGCACGCCGCGCGAGAGCAGGACCTGGCCGCCGTGCCCGCATGAGCACAGGCGAGCCGCCGCGTTGACGCTGATGCCCTGGTACCCGCCGCTGACGGGCGTCGGGCGACCGGTGTGCAGCCCGATCCGGACGCGCACGTCGCGGCCATCGGGCCAGGCGTGCCGGCTCATGGCGCGCTGGATCTCGACGGCGGACGCGACCGCAGCCGATGCCTGCTCGAACACCGCGAAGAACTCGTCGGCGCGCGCGTCGACCTCGAAGCCACCGGTCTCGCGCACCGCAGCGCGCTCGATGCGGCGCACCGCGCTGAGGAGCGGACCGTAGCGGTCATCGAGCTCGGCGATGTGCCGGCTCGAGCCCTCGACGTCGGCGAACATGAGGGTCAGCTGGCCGGTCGGCAGCTTCGGCCGCAGCTGGCCCTCGATGAACCCGACCGGGACGATGCCGTACCGCTTCGCCGCGCGCAGCAGCCGACCGCGGGCCCGATCGCGGGCGCCCTCGTCGTCGAACACGACGCGGTTGAAGCGGGCGAGGGCGTTGCGAACGTGCGCCTCGTCGTGAATCGGCAGCCGGCGCCGGCCGGCCGAATCGACGTACGCGAACGCGCTATCGGGGAGCTTCGCGCGCTCCTTCGCTCCAAGCTCGGCCATCGGCCAATGATCGCAGAGGGTCGATGGAACGCGCCATCGGACTGGCATGGTTCGTTCCCGCGCCGGCGCGCCCGCTACCATCAGCGCGTGGTTCAGCTCGCCGTTCACCAGTGGCCTGCCGAGGCCGATGGCGGCGCTGCCGCCCCGGTCGCCGTCCTGGTCCATGGCATTGGCGGCTGGTGGCAGACGTGGTGGCGAGTCGGTCCGGCGCTCGCCAGCCGTGGCTGGCGCGTCGTCGCGGTTGACCTGCGCGGCCACGGAGGGAGCCCGCGAATCGAGGGGACCGTCACGCGCGAGGACCTCGCCTTCGACGTCGTCGAGACCATCGAGGCGCTCGATGCCGGTCCGATCGACGTCGCCATCGGCCACTCGCTCGGGGCCGCCGCCGTCCAGGAGCTGGCACACGGCTGGCCAGAGCTGGTCGACCGCGTCGTGCTCGAGGACCCGCCCGGACAGGATCGCACCGACGACATCGCGTACCAGGGCCATCTGGGCGCCGAGGTGCGCGCGGCGATCGAGACGCCCGAGGCCGAGGTCGAACGCGGCCGGAGTGAGAACCCGTCATGGCTGCCGGAGGATGCTCGGCAGAACGTCGAGGGCCAGCGGCTGTGCGACATCGACGGCATCCTGGCCTCGTTGCGTGCGGGGATGGGCTCGCGCGTGCCGGAGCTGGCGCCGATCCTGACGGTACCAGCGCTGTACCTGCTTGCCACCGAGGATCGCTCGGCGATCGGTGGAGACGCGCGCCGCGCGCTGATCGCCGGCATTCCGGCCGGCTCGACCGTGGTGGAGGTTGACAGTGGGCACACGATCCACCGCGACCGGTTCGACGAGTACGTGCGCATCGTCACCGAGTGGCTCGTCGAGCCTCGGCGCCCATGACCGCGCGACTGACGATTCGCGACGTGCCGGGCATCCGGGTCGGCCACTGGACCGATGCGCGAGCCGCGACCGGCTGCACCGTGGTGTTGGCCGGGGATGCCGGCGCGATCGCCGGGGTCGACGTGCGTGGCTCGGCGCCGGGCACGCGTGAGACGGACCTGCTTCGCCCGACTGCCCTCGTCGAGCGCATCAACGCCATCTGCCTGGCCGGTGGGTCGGCCTTCGGGCTGGCGGCAGCGGACGGAGTGATGCGCCGGCTGGCGGAGCGGGGGGTCGGCTTCGCGACCGGGGTTCGCCCGGTGCCGATCGTACCGGCGGCGATCCTGTTCGACCTCGGTGCCGGCGACGCGACCTCCTTCCCCGACGCCGATGCCGGCTACGCGGCCACCCTGGCCGCCGAGGCGAACGACGGAACGCTCGAGGGCCGCGTCGGGGCCGGAACCGGGGCCACGGTCGCCAAGCTGGGCGGCGCCGACAGCGGCCGGCCCGGCGGCATCGGCAGTGCCGCGCAGCGCCTGCCGGACGGTTCGACGATCGGCGCGATCGTCGCGCTCAACGCGCTCGGTGATATCCACGCCCGCGACGGCCGCCCGCTGGCGTCGTCCTCCGGGATGGCTCAGCCGCCGTCGGTCGGCAACACGACGCTGGTCGTCATCGCCACCGACGCGCCGCTGGACCGGGCGCAGTGCCGCAAGCTCTCGGAGATCGGCCACGACGCCCTCGCCCGGCAGGTGCGCCCGACGCACACCATGTTCGACGGTGACGTCGTCTTCACGCTCAGCACCGCCGACGGAGCCCGGATGCCGACCGAAGCGTTCTTCGGCCTTGGTCTCCTCGTCCTGGACGTGGTCGGCGAGGCGATCGAGCGCGCGGTGGGCGGCTAGCCCTTCGCCGAGCCGTCCTCGGCTCGCAGCTCGGCCTCGAAGGCGTCGAGCTCCTCGCGCGAGATCTTGTAGACGTGCTCCTCGCCCGGGTACGCGCCCGAGCGCACGTCGGCGGCAAACGCCTGCAGCCCACGCCGGATCTCGGAGCCGATATCGGCATAGCGCTTCACGAAGCGCGGTGCCGGGCCCTCGTTGATGCCGAGCAGGTCGTGCCACACCAGGACCTGGCCGTCACATCCGGGCCCGGCGCCGATGCCGATCGTCGGGATGGTGAGCGCCTCGGTCACGGCCGTGCCGATGCGGGCCGGGACGGACTCGAGCACGAGCGAGAAGCAGCCGGCGGCCTCGAGCTCGCGCGCATCGGCCAGGAGCTGGCTTGCTGATCGGGCGGTGCGACCCTGCGCCTTCATGCCCCCCAGCTTCGTCGCGGATTGCGGCGTCAGGCCCAGGTGGCCCATGACCGGGATGCCGGCACCCACGATCGCTCGCGCGCGCGACGCCATCGGTCCGGCGCCTTCGAGCTTCACCGAGTCGGCGCCCGCCTTGATGAGCCGGACGGCGTTGGCGACCGCGTCGGCGTCGGAGGCCTGGAACGAGCCGAACGGCATGTCGCCCACGATCAACGCGCGCGGCCTGGCGCGCGCCACGGCCGAGGTCAGCATGACCGCCTCATCCATCGTCTCGGGCACGGTCGACTCGTAGCCGAGGACGTTGTTGCCGGCCGAGTCGCCGACCAGGATCAGGTCGACGCCCGCTTCGGATGCGAGCCGCGCCGATGGATGGTCGTATGCCGTGACCATCACGATCTTCGTCCCAGCGCCCTTCATGGCAGCGATCTCGGGAAGGGTCAGCGGTTCTCGTGCGCGCAGCTCGGTCATGGACGAAGCGTCCTCTGCGGTCATGGCTTTGTCAACGCGGCGGTCGGAGGCAAGGCGCTCAGCCAAGCACTGCGTTGTCAATCAGTCGCGTCGAGCCCACCCGGATGGCGGCCACGAGGGTCGGCGCGCCGAACTCGGCCATCGCGACATAGTCCACCACCAGGCCGGGCTCGCCATCCAGCACGGCGCGCGCGACCTGGACCGCGTCACCTCCGGCCCGATGCGCCGCAAGCCCCGCCTCCATCGCTCGCGGCAAGGCGAGCGCGCTCGCGCGCTCGCCGGGCGAGAGAAGGACGTTGCGCGAGGAGAGGGCCAGCCCATCGGCGTCGCGCACTGTTGCGATCACGTCGATCTCGAGCGGCAGGTTGAGGTCGGCGACGACATGCCGGATCACGGCGACCTGCTGCGCGTCCTTCTGCCCGAACCACGCGACGTTCGGCTGCACGATCGAGAACAGCTTGGTGCACACCGTGGCAACC
>DASVDT010000079.1:0-14230 GCA_036380955.1 Candidatus Limnocylindria bacterium | reverse complement strand
AGCATCGTCTTGCCGAGGCCTGGCACGCCCTCCAGCAAGGCATGCGACCCGGCCAGCAGGCTGATGAGCGTCTGCCGCACCAGTTGCTGCTGGCCGACGATGAAGGCGCCGACCTCGCGCTCGATGGCGGTCGTCAGCTCGGCGAAGCGCTCCGGCGCCATGCGATCGGCGGAGGCGGTGGTGGGCATCGGCTCGGTCATCGGTTCCTCGCTCATTCGGTCGGTTCCAGCCTGGAGAAGTAGTCGCGCACGAAGTCCTTCAGCGTGATCGGCACCTGCTGGCGATCGAGGGCCGCCTGCGCGAAGTCGTTGAAGAGATCGAAGACCGATGCGTACGGCACCACGCTGTCGCTATTGAAGCCGGCACCCGAGCCCGAACCGGACTGATCGGTCCCGCCGTTGCCGCCGCTGCCAGCGATGAAGTCCGGATCGCCCGGCCGGCCGAATCGGTCGAAGTCGGCGAGCACATCGCCATGGTCATCGGTCTCGGAATCCTGGTTGCCCGAGCTCGGGCCATTGAAGCCGCCGGTGCGCAGCCCGCCGCCCGGGATGCGGCGGACGTTCGTGCCGCCGCCGGCACCCAGCTGCCCCCCACCGGGCTGGTTGCCAGGCTGACTGCCCGGCTGGTTCCCCGGTTGGCTCCCCGGCTGGCCTCCCGGCTGACTGCCCGATTGTGAGCCGGGCTGCCCCGGTTGGCCCGATGCGCCCGGCTGCCCCGGTTGGCCCGATGCGCCCGGCTGCCCGGGCTGACCCTGCTGCGCCGTCGGCCGTCCGGCCCGAGCGACCTGCCGCGCTCCCTCCTGGAGCGCCGACTGGGCGCGCGACACGTCGCGCTGCAGCTGCCGGTCACGCTCGGCCTGGCGGACCGCATCCGCGGCGTCCGAGAGCGCCTCGGCCGCTGCCTGGCGATCCTCCGCTGATCCGGTGCGCGCCGCCGCGTCCAGCGCGTCGGCCGCTTCGGCCAGCGCCCGGGCCGCCTGGGGCTGCGCGGCCGCCGATGACTGCGCGGCGCGTCTCAGCGCATCGGCACGCTCAGCAGCTTCCTCGGGCGTCAGCTCATCGGTTCGCCGGCCGAGCTCGTCGAGGTCGCGCGCCGCCTCGTCCGCGTCGCCATCGGGATTCGCATCGTCATCGCTGGTCGCGGCGCGCGATGTCGTGCGCGCCAGCTGGCTCAGGGCTGCGTCACGCTCGGCCGCCATCGGATCGGTCGTGCGTGAGAGCTCTTCCTGCACGGAGCCGATGCGGGCCAGCGTCGCCTCGCGATCGGCGCCCTGCTCGCGGAGCTGGCGGGCGAGCTCGCGGAGCTGGCGCTCGAGCTCCTCCCGCCGCGGGTCGGGATGCTCGACGTTCTCCTCGCCCACCTCATCGGCAATCTGCTCCACCCGTTCGGCGACCCGTTCTGCGGCCTCGCGCGACGCGCGGCGCTGATCGAGGATGTCGTTCTGCGGGTTCGGCCAGGCCACGAGCAGCAGCGTCATGGCCAGGCCGGTTGCAGCAATTGCGAGGGGTCGGCGGGCGAGACGTGGCCGGAAGGCTTGGCGCAGGTCGACGGCATTGAGCCGCGCCCGTGCATCCGCCAGCTGGCGCAGCTCCAACCGGTCATCCGATTCGTGCATCGCAAGCTCGAGCGCCGTCCCGAGCCGCTGCCGGAGGTCCAGCTCCTCGTCGGCGCGCCGCGCCGCCTCGACCAGCGACGGCCGCTGCCGCATGGCTGCGACGGCCCACGCCGCCAGCGCAATCATCGCCACGCTCAGCTGAACCAGTGGCGCAGCCTCGAACGGAAACGCCCGCGACGCGAGCTGGACGAGCGCAGCGGCCACGATCGCGCCAGCCGCGATCAGCAGTCCCGAGGCAAACGCCCGCCTCCACCAGAGGCGCCGCCGGAGGGTGGACAACCGGCCAAGGGCATCCGCGCCGAGGCGGGCGGTGACGGCGTCGTCGAGGGAGCGATCGGTCATCGTTCTGCCTCCCCGAGCTCCTCGAGCAACGGCGCGGCCTCGACCGCCGGTCGCCGCCGTCGCAGCGCCCAGCGCATGCCGGGTGGGACGACGAGACGCATCGAGGCGATCGTCAGAACGCCCGCGATGGCGAGGAACGTCAGCGCCACGCGCGGCCACCAATGGTCGCCCGTCGGCGACGGCAGCAGGACGTCGAGTGCCGGATCGGGCACCGGCTCGAGGCCGCGGCCACATCCAAAGTTCCCGCAGTCGAAGCCCGGACCGGACACCGCAAGGTCCTCGCCGAAGAGCTGGTAGAGCGGCGCGGTGAAGCGGGTCGGGCCATCGATCTCCACGCCCGCAACGATGTCGAGCATCCCGATCATCGGGTTGACCCAGCGCAGTTGCTCCGGCGCGGCCGGTCGCGCATCGATCACGAAGCCCTGGTCGCGCGCCGCCAGCTCGGTCCAGAAGGTGTACGTCATCGCCGTCCCGAGCGTCAGGGCCAGCACGGCGCCGTAGGCGACGACGGTCGCCGCCTGCGTCCGCCGCATCAGCGCCGAGGCGAAGAGCCCGATTGCGCCGAAGCCGATCGCCACCGACAGCAGCAGGACCTGCTGTCGCACGATGTCGCCCACCGACGCGCCGCCGTACATCAAAACGATGGCCGTGATCGGGATCGCGGCGACGATCATGAGAACGACGAACGCGAGCGCGGTCACGAGCTTGCCGATGACGATCGCGCCGGGACGCATCGGCGTGCTGATCAGCAGGTCCAGCGTCTGCTTCTCGCGCTCGAGGCTGATCTGTCCGGCCGTGAAGGCGGGCGCCATCATCGAGACGAGGATGATCTGGAAGATCGACAGCACCGAGAAGATCCACTGGCCGATGCTGCGCGACGCGTTCGCCTGGCTCGTCCCCTGGCCGACCTGGCCGGCGTTCTCGAGCACGAATGGAGCGACCGTGACGTACACGCCGTAGGTGATCAGGGCGAGCACGCCGAGATAGGCGGTCAGGATGATGAAGGCCCGGCGGCCGCGCATCCGCGAGCGAAGCTCCTTGGTCATGATCGTGAGCACGGCGGACCCGAACTCGCGCACCGCCGAGCGTCGTCCAGATCCGAATGTCGTGCTGGCCCTGCTCACGCCTCCACCTCGTCTCGCGGCTGGCCAGTGACGCGCAGGAAGATCTCCTCCAGGTCCGTGGTCGCCTGGCTGAAGCCGGCGACGCGGTGGCCCGCTTCGACCATGGCGCGCAGAAGATCGGCCTGCGCCTCGTCGTCGCCGCCAAAGGGGAGCTCCAGCCGGGCGGGACCGTCGACCGCTCCATCGATGCGGATCACCTCGCCGACACCGTCGCGGCCGGCCAGCCAGGTGGTCGCCGCAGCGACCGCCTCCTCGCCGCCGAGGATCCCGACCTGGATCAGTGCCGCCGCGCGCAGCGAGCGTTCGATCTCGTCGATCGTCCCGGCACGCAGCACCTCGCCGCGATCGATGATCGCCACGCCCGTGCACATCTCGCCGAGCTCGGGGAGGATGTGGCTGCTGACGAGGATCGTCTTGCCCATGCTCCGCAGCTCACGCAGGATCTCGCGCATCTCCACGCGGGCGCGCGGGTCGAGCCCGGAGGCCGGCTCGTCGAGGATGAGCAGAACCGGATCGTGCACGAGCGTGTGGGCCAGGCACAGCCGCTGGCGCATGCCGCGCGAGAGGCTCTCGACGTAGGCGTCGCGCCTGTCGCCGAGGCCGACGATCTCGAGCAGCTCGCCGATCATCGTCGGTCGCCTGTTGGCTGGCACCCCATAGCAGCGGCCGAAGAAGTCGAGGTACTCCCACACCCGGAGGTCGTCGTAGACGCCGTAGAAGTCGGGCATGTAGCCGATGCGACGACGGACCTCGATCGGATCGGCGTCGATCGGGATGCCGGCCACGAACGCCTCGCCCGCGGTCGGCGCCAGGAGCGTGGCGAGGATCTTCATGGTGGTCGTCTTGCCCGCACCGTTCGGCCCGACCAGGCCGTAGATCTCGCCGGGACCGACGCGCAGGTCGACCCCGGCCACGGCGACCTGGTCGCCGTAGCGCTTGACCAGGCCGCGCGTCTCGACCACCGGCACCGACATCATCGGTCCAGCACTCCTGTGACGCGCGCGCTGACGAACAGGCTCGGTGCGCCGAAGTTGGCGTCGAGGGTGCCGCTGATGCGGACCTGAATCCGGCCGGTGGTCGACAGTGCCTGGGACGGCTCATCGATCTCGAACCGGCGGGTGACGTCGATGTCTCCGAGCTCGACCCACTCGCCGCTCGCCGGGTCGCGCAGCTCGACGCTGTAGCCATCGGGCCAGAACCCGCCACCGCCCGGATCGTTCACGGCCGAGGCGACGTCGGACGCGACGATGATCTCCACGTCGCCGGCGACGAGGCCACTGGCCTCGAGCGGAAGCGCGATCGCGACGGTCGCCGAGCCAGTGCCGATCGAGATCGTCCCGGGAGCCACCACCGTCACGTCACCGTCGGCATCCGCGATGCTCACGACCATCTGATGCGGCTGGACGGTCACCGCGCCGGTGCCGATCGACGGTCGCGCGGCGACGACCTCGACGGTGGTCCCGTAGCGCTGTGCC
The DNA here is from genome assembly GCA_036380955.1 of Candidatus Limnocylindria bacterium. Classification (GTDB taxonomy): domain Bacteria; phylum Chloroflexota; class Limnocylindria; order QHBO01; family QHBO01; genus JACDBZ01. Next base: position 9,674 of record DASVDT010000079.1, on the reverse strand, counting down.
TCGCGGCCGTCGACCGTGACGGGGATCGGCCCTTCGCCGGCCCCCCAGCCGATGACGAACGGGCCACGGCCACCGCCGCCGAAGACGAAGCCCGCCGGCGCGACGTTGCCGTATCCGACCAGGGCGTTGATCACCTGGCGCCGCATCTCGATCTGGCGTTGCTCCTCGCTCGACGCGTCGAAGCCGCCGAACCCGTAGACCTGATCGGAGGCGGCGGAGCCATTGATGTTCAAGGTCGCCGGCGTGAACTGCTTGCTGTCGCCCGGTTCGAGATCCCCGATCATCACGCCGCCACCGGAGCTGATCCACGCGACGTCGCTCATCGGCGTCTCGCCCTCGTTCGTCACCGTGCCGACCGACGTGGCGTCCCGCGTCGACCAGGTCACCGACAGCGCGGGTTCGTGGTCCACGACGGCGGTCGCGCGCACGCCCTCGAAGCCGAAGACCCCCACCGACAGCCCGCGCAGGCGGGCCGGATCGCCCTCCTCGACCACGACGCCCGATGCCGCGGGAAGCAACGACGGATCCTGCGAGGCTCCAACGCGGCCCATGAGCGCATCGGCGTCGACGCGCACGTCGTAGGCGGCGCGATCCGGCGAATAGACGCCGGCGTAGGTCTCGACGCTGGCCGCGGTGCCCGCCGTTGTGGAGCGAACGAGTGAGATCTGGTTGACGATCACGTCGCTGCCCTTCAGCGAGCGCCCGATCCCGAACGAGGAGGCGCTGAAGACGAGGACGAGGATCGGGGCGGTGACCCAGGCCAGCTCGCGGCGATCGAGTCGTCGAAGGACGAGATAGCTCATCGGTCCGATGAGGAGGATGTAGGCGACGATCACGGCGAGCAGCAGCTCGGCGGGCGGCACATCCAGCGCCGGCAGCGTGTTGAGCGCCTGGGCAAAGGCCGTGTCGATCTCCTGAGAGCGCGGGAAGCCGCCACCGAACGGGTCGAGCACCATGGCGCCGGGGAGCACGCGGCCCCAGAGTGCCGGCGCGCCGACCCAGCCGCGATGGTCGTCGGTGGCGAGGTCGGTGCCGATGAAGACGACGCGGCCCGCACCGAGGGGCCGCATCGAGGCGAGGATGGTGCCGTCGGGCGCGACCACCAGCGGGGTCGCGTCGTCGCGAAGCGTGCCGGTCGAGACGGTGGCGTCCGCCACCGCGGGCTCGTCGGCACCCGCCCAGTCGGCCAGCGCGGCCTGCGGGACGCCATCGATCGCGGCGAGCCCTTCGAGCGGCAGCATCTCCGCGACCCCGGCGGTGCGCGCCTGCCAGTCCGGACCGCCCAGCACGACCAGTTGGCCGCCGTCGGCGACCCAGCGCTCGAGGCTCCGACGCTGCGCCTCGTTCAGGGCCGCGCTGTCGGCCGCCCACACGATCGAGGTGATGCCCGCCATCGGCTCCGGTCGCTCGGGGATGTCCGCCGCGCTCAGGCTGATCGGCTCGGGCATGCCAATCTGCACTGCGCCCGTGATCTGCGGACGCAGGGTCCCGGTGGTATCGCCGACGGTCGCGTACTGGTCGCCGGAGATCTCGAACACGCCGATGTCAGCGGCCGCCTTCACGCTCCCGTTCGGCTCCGTGTACGTGACCTCGATGCTGCGTGCGAACGCATCGGGCTGGACGTACAGGCTGACGATCTTTCGGGCGCCCGCCGGCATCTCGACGTGGCGCTCCACCGTCGAGAGCGTGGTCACCGCGCTGAGGCTGCCCTCGGTGGGAGCACCGTCGTTGACGAGGGTCACCGACAGGGCCACCCAGCCCCCGACGGCGTACCGGCCGGCGACGAGCGCGCGGGCATCGATCTGCACGGAGGACGCGGCGTGCACCGGCAGCGCGCCGAACGCGACGAAGACGGCGGCGAGCAGCGCGGCCACGCGGCCGGCTCGGTTCACGACGGTGCGGTTCGTCATCGTCCTCTCGGGATGGTCGGCGCCAGGAAGTCACGGGTAGACGCGCCCGAGCGCGGCCGAGTTGCATCAGCCTGCGACGCGCCCGAGTGTACGGAAGCGCCCGGCGCCGATGCTAGAGTGCATCGCTGCGCATGGAACCTGCTCGCGACGGTCCAGTCGAGCTCGAGCGTCACCTCGAGCAACAGATGCGCGCCCAGGAGCGCCAGCTCGCGGCGGTGCGCCTCGGGATGGCCGTCGTGGGCGCGCTGCTGCTGGCGTTCGTCGTGCCGGAGCTTCCCGGCCGCACGGCCCTGCTCGTCGTGGTCGCGCTCATCGCGGCCTGGAGCCTGCTGGTGCCGTGGCTGCTCGGCCGATTCCCGTCGCGCGAGGTCGGGATCGTCAGCACGGTGATCGACATGGCGGCGGTCACCGTGGCGGTCTATGTCGCGGCCGATGCCGTCGACATGTACCTCTTCTACGGGCTCGTGATCCTGGCGACGGCGCTCCGTTTCGGGCTCGGCGCGTCGCTGTGGTCGTCGCTGGTCATGAGCGGCATGTACGCCGCCGTGGTGATCGTGGGCGGTACCGGCGACGACGCGCGCCTCGACCTGCTGCCGGTGCGCATCGGCTACCTCGTCGGCTTCGGCGTGGTCGCGGGGCTGTTCAGCCGCATCGTCATCGGCCGAGCCACCGACAACGCCCGCCTGCGCCAGCAGGTCGCAGAGGAGGAGCATGAGCGCGAGCAGATCCGTGAGCGCGAGCAGCTCAGCCGCCTTGGCCGCGACTTCGGCGCGTCGCTCGACCGGCGCGCAACGCTCGATGCGGTCGCGCGCGGTGCTGCGCCCCTGCTCGGCGGGGCGACGTTGGTGTTCGTCGTCGACGATGCCGAGCGGCGACTGGTGCCCGAGGCGGCCGCAGGGCCGGATGGCGAGCTGGTCGCGGCGTGGCAGAGGCACGCGAATGGGCGCCGGCCACGGTTTGCCGAGGGGTTGATCGGCTCGGTCGCTGCGACCGCCGCTGCGCGTCACGCGACCGAGGTCGCCACCGGCGACCCGGACGGTATGCGCGAGCTTGGCATGGACTGGCTGCTGGCGGTGCCGATCCTCGCGGGCGGCCGCCTGCTCGGCGTGCTCGCCACCGCCGGGCGTGGCGATCGGCCCTTGAACGAGCGCATCGGGCATCTGGCGGAGGCGGTGGCGGAGCGTGCGGGACCCGCGCTCCAGAACGCCCAGCTGTGGTCCGACCTCCAGGACCGCATGGCGCGCGAGCGCGCGGCGCAGCGGATCAAGGACGACTTCCTGTCGATCGTCAGCCATGAGCTGCGCACGCCGCTGACGAGCATCCAGGGCTACTCGCAACTGCTCGAGGGTCGGCTGCGTGGCGCCTCCGGCGAGACGAAGGAGATGGCCCATCTGCGGGTCATCCGCTCGCAGGTCGGCCGCATGCGGCGCCTGGTCGACGACCTGCTCGACGTGAGCCGGATCGATCGTCGCGGGGGCGTGAGCATCGAGCCGATCGACTTCGACCTGGCAGAGGAGCTCCGCGACGCCGTGTCGCGCATTGCGCGCGAGCACACCGACCGTCGCATCGATGTCGCGGCCGCGGCCTCGATGCCGGTGCATGCCGACCGCGACCGGATCGACCAGGTCCTGACCAACCTGATCGAGAACGCGATCAAGTACTCGCCCGATGGCGGACCGATCACCGTCAGTGCCGAGCGTCGCGGCGGTGAGGTGGAGGTGCGGGTGGCCGACACCGGCATCGGGATCCCGGCCGAGCATCGCGAGAACGTGTTCGAGCGCTTCTACCAGGCCGATGACGACGCCGGCCGGCGCCGGTTCGGCGGCCTGGGCCTGGGCCTCTACATCAGCCGGGCCATCGTCGATGCCCACGGCGGTCGCATCTGGGTTGCGGCCAACAGCGAAGCGCCGACCGGCTCCGTGTTCGGCTTCCGCATCCCGCGCGTGGCGATGCCCCTGGCGGCCGCCGAGATCGCGCCGACCGGCGAGCCGCCGCCGTTCGTCCTGCGCCGGCACGACAGCTGATGCGGGAGCGAGTCGCCGAGCTCGCGCGTCGCCACGGCCTGGAACTGCTCGGCGTCACCACCGCCGATCCACTGCCGGCCGACCGCGCTCGGATGGAGGAGAGCGTCGCGGCCGGCCGGATGGCGCGCATGGAGTGGATGGGCGGCGAGCGTCCGGCCCGCGCGACCGATCCCCGGCGCCAGGATCCTTCGGCGCGCTCGGTCATCGTGGTCGCCGCGCCGTATGCCGGCGCCGACCGCGCCGCCTGGGATCCGGACGCTGATGCCCTGCGCCGCGCGCTCGCACCGGTGCTCGGTGGCGTCCCGTCGACGCCGGCGGGCCGGATCGCGCGCTATGCGTTGGGGACCGACTACCACGTCGCGCTTCGGGCACGCCTGGTGGCGCTTGCGGATGACCTCCGAGCCGCTGGCGCGCCGATGGGCGAGATCGCCTACGTGGATGATCGACCGATGGCGGAACGGGCGCTCGCCGCCCGCGCCGGGCTCGGCTGGATCGGCAAGAACACCAACCTGCTGACGCATGCCCGAGCCGGCTCGTGGGTCTTCATCGGTGCCATCCTGAGCTCCGCCGACCTGCCGAATGATGCTCCAATCCGCGCGAGCTGTGGATCCTGCACGCGGTGCTTGACCGGCTGCCCGACCGGCGCCCTGGTGGCGCCGCAGACGATCGACGCGCGTCGCTGCATCAGCTACCTGACCATCGAGCACCCCGGCGCCTTCGACGACTGGGAGGCGGATGCCATCGGCGGCTGGATCTTCGGCTGCGACGTGTGCCAGGAGGTCTGCCCGGTCAACGCGGACGCCGACGATCCCGGGCCGCTGGAGGTGCCGCTCGTGCCGCTCATCGACTGGCTGCTGCCGATGGGCGGTCGGGCCTTTGGCCGGGCGGTGGCGGGGACGGCGCTGACGCGCGCCGGGCGGCATCGGCTGCTGCGCAACGCCATCGCCGCGCTGGCGAATGCCGGGGTGCCCGAGGGGGGAATACCGCTGCTGGAGCGGGCCACGACCGACGCGCGGCCGGAGGTCCGAACGGAGGCGGAACGCGCGCTGCGGGCCGCCCGAGGAACGCGAGGCACGCGAGCGACGCGGGGGACGTAACGCTCGCTGAGAGCGCAGCTTTCAGGTCGCGCGGTCACGATCGGAAATTCGTGCGCCAGGCGGCACGTTATCCTGCCGTACGGCGTCCAGCGAGCCCATCGCACGCTCAGGAGAGCGCCTGCCGCGGCGCATCGGCCGGCTAACGTGCCGGATAGTGAGCTGGTTTCACGTCACGCGGCCGCTGGGCGCCGCCCAGTATCCTGTGACCGATGCCCCGCGTCGCGCCGTTCCGTGGCCTGCACTACTCCCTCGACCGCTTCGGCGCCAGTGGAGAGCGCGTTGCCGTCCCCGAAGATGCTGCGACGCCGCCGCCGCGGCTGGCGGATATCACCGAGGTCGCGTGCCCGCCATACGACGTCATCAGCGCGGAGGACCGCGCCGAACTGCTCGCGCGGGGCGAGCACAACGCCGTTCGCCTGGAGTACAGCCCCGAGCCCGATCCGCACGCCGCGGCGGCCGAGACGCTGGCCGCCTGGCTGGCCGATGGAACCCTCGTCCGTCGCGATGAGCCATCGGCCTACTACTACCGGCACGCGACGTCCGCCAACCGCGACGAGCTCACGGTGGAGGGCATCGTCGTACGGGTGCTCGTCGAGCCGTGGGGAGACGCGATCCGGCCGCACGAGCACACCATGCCCGGACCGAAGCAGGATCGGCTGGGGCTGCTCCGCGCAACCGGGACGCAGCTCAGCCCGATTCTGGCCGTCTACTTCGACCGCTCCGAGCGCTACAACCACGTGATGGGCCGCGCCTGGAGCGACGAGTGGCGGGCACGCGACGACGACGGGCTGCTCCACCAACTCACCGCGATCGAGGCCGACGACCGGCTGACGGGCTACCTCGGGCGGCAGACGCTCTACATCGCCGACGGCCACCATCGGTACGAGACTGCGCTTGCCTACCAGGAAGAGGTTCGCTCGGACCCGCGCTTTGCCGATGCGCCACCCGGCGAGCTCGCGGCCGACTGGATCATGATGATGCTGGTCAACGCCGAGCTCACCGAGATGGAGATCCTGCCAACCCATCGGCTCCTGACCAACGGTGACGCCGATGCGCTGCGCGCGCTCGTGGCGGGCGATGATGCCCTGTGGCAGGCCATTCCGGTTGCGCCGCGTGAGCTCGAGGCGGCATTGGCCGACCGGCGGTTCGGCGAGGAGCCGGTCTTCGGGCTGGTGCTGCCGGAGGACGAGGGCTACCTGCTGGTCGGCGACGTCGACGGCCTCGGTGCCAGGCTGCGGCGGGAGGCGATGAGTCGTGCCGTTCGCTCGCTCGACCTGGCGGCGCTGCACACCAGCATCCTCGGTGACCGTCTGGGCATCTCAGAGGCCGATGTCGCCGGCGGAAACCGGCTCGCCTACACTAGGAGCGAGGCCGATGCGCGCGAGCGCGTGGCCCGCGGCGAGGTGACGGCGGCGATCCTCGTGCGTCCCACGCGGCTCGACCAGCTTGCCGAGGTGGCCAGCGCCGGGGACGTCATGCCGCAGAAGTCGACCTACTTCTATCCCAAGCTGCTGACCGGCATGGTCTTCAACCCCGTCTCCGACTCCTGGGAGGACTGACGAACCACCGATGGTGCAGGCGATCAAGCGCGATGAGGTCTTCATCGAGCCGGAGGGCATCCACGTCGAGACCCATCAGCCCGAGCGGCGCTCGCGCAAGCCGCCATTGCTCCTGGTCCATGGCGCCCTCACCGGGTCATGGCTGTGGACCGAGTTCGCGGCTTTCCTGGCGGAGCGCGGCTGGGAGGCGCACGCGGTCAACCTGCGCGGCCACTTCACCAGCGACATGGCCGATCTGTCCGAGACGACAATGCGCGACTATGCCGACGATGTCGGCGTCGCCATGCGCCACCTCGGCCGGCCAGCGGTGATCATCGGCTGGGGGATCGGCGCGCTGGCGGGCCTCATGTACGCCGAGCGAAATCCCGTCCTGGGCATGGTGCTGCTCGCGCCGTCGCCACCGGCGGCCGCGCTTCCGAGGCGTCCGGACGAGCACGAGCTGAAGGCGGTGCCGGCGGTCTACGACGCCGCGTGGTGGGGCTGGACCGGCTCACGCGAGGAGCTGCGCGAGCGGATGCCCGACATGGACGACCAGGACCTCGAGAAGATGACGGAGCTGCTGGACGGCGCCCGTGAGTCGGGCCTGGCGCGCCGGGAGCGGATGCTCGGCATCCCGATCGACCCGTCGGGGCTGATGGACACCCCGAGCCTGGTCATCGGCGCCGGGATGGACGACGTGATCCATCCGACTGAGGCGCGCCGCACGGCCGATCTGCTGGGCGCCGGATACGAGTACTTCCCGTCAGCCACGCACTTCGGGCTGGTGATGGGGGAGCACACCTGGCCGGAGGTCGCGCAGAGCGTTCTCGGCTGGCTCGAGGAGCGTCGACACGCCATGGCGGCCGCGGCCCTGCCCGTCGGAGCTCGGCGCTAGATGGTGCACGGCGTCCGATAGATCGGCCGAGCCGCGCCTGAGGGTCCGCCTGGGTCGGGTCGGTCCGATGTATCGCACACCGGTGAGCACGAGGCCCTCCGTCAGGCGTGACTCATGCTCGCTGCTAACCGATGTATCGGCCAAACGCCACCGGAGCCGAGGGTCGGGCGCGGGTTGGCCGGTGAATCGGCCCGTCGCGGGTTTGATCGGTTCGGAGGCTCTTGGTATCCTTCTGAGCACGTCTTCGGACGACGGTGCCGCATTCGTCTAGAGGCCTAGGACACCGCCCTCTCAAGGCGGAGATCACCGGTTCGAATCCGGTATGCGGTACCAAGTTTCATCTAAGGCCGATTCTGAGCACGAATCAGGCCTTTTCTGTGCCCGCTGTACCCCCATTCGTACCCTCAAGCCTCGAATTCGGCCTCGACGGGTGGCGCCTTCACATCCGCAGCGCCTCGGTGTGGGCGCGACGCCAACGGCTAGATCAGATCGATCCAACCGTCCCTGTGAACTCCTGCTGTCAGTACCGTTCGACTCTCGACGCGGAACTTCTCGTAAAGCCGAGCCAGATGCCACTCGACGGTCTTCGCCCGATATTCCCAGTGGTGCACCGGTCTCCTTGTTGGTGCAACCCTGAACGAGATGCGTCACCAGAGCGAGTTCGAATCGGATGCACTTGCTTGCCCCGCGGTTGCGGCCTTAATCGGCGGGCGGAGACGGCGACGTCTCAGTCGCCTCGATCGCTTCGGCGGGCACGGGTCGGTCGAGATGTAGCACGATCCGGTAATCAATGCCGGCGGCCGCGCACGAATCGGGACTGGGACCGTGGTCGAGGCGGATCGCTAGTCGATCATTGTTTGTGCGTTCGACGAACAGGACGGGCTGCGATTCGCACATCAAGCCAAGCCACTCGACTTGGACCGAAGAGGACGCCCCCGCGGGCCGAGCTATGGCGATCGACGTGTTTCCGTCCACCAGGTCGTCGGTCCCAAGGTCAACGCTGCGCACAATGCCCGCCTCGTCGACAATCGAGAGAACGTTGGGCGTTCCAGGCACGCCTTGCGGCAGCTCAAGGACGAAGTCGACCGATGGCTGGCTCGGGGTGGTGACGCACCCCGAGACCAGCACCCAGAGCAAGCCCAACGCTAGCCGATCTGGGATCAAACCAGAGTGGCTCCCCAAATCGGCAGCGTTTCCGACAGGAGGCCATACTCCTGCCCCGTCGTGCTGATGACCCCGATGCCAATAGCCTGCGATCCGGAGCGCACGTAGACCGGAGAGCCGCTGTCCCCACCCCCGACAGCGAGGCCGGAACCATCTCCGCCGTAGACGTAGTAGGTTCCCCAGTCGCCCGAGATGTTGTAGCCCTTGAAGTCGTCGGAGACAGTTCCGCAATCGATGAAGTTGCTTACACCGAGGGACGCGCAGATCGCCTCACCGTAGATCGGTGCCCGATAGCCGCCGACGAGCGCAGTACTCCCGTAGATCCACTCCGACGCTTGGGAGTCGCCCATCTGTACCTTCATGACATCATCGCCATACGGGGCAAACAGATTTCCCTGCTCGCTCCCGATGACCCCGTAATTGGTCATGGACCAAAGGGTTGATGACCCATACCCACAGTGACCAGCGCTCAGAAATTGCTCGTCGCCGCCGATGGTGACGTGGAATCCCATCGTGCACGTCTTCGTGGATTGGCGGATCAAGGCTCCCGCCTCCATCGGGTTGTAGCAGGTTGCCCGCGTTGAGCACACTTGTGCAGCTGGCTCCGATGCTTGCCCTTCAACGGCAACAACTGGTACGCCCACGATCGCCTCTAGTGACGGCAGATCACGGGCGACCACGGGAACGACGTCGGCGTTGACTTCTACGCGGACGACGTTGCTCGGAATGTCGATTCCAGCGCTATGGCATGCCGCAATGCGGAATACGGGTGGGTGACCTCTCGGATAGTCATGCCGAGTGAACGGCTGGGCTCCAAGGCTCGGAGCTTTGCGTCGCGGAGATCGTCTGCGACCGTGAACAGCACTACGAGCTGCCCTCCAGCGGTTTGATCGATGTAAGCCTCGGCAAAGTCACTGCGTGACCTCGCAAAGGGCAGCACTGATTCGGAGACGGCCGAGGCAAAGGTCATCCTGGAGTCCAGATTGATGGCATCGGATTCGGCCCGCGTTAGGACCATTCCGGTCGTCGAGCTGCCAACATCGCTG
>DASVDT010000078.1:0-2201 GCA_036380955.1 Candidatus Limnocylindria bacterium | reverse complement strand
CAGATGGCGGCGTTCCTCTATCGGGCCTTCTCCGACGACTGAGGAGGCGGCCACGCCGGTCTGATCGGCCGGGGCTCGGCTAGAATTGCCGCGCCCCAAGGAGATCACATGGCCGAGCGTACGAACGTGCGCATCCACCCGACCGCCGAGGTCTCACCCGAGGCGGTCATCGGTCCGGGCTCGAGCATCTGGAACCAGGCACAGGTGCGCGAGCGCGCCCGGATCGGCTCCGGCTGCATCATCGGCAAGAACGTCTACGTCGACTTCGACGTCGTCATCGGCGATAACGTCAAGGTCCAGAACAACGTCAGCATCTTCCATGGCGTGACGGTCGAGGACGGCGTCTTCATCGGTCCGCACGTGTGCTTCACCAACGACCGATTGCCTCGCGCGATCAACCGCGATGGCACGCGCAAGACCGATGACGATTGGGAGGTCTCGCCGATCGTCGTGCGTCATGGCGCGGCGCTCGGCGCCAACAGCACGATCCTGCCCGGCGTGACGGTCGGGCGCTGGGGGATGGTTGGCTCGGGCAGCGTGGTGACCCACGACGTGGCCGACTACGAGCTCGTCGCGGGCAACCCTGCCCGGCGCCTGGGAAGCGCGTGCCCGTGCGGGCAGCCGTTGCGCGACCACGACGGCGAACCATTCGAAGGGCCGTGCCCCCGCTGCGGCGAGCCGTTTCCGCCGGTCCCGTCTGCATGAGGGTTCTCACCGTCGTTGGCGCCCGGCCGCAGTTCGTGAAGGCCGCGCCGGTGAGCCGAGCTCTGCGCGCCGACCACGACGAGGTCCTGGTGCACACCGGCCAGCACTACGACGACGCCATGAGCGCAGCGTTCTTCCGCGACCTCGAGATGCCCGAGCCGGACGTCAACCTGGAGGTCGGATCGGGCCCACATGGCGCCATGACCGGCGAGATGCTCAGCCGGTTGGAGCCCGTCGTGCTCGAGCACGAGCCGGACGGCGTGCTCGTGTACGGGGACACGAACTCGACGCTGGCGGCCGCCGTGGTGGCATCGAAGATCGGCTATGACGGCGGTCGCCGGCCGTGGCTCGCTCACGTGGAGGCCGGGCTCCGCTCGTTCAACCGACGCATGCCCGAGGAGCGCAATCGGATCGTCGCCGACCACCTGTCCGACATGTGCCTCGCACCGACGCCGGCGGCCATGGCCAATCTCGCGCGCGAGGGCCTCGGCGAGCGCGCCATGCTGGTCGGGGACGTGATGGTCGACGCGCATGCGTGGGCGGTCGAGCGGGCAGGAGCCCACCTTCCGGCCGTCGCGCGCGAGCACGACCGCTACGTGCTGCTCACCATGCACCGCGCCGAGAACGTCGACGATCCGCGCCGGTTCGCACCGATCCTCGACGGCCTCGCCGTCGACATGCCCGTGATCTTCCCGGTTCACCCCCGGACGCGCGTCGCACTCGAGTGCGGTGGATACCGCCTGCCCGACAACGTGATCCCGATCCCGCCGGTCGGCTACCTCGAGATGGTCGCGCTCGAGTCGCGCGCCCACGCCATCGCGACCGATTCCGGCGGGGTCCAGAAGGAGGCGTACCTCTCGGGTGTGCCGTGCATCACCCTGCGCTCTGAGACCGAATGGGTCGAGACCGTGGAGGCGGGCTGGAACCGGGTCGTCGACGCGGACCCGACGGCCGTCGCCGCGGCGCTGGCCGACGAGTCCTTCATGAGTCGCGACCGGCCGCGCCCGGACCTGTATGGCGGTGGGCATGCCGCGGCGCGTATCGTTGCCACACTCGAGAGCCACCATGCCCGCGCCACCGCGGCGCGAAGCTGAGCAGGAGGAGACAGCACCGTGATTCCGATCGCTCGCCCGCAGATGGGCGAGGAGGAAAAAGAGCGCGTTTGGCAGGCGATGTCGTCGGGCTCCCTGGCCCAGGGTCCGCGCGTCAAGCAGCTCGAGGAAGAGTTCGGCGCGTTCGTCGGCGCCGACCACGCCGTCGCCACCAGCTCGGGGACGACGGCCCTTCACCTCGCGCTGCTTGGCCACGGGATCGGTGAGGGCGATGAGGTCATCACCGTGCCATTCACCTTCATTGCCAGCGCCAACAGCATCGTCTACACCGGCGCACGCCCGGTCTTCGTGGACATCGACGAGCGCGACTTCACCATGGACGTCTCGCAGGTCGAGGCGGCCATCACCCCTCGAACGAAGGCGATCATGCCGGTCAGCCTGTAC
>DASVDT010000077.1:0-13721 GCA_036380955.1 Candidatus Limnocylindria bacterium | reverse complement strand
ACGCGGGACATGAGCGCCAGGGTGTTGCCCTCGCCGTCCTCGAAGAAGGTCATCCATTCCTCGACGCCGGTGTCGTCATCGGTGTAGATCACGTGCGGCGCGCCGGTGAAGTGCACGCCCGCGGCAGCCAGCCCCTCCTGGGCAGCGTGGATGTCCGGCACCAGGAAGTAGAGGACCGACGCCGGCTTCCACTCCGCCTCGTCCTTGCGGTGCAGGTAGAGGCGCACGCCGCCCGCGTCGAAGAACGCGAGGTCGCCGAAGGTGAAGACGTGCGGCAGGCCGAGCGTCTCGCCGTAGAAGCGCTCGGCGCGAGCGACATCGCGGATCGAGAGCGAGACCTGGCCGATGGCGCCGAGGCGCGCTGCAGCTGAGCTCATCGATGAATCGGTCCTCCTGGTGGACAGGTTGCTGGTGACGGGGACGCCGGGCCAGTCGCGGAGGGCACGGCCGCGCACGCCGAGCTTGTCGCTGATGTTGGCGAGGTGGTATTTGACCGCGTCGACCGACGTCCCGCGGCGCTGGGCGATCCCTGCGCGGGGGACACCGTGGCGCATCCAGTCGAGGACCTGCCACTCGGCTGGCGTGAGCACGTCGGGGTGCGGCGGGCGGCCGCGCGGTCGTCGCATGCGAGCAGCCTAGACGCCGCTCAGGCGATTTACCCTACCCGTCCAAGCCGGACGCGGCCGAGCACGCCGGCAATGCCCAGCCCGCCCAGCAGGAACACGACGCCGGCCGCCGGGAAGACGCCTTCGACGCCGACGCCCGCCGCCACCAGCGCGCCGAGCGAAGGACCGATGATCCCCGCCACGTACAGCGGCAGGAGCACGAGATTGAGCGTCGCCGAGCGGCGCTCGGGGGCCGCCTCGGTGGCGATGAGGCCGAACATCATCGCCTGCACCGCCGCCTGGAACGCGGCGTAGATGGCGGCCAGCAGCGCCAGCCAGGCGACGACCGGCGCGAGAGGCATGAGGGCCACGGCGATGCCGCCACCGATCAGCGACGCGGCGAGGACCGGCCGGAAGCCGATGCGATCGCCGATCGGCCCGGACACGGGCGACACGACGGCGCCGACGAGTGCCGCGGTGCCGGTGACGAGCGCGATGGCGCTGGCGAGTCCGGCGCCGGACCCGAAGATGTCCTCGACGAGCAGCGGCAGGAAGGGCCGGTACATCTGGTTGGCGAGAATCGCGACGCCGAAGATCACGAACAGGCGACGGATGGCCGGGTCGCGGAGGACGCCCAGGAGTGCGCCGCGCGCCAGCTCCATGACGCGCCCGGCGGGCACGACGTCCGGGCGGATCTCGCGGGTGCCGATGAGGAGCACCACGACGATCAAGGCCGACAGCGCGGCAGAGACCCAGAAGACGTCCGACAGGGTGAGGTCAAGGCCGTCGATCATCAGCCCGGCGATGACCGGCCCGATCGCGAAGCCGATCGGACTCGTCGCCCCGAACAGCGCGGTCATGGTGCCGATGCGGCCGCGCGGCGTGACGTCACGCAGCGCGGCGAGCATCACCCCGGTGTTGCCCAGCTGAAGGCCGGTCAGGAGCAGCGCGGCCGCCAGCTGCCACGGCTCCCGGGCGATGGCGACGCCGGCGAAGACCACGGCCTCGACCACGGCGCTGCGCACGATGACCGCGCGGCGGCTGTACTTGTCGGCCCAGACCCCCCAGAACGGGACCAGCAGGATGCCGAACACGAAGATGAGCGAGGTGAAGATGCCGGTAAAGGCCGGAATGTCGGCCTCCGGCAGGCCGACCTCGCGAAGGCGCAGTGGCAGGTACGCGAAGATCTGGCTCACGCCGAGCGACTCGATGGTCGAGGTGATGCCGTAGGTGACGAGCAGGCTTCGCCAGCCCTGGCGCGCGGGGGAGTCCACCCGCGGAGTCTATCGAGCCGAAACTGGCATAATCTGGCCTCCCCGAGCGAGGCATTCATGTCGACTTCAGCCACTGCGCGCCCGGACGCTGGCTCCGATCGGGCCAGGGCCATCATCTCCGTGCGCGACCTGCGCAAGCGATACGGCGACCTCGTGGCCGTCGATGGCGTCAGCTTCGAAGTCGCCGAAGGCGAGGTCTTCGGCATCCTGGGTCCGAACGGCGCCGGCAAGACGACCACGCTCGAGATGATCGAAGGCATGCGTCCGATCGACTCGGGCACTGCGGTGATCGACGGCGTCGACGTCGCGGCCGATCCCCGTGAGGTGAAGCGGCGCATCGGCATCCAGCTCCAGGCATCGGCCTTCTTCGACGAGCTGACGCTGGTCGAGCTGCTCGACCTGTTCGGGCGCCTCTACGGGCGCGCGGTCGACCCGATGGCGCTGCTCGCCGACGTCGAGCTGACCGAGAAGGCGAAGAGCCAGGTCCGGACGTTGTCCGGCGGGCAGAAGCAGCGCTTCAGCATCGCCTCGGCGCTCGTCAACCAGCCGCGCGTCCTGTTCCTGGACGAGCCGACCACGGGCCTCGACCCACAGGCGCGACGCCACCTGTGGGCGCTCGTGCGCACGCTGCGCGAGCGGGGTCACACGGTGGTCCTCACCACGCACTACATGGAGGAGGCCGAGGAGCTCTGCGACCGCGTGGCGATCATGGATGGGGGCCGCATCATCGCGCTCGACACGCCACAGACGCTCGTCGACCAGCTCATCGGCCGCGGGTTCCGCAAGGCGCGGGTCGAGCGGCTCGCGAACCTGGAGGACGTGTTCATCGACCTCACCGGCCACGACCTGCGGGAGGAGGACTGACCGATGGCCGTCCGCATCGGCCTCTGGTGGGCGCTCTTCATGGCCAGCGTGAAGATGTTCGTCCGCAATCGCCTGGCGCTCTTCTTCAGCCTCTTCCTGCCGCTCGTGATCATGTTGATCTTCGGCGTCCTCAACTTCGAGGGGTCGACCTCGGTATCGCTGGGCGTGGTCGACGAAGCCAGGACCGATGCGAGCGCCGCGCTCGTCGACGGCCTCGGCGAGTACGACTACCTCGAGATCACCGAGGGCTCTCGGGATGACGAGCTCGCGGCGCTCGAGAAGGGCGACCGCGGCTTCGTGCTCGTCATTCCGTCGGGCTACCGGCCGTCGCCGACGGGCGAGACGGGCCTCGTCGCATACGCCTCCAGCGCCGATCCATCCCAGGCACAGGTCGGCCAGGGCCTCCTCCAGCAGGCGGTCGCCGGCGCCATGGTCGGCTCGTCTCCGGGCTCGATGCCGAACGTGCCCGCGCTGAGGCCACCGGTGACGTTCGAGTCGGTCGAGTCGCGAGACCTTGGCTATATCGACTTCCTGGTGCCCGGCATCGTCGGCATGACCGTCATGCAGCTCGGCCTCTTCGGCGTCGCCTTCGGCTTCGTCCAGCTCAAGCGCACCGGCGCGCTACGACGGCTGTTCGCCACGCCAACGTCGCCCGCCTACTTCCTGTCGGCGCAGGTGGCGAGCCGCGTCGTGCTCGGATACCTCCAGGTCGCGATCCTGGTCGGCATCGGCATCTGGTTCGGACTCCAGATGTTCGGCTCGTGGCTGGTGCTCGCCGTCATCATCGGCCTTGCCCTGCTGATCTTCCTGGCGATGGGGTTCGGGATCGCCGGCTGGGCGAAGAACGAGGACCAGGCGGCCCCCGTGGCGAACCTGGTGAGCCTGCCAATGCTGTTCCTGTCGGGCGTATTCTTCCCGCGTGAGGCGATGCCCGACGTCCTGCGCAGCATCACCGGCTTCATGCCGCTCACGTACGTCAACGAGGCGCTGCGTGGCGTGATGAACGACGGTGCAGCGCTGGTCGACCTCGGCCCGCAACTGCTGGGTATGGGAGTGTGGGCCGTGATCTCGTTCGTCGTCGCGGTCTGGCTCTTCAAGTGGGAATGACGCCAGGACAGCGCGGCAGCCTCATCGGCGGCATCTGGCTGGTCTCGGTCGGCGCCGTCTTCCTGGTCCAGCAGGCGATGGACCTGCCGTGGTCCCAGGCCTGGCCGCTCTTCCTGGTCATGGCGGGCGTCGGGACGGGAGCCAGCGCGCTGGTCGGGCTGGCCGGCAGGCGCATCGGCACATGGTCGGTCATCTGGGCGCTGGTCTGGCCCGCCATCATGATCGCGGTCGGGGCGCTTCTCTTCGTCGACCTCGCCGGCCTGGCCGACGTCGATGCGCTCGACCTCCTGCTGAGATGGTGGCCCGCGATGCTGATCGTGATCGGCGTGCTGATCCTCATCGGCGCCGTGTGGCCACGCGGGCGCGGCGTCGAGGACCGGGTGTCGATCCCGACCGGCGGCGTGAGCTCCGGCGAGGTGACGCTGAAGTTCGGCGCCGGACGGCTGGAGGTCGGCCGTGGCGTCCCGGGCACGCTGGTGGACGGGACGTTCGAGGGCGGCGTCCTGCGTCGCGATTTGGGCCCCGGCCGGGTCGAGCTCGAAGCCGACGTGACGCGCGTGTTTCCCTGGATGGGGGACACACTGCATTGGCAGGTCGGGCTGGCGCCCGACCTCCCGCTTGCCCTGCGCCTCGAGGGTGGCGCATCGCGCTCGATCCTCGAGCTGGCCGATCTTCAGGTCACGTCGCTGGTGGTCAAGACCGGCGCGAGCGACACCCGTATCGTCCTGCCAGCCTCCGTGGCGGAGTGCGACGCGCGCATCGAGGCGGGTGCCGCCCAGGTGAGCATCGAGGTCCCGGCGGGCGTCGCTGCCCGCATTCGATCCCAGATGGGCCTCGGATCCACGAACGTCGACGAGGGCCGCTTCCCGCGCACGGCCGATGGCTGGGCCTCACCGGACTACGAAGGCGCGGCGAACCGCGCCGAGATCCGAATCCAGGGCGGCGTCGGATCAGTCCGCGTGCGGTGATGGCGGCAACGGACCTCATCCTGCGCGCCGAGGCCGTCGCCCTGTTCGTCGGCGGGACCGTCGCGTACCTCGCGCTCGGCGGTCATGCGCTGTGGCTCATCCCGCTGCTGCTGGCGCCGGACCTCTCGATGATCGGATACCTCGGCGGACCACGGCTGGGCGCCGTGACCTACAACGCCGTGCACAACCTGGTGCTCGCGGTTGCGCTGCTCCTGGCCGGCTGGTATCTCGTCGGCGGCCTCGTCGCGCAGGTCGGTGCCGTGCTGATCGCGCACGTCGGCATGGATCGCGCGCTCGGCTACGGGCTGAAGCTCCCGACCGAGTTCCGCGACACGCATCTCGGGCGGATCGGCAAGGCCGCGTGACTCGCTCGACCCTCTACCGAGGCGGCGCGCTGGCCGATGGTCACGCGCCCGCCGTCGAACGCGACGTCAGCATCCTCGTGCGCGACGGACGCATCGCCTGGATCCGCCCGACCGGCGGTGAGGACGATCCGGCCGACGCCGAGGTGGTCGACTGCAGCGGCGCGACGTTCGTCCCGGGACTGGTCGACTGCCACAGCCACGTCACCGGGCCCGGCGGCGCGCACTGGATCGAGCGCTTCGACGACCCGCCTGAGCGGCTGCTCGAGGTCGCGGAGCACAACGGGCGCATCGGCCTCGCGGCGGGCGTGCGCTGGATGCGCGACGTCGGATCGCCGATGAGGACCGATCCGGTCGACGGCCGCGAGCGCGCCCTGGCGCTGGGCATCCGCGACCGCTGGGCCGGTCGTCGCGACCGGCCGTACCTGCGCGCCGCCGGCTCGTGGCTCTTCAAGCGCGGCGTTGCACCCATGGAGTCAGCCATCCAGTGCGAGACGGCGGACGAGCTCCTCGCCGCGGCGGATCGGCAGCTGGACGATGGCGCGGACCTCATCAAGCTCTACATGGACGGCCCCGATGTCGAGGTGTCCCCGTGGACCGCCTCGGAGGTTGGCGCGCTGGTGGAGGGTGCCCACGCCCGGGGTGCGCGGGTCGCGGCGCACTCGGGCAGGCTGAACGGAGCCCGCGAGGCGGTGCGTGGCGGCGTCGACTCCATCGAGCACGGCTTCGAGCTCGACGCCGACACTGCGGTCGAGATGGCGCGGCGCGGCACCACGCTCGTCAGCACCCTGGCGGTCATGCGCTCCTGGCTCAGCTTCGGCGACACGACCACCCTCGAGCGCTTCGCGACGGAGGAGGGCTCGCGGACGATCCACGCCCGGCTGGAGCAGGCGCAGGCATCGGTGCGCCTCGCGCACGAAGCGGGTGTGGCGATCGCCACGGGCAGCGACTTTGGCGGCGGATCGCTGCGTGCGAATCAGCTCGCCTGGGAGGTGACGAGCCTGGTGGCGGCCGGCATCGAGCCGGCCGACGCGCTGGCCGCGGCTACCTGGCACGGCGGCGAGCTCATCGGCGAGGCGGAGGCGGGGCGCATTCGCGAGGGCGGACCGGCCGACTTCTTCCTGGTCCACGGTGATCCGCTCTCGGATCCCGACGCACTCTGGAGGGTCTGGCGCGCCGCCTGGGACTGATTGCCGCGTCGAGCCTCGGCCGAATGACCGATGAATCACGACGCTCCCGGGAGTCTCCTTTGCTGACGGCACGATCGGCACGTGGAGGTTCAACCCATGGCACGCACAGCCCGACTGAGCGACGTGTTCGCCGCCCCCGTCCCCGGCGCGGTGCCCGGTACGCGGCTGGTCGCTGACCTGCAGGCGGCCCTTGCCGTGGCCCGCCGGCTGGGTGGCATGCTCGCGTCCGACGTGCGAACCGCACCCGGCATCGGCTCGTGGGCGTTCATCACCGACCGCGACGGCAGCGAGCTCGTGCTCTGGCAGAACGCGGCTGGGGCGGCTCGATAGGTCGTTCCCGGTGGCAACTGTCCGGGGGGTCGACGAGCGGCTAGGCGGCGTCTCCGTCGCCGTCCATCGGCGCCACGTCGCGCTCCACCACGATCGTGCACCTGGTCGCCAGCGCGGCCGCGGCGCCGATGGCCGCGAACACGGGGAGCAGCGCCGCCCCGATCAGCCCGATCGTGAGCGGGACCTCCAGCATCGTCCGGCCATCCTCGTTCTTGATGGTGATGCGCCGGATGTTGCCCTCGTGGATGAGCTCCTTGACCTTGGCGACCACCTCGTCGCCGTTGAGCTGAAATTCCTGGGTTCGTTGCGTTTCGGGGTTCATGGCTCCAGCCTACCTTTCGGTTCCGCGTTCGGTCGAACAACGCGTGGATCGCTCTCGCTCGTCCGTTCGCCAGCTGAGCATTCGGCACTCGGCGCAGGTCTCGACGCCGATGCTGCGGCCGCCGATGGCCGGGCACGCCACCTGGCCATTGGTGACGGCGCGCTGCTCGCCACAGCAGACGATCCATTCGTCGGGCGCGACCGGCGGCGCGGCGATGACGGCGGTCATGGCGACACGGGCAGCCAGTCGGCGACCAGCACCGCCCACACCAGGACGGCGTCGATCGCGAGGCCGAGCAGGATCCACGGATGGAAGAACAGCGCCAGGGTGAGGGCCGATGCGACGGCGCCGCCGACCACGAGGCTCGGCCACCAGGCGACCGGCACGGCCCAGCCAGCCGTCGCGAGGGCGGCCGCGACGAGCAGCGCGATGGTCACGACCACGAGCGCGGTGCCGAGCGCTCGGACAAGGGCGGGGTCGATGCCGAGCGCCGTGACGGCCCACGACTTCGCCATCTCGAACGGCCACTCCGGGCCGCCCGCCGTACGGGCCGGCGCCGGCGTCAGGTACGAGATGTGGATGAACGCGTGCGCGGCGAGGAACGCCGCGAGAAGCAGCTTCATGGTCGAGCGCTCCGATGCGACTATGGGCGCAGCATCCGACCGTCTTCCCCAGGCGCGTAGAGCCGATGGTCGCCTCGGCGGGGGACAGATGGCCGGTCCTGAGGTCCCCGACAGCTGACGCGCACGGAGGATTCGAACGTGGTCCTGCCCAAGCCCCTGGTCATGTTCCTCGCCTTCTGTGGCGGGGCCGCACTCTTCGCAACGCCCCTTCTCCTGGGCGCGATCGTCCTCGGCGGCAATGACCGCGGCGGGACAGGCACCGCGCCCGGACCGGTCGAGAGCGGCACCCCCGGCACCGCTGCCAGTGCGGAGCCGTCGACGCTGCCGGCGTCCGATGAGATCCTCGGGGAGCTCGAGTTCCACGCCTTCGATCTCGGCTTCGAGCCCACCAGCGTCGAGGTCGGCCAGCCGGGTCGCTACTCCGTCACCTTCGTCAACGACGGAGCGGTCTTCCATGACATCAGCTTTGCCGACGGCACCGTGGTGGAGGCGAATCCCGGCGAGTCGGGGACCGGCGAGATCGTGGTTCCGGAGGAGGGCCTCGGCTACATCTGCTCGGTTCCCGGTCACGCCGATGCCGGCATGACCGGCGCGATCACCGTCGCCGGCGGCAACCCGGACCGCGTCGGCCACTCCGGGTCAGGCTTCGTGCCCGGCCAGAACGCCGAGGTCCAGCCGGATCCGGATGCGCCGGAGTACGTGCTCCACGACCCCGCCGCGCCGCCGATCCTCGAGGGCGACGTCCACGACATCGAGCTGGTGATCACCGAGCGCGAGATGACGGTCGCGCCCGGCATCGTCCAGATCGTGTGGACCTTCGGCGACACCGTGCCCGCGCCGGTCATCCGCGTGAAGGTCGGCGACACGCTGCGCGTCCACCTCGTCAACCCGGACACGAACAAGCTGCCGCACTCGATCGACTTCCACGCCTCGATGGTGGCCTGGAACGACGAGATGCGCTCGATCAACCCGGGCGAGGACCTGATGTACGAGTTCACGGCCACCCACGCCGGCGTGTACATGTACCACTGCGGGACGACGCCGACGCTGCACCACATCGCGTCGGGCATGTACGGCATGGTCATCGTCGAGCCGGCCAGCGGCCTGGAGCCGGTCGACAATGAGTTCGCCTTCGTCCAGAACGAGTGGTACGTGGTCGAGCAGGCGGGCTTCGTGAGCCTGGAGGAGGCATCGGCCGCCGCACCGCAGCCGGATATCGTGTCCTTCAATGGCGTCGCCGACCAGTACGCCGAACATCCGATCGAGGTGCCGGTCGGCGAGACCGTGCGCGTCTTCATGCTCAACGCCGGGCCGAACATCGACTCGAGCTTCCACGTGGTCGGCACGATCTTCGACGAGGTCATCAAAGAGGGCATCCACCTGGAGCGCGGCAACGCCGGCAACTGGGGTTCGCAGGCGGTCGACCTGGCGCCGGCCCAGGGCGCCATCATCGAGATGAGCTTCGCCGAGGACGGCCTCTATCCGATCGTCACGCACGCCTTCAACATGGTCGATCGCGGGGCGCTCGGGCTCTTCAAGGCCGGCACCGGCGGCGAGGCCGTCGATGGCAGCCACTGAGCCATCATGCTCACTCAGCTGGCCGAGAGCCTGAACGTGGCAAGGCCGTCGCTGGGATAGACCGAGCGAAGAACCTCGCCGCCGACCGAGAAGGTGGTGGTGCGCGAAAGCAGCTCCTCGAGCGCGACGCGCATCTCGAGCCGCGCCATCGGCGCGCCAAGGCAGACGTGGATGCCTTGGCCCCAGACCAGGCCGTCGTCCGTGCTTCGATCGAGGCGGACCTCCTCGGCATTGCTGAAGGCACGCGAGTCCCGGTTGGCGGCGATCCACATCAGGCTGAGTGAGGCACCCGCCGGGATGGTGCGGCCGCCGATCTCGACCTCACGCGTCGTGGTCCGACGGTTCGCGACCAGCGGGTCGTCAACGCGCAGGATCTCCTCGACTGCGGCCGGGACCAGGGACGGATCGTCGCGCAGCGTCTGCTGGAGCTCGGCGTGCTGCGCGAGGTACAGGACGAGCAGGCTGATGCCTCCCGCCACGGTTCCCTCGCCAGCCACCCAGTTGCGCAGCACGCTGACGATCTGGTCGTCGTCGAGGAGCGCGCCATCGACCGAGGTCGCCAGCAGGGCACACGTCACGTCGTCGGAGGGGGAGGCACGATGCTCCTCCAGGTTGGCCTTCACATGCTCGGAGAGCAGCTTCGCCAACGCCCGCCCCGCCGCGGGATCCCGCCTGAAGGCCGCCAGCTGGTTGCCGTGCGTCCAGCCGCCGAGGCACTCCCATTGCTCTTCCCGCCAGCCGAGGAAGGCGCACAGCGTGCGCAGCGTGAAGGGCGTCGCGAACGCCTCCATCAGCTCCGCCCCGCCGTCGCGGAGGATCGGTTCGATCAGCTCGACCGCGATCTGACGGCTGCGATGCTCGAGCGCCGCCATGACCTCCTCCGTGAAGTGGGGCGCCAGCGCCGATCGGAAGCGTGCGTGCGCCGGTGGATCGATCCCGCTCGGAATCGCCGGATGCCTCGACGCGCTGCTGAAGGTGGTTGGATCCGCGAGCACCCTCACCACGTCCTCGTGGCGGAACAGCGACCAACCCATGAACTCGCTATGGGCCACGGGACAGGTCTCGCGCATCCTGTCGTAGGCCTGACGCTGGTCCACGAGCACAGCTGGATCCCTTGGATCCCAATCATCACGGCGTGTATCGCTCAATCTCACTCCTCCCTTTGGGTTCGTGGCCGAGCACTGGTGCGGGGCCCTTTGTTCAGGGGCGGTCGTCCTCGGCCGGGTCGAGCCGGACGGTGAGCAGCATCTGACTCGCGATCTCGGCTCGGACGTCGTGCCTCACGCCTGGCCTCAGGACGAGCAGCGAGCCGCTCGGCATGCGGTACTCGTTGCCGGCCGTCGTCATGCGAAGCTCGCCACGCAGCACATGGACACTGACGTAGCCGTCCGCCGCGTGATCCTTCAACCAGCCACCGGGCTCGAAGTCGAAGAGCACGATCGAGACGCCGCCGCCACGGAACAGGGTGATCTGCCGATGGCCGTCGCGCTGCCCGCCCTCGGCCCGCAGCCGCTCGCTCTCGCCGTCGAGATCGAACAGGTGCTCCGTGCCGACGAAGCGCTCCCGTGGGGGACGACGCTGGCTCTCCTGGTTCACGTTCACCGGACCTCCTCTTCGACCCCACCCTACCAGCAGCGGCGCGTCAGGGCCCGGAGGGTCGGATCGTCAGCCCGACTCCGGCGTCGAATGCAGGAGGACCTGCACTTCGCCGGCGATCACGACGTCCTCGCGCGCTTCCACCACGAGGATCGCGGGCGCGCCCGATGCCAGGACGGCGTCGTCGTCGCCGGCGGAACCCGATGCCGGCAACCCGAGGATGCCGAGACGAGCGAGGATGGCGCCGCGGAAGGCGGCCGAGTGCTCGCCGATGCCACCGGTAAAGACGAGCGCGTCCATGGCCGGCAACGCCGTGGCCGCCGACGCGATGCTCGCGGCCACCTGCCGGCCGAACATGGTTAGCGCCAGACGGGCGGCCGCATCCCCGCGCTCGGCTCGAAGCGCGATCTCGCGGGCATCGCTCGTGCCGGCGATCGCCAGGAGCCCGGACCGGTGGGCCAGGCCATCGGCAAGGTCGTCGCCCGAGACGCCCGCGTCGATGAGCCGGATGAGGATTCCCGGGTCCACCGATCCCGAGCGCGTCCCCATCATCGGTCCCTCGAAGGGGGTGTAACCCATGCTGGTCCAGGCCGACCGGCCGCCGTCCACGGCCGTGACCGAGCACCCCGAGCCGAGGTGTGCCACCACGAGCCGCAGCTCGGATGCCGGTCGGGACAGCAGCTCGGCCGCACGTCCCACCGACCAGGCGACCGAGAGGCCGTGGAAGCCGAAGCGGCGGATGTCCCAGCGCTCGACCCACGGGACGGGCAGGGCGTAGCGCCACGCGTCCTCGGGCAGCGTGGCGTGGAAGGCAGTGTCGAAGCAAGCGACGTGGGGGAGATCCGGGAGAGCTGCGAGGCCGGCGCGCATGACGGCTGCGGCGCGTCGGTTATGGAGCGGCGCAAGCTCGTCCAGTTCCTCCACGCGCTCGAGCAGCGCGTCGTCGACGCGCGTTGGCGCCTGGAAGTCAGTGCCACCGTGAACGACGCGATAGCCAACGGCATCGGCGCCCGAGGGCAGGCGCTCGAGCATCGCGGCCACGACGCCCGAGGCGTCCTCCTCGCCGGCCGGCCATTCGACCAGCGCATCGGCGACCGCCTGGGCGTCGTCGAGCAGCGCGGCCTTGAGGGTGCTCGAGCCCGGGTTGAGGACGAGCACCCGCATCGTTCGGAACGCTCGGCTCAGACGACGGCGCCGTCGCCGGGCGCCCCCGGCCAGGCCCAGTCACGGATCTCGGGCGCGTCCTCGCCATGCTCGCGCGTGTAGGCGCGCGCCTCGACGCGCTTGTCCATCATCAGCTGGCGCACGTGGGACGCGCGGTTGCCGAGCCCTGGGACGCGGTCGATGACGTCCATCACCAGGTGGTAGCGGTCGAGGTCGTTGAGCATGACCATGTCGAACGGCGTCGTGGTCGTGCCCTCCTCCTTGTAGCCGCGGACGTGGAGGTGGTCGTGGTTGTGGCGCCGGTACATGAGGCGGTGGATGAGCCACGGGTAGCCGTGGTAGGCGAAGACCGTCGGGACGTCAGGCGGGAAGAGCGAGTCGTACTCGCGGTCTGGCATCCCGTGGGGATGCTCGGTCTCCGGCTGGAGGCGCATGAGGTCGACGACGTTCACGACCCGAACCCGGAGGTCGGGCAGCTTCTGGCGGAGGAGGTCGGCGGCGGCGAGGGCCTCCATCGTCGGGATGTCGCCGGCGCAGGCGAGGACGACGTCCGGCTTGGCCCCGCGATCCGTGCCCGCCCAGCGCCACATCCCGATGCCGCGCGTGCAGTGGGAGATGGCCTCGTCCATCGACAGCCACTGGGGCGAGGGCTGCGTGCCGGCCACGATGACGTTCACGTACTGCCGGCTCCGGAGGCAGTGGTCCGCGACCGACAGGAGGCAGTTCGCGTCGGGCGGCAGGTAGACCCGGACGACCTCGGCGCTCTTGTTGACGACGTGATCGATGAAGCCCGGGTCCTGGTGGCTGAAGCCGTTGTGGTCCTGGCGCCAGACGTGGCTCGAGAGGAGGTAGTTGAGCGAGGCGACCGGGCGCCGCCAGGGGATGTCGTCGCTGACCTTCAGCCACTTCGCGTGCTGGTTGAACATCGAGTCGACGATGTGGGTGAACGCCTCGTAGCAGTTGAAGAGGCCGTGGCGGCCGGTGAGGAGATAGCCCTCGAGCCAGCCCTCGCAGAGGTGCTCCGACAGGATCTCCATCACCCGGCCGTCGGGGCCCAGGTGGTCGTCCGTGGGGAGGGCTGGCTGGAGCCACGTCCGATTCGTTGCCTCGAAGACCGCCCCCAACCGGTTCGAGGCCGTCTCGTCCGGGCCCATGATCCGGAAGTTGTCGGGGTTGCGGCGGACGACGTCCCGCAGGAACGTGCCGAGGACGCGGGTCGCCTCGGCGGTCGATCCGCCGGGCGCGGGGACATCAACGGCGTACTCGGCGAAGTCGGGCAGCCGGAGGTCGCGGAGGACCTCGCCGCCGTTCGCGTGCGGGTTCGCGCTCATCCGCCGGTCGCCCTTGGGAGCCAGCTCGAACAGGTCGGGCCGCAGCGCGCCGGTCTCGTCGAAGAGCTCCTTCGGGCGATAGCTGTGGAGCCAGGCCTCGAGCTGGCGGAGGTGCTCCGGGTTCGAGCCCATACCCGACAGGGGCACCTGGTGGGCGCGGAACGTGCCCTCGACGAGCTCCCCATCGACCGTCTCGGGTCCGGTCCAGCCCTTCGGCGAACGGAGGATCAGCATCGGCCAGCGCTGCCAGCGCGCCTCGCCGTCGCGCCGCGTCCGCTCCTGGATCGCCGCGATCTCGTCGGCGATCTCGTCGAGCGCCGCGGCCATCGCGACGTGCATCTTCGCCGGGTCGTCGCCCTCGACGATGACGGGCCGGTGGCCGTAGCCCTCGAAGAGCGAGATGAGGG
>DASVDT010000076.1:0-2053 GCA_036380955.1 Candidatus Limnocylindria bacterium | reverse complement strand
GCAGCTCGTGCCTCGCGTGCAGGCGGCCCTCGACGCATACATGGCAACGGTGAAACGATTCGTGGCCCGTACTGCGTCAGTGGCCGAACATGCGCAGGAGCGGCCGGACGTGACGGCATCCCTCGACGAGGTCCTCAAGCCGATTCGGCTACCCGACGATCCGGTCGCCGCCAGCTACGCGGTCGGCGGCGTCCTCCAGGTGGAGCTGACCCGCAAGCAGCACCTGCTCGAGCTGCCCGATGCGGCCGCTCGACTCAATGCAGAGCTCGACCTGCTCCGCCGCGAGACAAACCTGCTGGACATCGACGCCATGCCGCCGATCCCCGCGTCCGACCTCGGCTACCACCCCAACTGACCGATGCGTCGCTCGCCCTGGCTCGCGGGGCTCCTCACCCTGCTCGTCGTCCTCGCGGCGTGCTCGACCCCGGCCGCGTCACCGACGCCGGCTGACGTTCCGAGCGCCGCAGCATCGGCTTCCGAGACGGCACGTTCGTCTGCGTCCGGCGAACCGTCGGCGGAGGCGACGCCTTCGGCGAAGCCAACGGCGAGCGATGAGCCGGCGAATGCCACGCTCTACACCGTGCGTCGTGGCGACACGCTCGCGTCCATCTCGCGCGCGTACTCGACGACGACCCAGCAGCTGCAGGCCTGGAACGTCGAGCGCTACCCGTCGCTGGCGACCGATCCGAACGTCATCGAGCCGGGCTGGGAGCTGATCGTCGCCGGCGACCCGAACGTCACCCCTCGCCCGACGCCGACGCCGGCGCCCGCCACCCCGCGTCCGACCTCGCCGCCCTCCTCCACCGGCTGCACGGCCGGCGATCGCGTTGCCGCGGGATCGCCGCAGGCGTTTCGAACCATCCCGAATGCCGGTCAGGCGGTGGCCCTGACCTTCGACATGGGTGGTCGCATGGATCCGGCGGTCGACATCATGAACTTCCTGGTCGCCAACGGCGTGTGCGCCACGATCTTCGCGACCGGCGTGATGAGCACCACGCCGCAGGGTCAGCAGGTGCTCGGCATCATCAGGGCACATCCGGAGCTCTTCGAGGTCGGCAACCACACCATGTACCACTGCGACCTCGTGCGCGGCGGCGGTGGCTCGCCCACGACGGCCCCGTGCACCGGCTCCTTCGACGCCAACCGGATCCGCAAGGAGCTGACCGATGCGGAGGCCATCCTTCGCGCCGGCACCAGCCAGAATCCGCAGCCGTACTGGCGGCCGCCGTACGGATCGATCAGCGACGCCGTCCTCAATGCCGCGGCGTCAGCCGGCTACACCAAGGCGTTCCTGTGGGACATCGACAGCATCGACTGGAAGCCGGTCAGCGACGGCGGCCCGACCGCCGAGCAGATCGCCGCCAAGGTGATCGGCAACGCGGTGAACGGATCCAACGTGCTGTTCCACATCGGCGGCTACGAGACGCTCGACGCCCTGCACCTCATCATCCCTGGCCTCCGCGACCGGGGATTCACGCTGACGAGCCTGTCCGACCTGCTCAACTGAGCGGCAGCCGCCGCGGCGCATGTCGAGAGGAGCGCCTCCCGGTGGCTGCTCCTCGCTTCCTTCACCCGCAGCACGGGCCAAGCTCAGCCGCCGGTTTCGGCGATGCCCTCCTGCGGCGATGACGCGGCGCCGAGTGCCTCGGCGAAGATCCGGACGGCGGTGTCCACGTCGGCATCGGTCACGATCAGTGGCGGGCTGAAGCGCAACGACGACTCACCGCACTCGAGGGTCAGCAGGCCACGCTCGAAGGCCGCCTCCTGCACAGCCTCGGCGGCCGCGTGGGTCGGGAACTCGACCCCGAGCATGAGGCCCGCGCCGCGGATGTCTCGCACATCGGAACCCTCGGACGCCCTCTCAAGCCCGCTGCGAAGCCGAGCACCCATGGCCGCGGCATTGGCCAGCCCCTCCGACTCGATGATGTCGAGCGTGGCGAGGCCGGCGGCCGCGCAGATCGGATTGCCGGCGAAGGTCGATCCATGTGCGCCCGGCGGCCAGGTCCAGACCGAGTCGCGAGCGATGAAGGCGCCGATGGGCATGCCCGACGCG
>DASVDT010000075.1:0-22123 GCA_036380955.1 Candidatus Limnocylindria bacterium | reverse complement strand
TCCGGGCGCCCACTGCCGGGATATGCCTTTCCCGGCGGGAGCTCGCAATGGTGGGAGGCCGGCGCCGTGTTCTCGGGAACGCTCGACGCGCTCAAGGCTCGCGTCCTCGTGGCCCTGGGCTTGGGAAGCGGCCTTGACGTGGATGCCCTCGGGCGACTCTTCGCGACATGGGGCGGTGGCCGAGCCGGTTCCCTGTAGCTGAACCCTTACGAAGGCCCCACCCGGCCCTCCCGCTTCACCCGATGAACCTCCAGCAGGTTCGGCCCCGTGCCCGGCTCCGCGGTCGACGCCACCAGAACCACCGCCGCGCCATCGGGCAACGACGGATCCTCGCCGGTCAGCCACGCCATCATCCCCAGGCGACCTGACACCTCGGGCGGCGGGACGCACGGGCGCGCCGTCACGCCATGCACCAGCGCCAGCCGGCGGTGCACCCGATCATCGGGCGCGTAGGCGATGATCGGCACGCGCGGGCGAAGCGCGCTGAGGATCCGCGCGGTGCGGCCGGTGCGCGTGTAGCAGGCGATGGCCTCCACCTCGGCATCGGCGCCGGCGAGCGCCACGGCGGCGTAGGCGAGTGCGTCGGCGTCCGTATCGGCGCTCGGTGGCCGCCCCGCCGGCAGGTGGGCCGCACCCCGTTCCTCGCACAGCCGTGCGATGCGGGCCATCGCCTCCGTCGCCAGCACGGGATAGGACCCGATCGCCGTTTCGGCCGACAGCATCACGGCATCGGCTCCGTCGAAGATGGCGTTGGCGACGTCGCTCGCCTCGGCGCGCGTCGGACGCGGCGACGAGGTCATCGACTCGAGCATCTGCGTCGCGACGATCACCGGCACGCCGGCATCGAGCGCCTGCCGCACGAGCTCCTTCTGGATGATCGGCACCTCCTCGAACGGCAGCTCGACGCCGAGATCGCCGCGCGCCACCATCACCGCGTCCGCCACCCCGCAGATCGCGTCGAAGTCCTCGACCGCCAGGCGCGTCTCGATCTTGGCGACGATGGGTGGGCCGTCGTCGCCGAGGAGCGCACGCAATGACCGAACGTCATTCGCGCTGCGCACGAAGGACTGGGCGACGAAGTCCGCGCCCAGCTCGAGTGCCCTCGGGACCGCCGCACGATCGGCGTCCGTGAGCGCAGGCTGCGACAGCCGGTCCGACGCGATGCTGACGCCGGCATGCGGCCGGATCGTCCCGGCGCGCACGACCTCGGTCTGAACGTCGTCCGACACGGACGTCACCCGAAGCTCGACCGCGCCGTCGGAAAGCAGCACCCGATCGCCGGGTCGAACGTCCGCCGCGAGCCTGGCGTAGGTCACACCCGCACCGCGCTCATCGCCCGCCGCCTCGTCACCCGGCCGCAGGGCGAAGCCATCACCCGCGCGCAGCGTGACCGAGTCGCCGGACAGCCCTCCGAGCCGGATCTTGGGTCCTGGCAGGTCCACCATCACGGCCGCCTCGCTCGAGGCGTCGCGCAGCCGAGCCACCGCCTCGGCATGCTCGTCGGGCGTCCCGTGCGAGAAGTTGATGCGGGCGACGTCCATGCCGGCCGCGACGAGCTCGTCCAAGCGGCCGACGGAGGCCGGACCGATGGTGCAGACGAGCTTCGTGCGGCCGCCGCTCACGACGCTCCGACCCTCTCCTTGTACGCCGCCCCGGCCGCCCGCCGGCGGTCGTGGGCGGAGAGCACGCGTTTGCGGAGGCGGATGGCCGAGGGCGTCACCTCGACCAGCTCATCCGCGGCGATGAACTCGATCGCCGCCTCCAGGGTCATCACCCGGGGCGGCGTGAAGATGCGGTAGTCGCCATCAGACGCCTGGGTGCGCATGGCCGACAGCTTCTTGCTCTTCGTCGGGTTGACGTCCATGTCGTCCGGCCGGCTGTTCTCGCCGATGATCATGCCCTCGTACACCTCGGTGGACGGACCGATGAACAGCTCCGCCCGCTCCACCAGCGACGACAGCGCATAGGCGCGTGATTCGCCCGACCGATCGGCGACCAGCACGCCCGTCGTCCGATGCGTCACCTCGCCGGCGGGCGGTCCATAGCCCTCGCCGATCTGGTGCAGCAGCGCCGTCCCGCGCGTGTCGCTCAGCAGTTGGCCGCGGTAGCCGATGAGGCCGCGCGTGGGGATGATGAACTCCATCCGGACTCGCCCGTCGGCATCGGTGCTCATCTGCTCCAGCCGGCCCTTGCGGCCGGCCATGGCCGACTGGACGACGCCGATGTAGTCGGGCGGGATGTCGATCGTCACCCGCTCGTACGGCTCCTGGCCGTCGCGCGTGATGACCTCCGGGCGGCTGATCGTCAGCTCGAACCCTTCCCGGCGCATCTGCTCGATGAGCACGGCCAGCTGAAGCTCGCCACGTCCGCGCACCTCGAATGTCTCGCCCGACTCGGTCGGGTGCACCTCGATGGCGACATTGCCGAGCACCTCGCGCTCGAGGCGCGCCCTGATCTGGCGGCTGGTCAGCTGCGTCCCGTCGCGGCCGGCCATGGGCGAGGTGTTCACGCCGAAGGTCATCCGCAAGGTCGGCGCATCGACGTCGAGGCGGGGGAGCGGCCGCGGGTCGCCGGGGTCGGTCAGGGTGTCACCGATCGTCACCTCGGGCAGTCCTGCGACGCTCACGATGTCGCCGGCGCCGGCCTCGCTGATGTCGACCCGCTCGATGCCGTGAGCGGTCTGGAGTGCCGTGACCGTGCCCGTCAGGGTCAGCGAACGGCCTGGCTCGACGGTTCCATCGGCGTCATCGGCCTCTTCTCGAACGATCGTCACGCGCTGGCCGAGCCTCAGGCTGCCGTTGCGAATTCGGCCGACGGCCATGCGGCCGACGTAGTCGTTCGCCGTGAGATTGGTGACCAGCATCTGGAGCGGATGGTCCGGGTCGTGGGTCGGCGGCGGCGTGACCTCGACCAGCAGGTCGAGGAGTGGCCGCAGGTCCGTTCCGGGCTCGGCGAGGTCTCGCGTGGCCGTGCCGGCCTTCGCGTTGGTGTAGACCACGGGGAACTCGATCTGGTGCTCGTCGGCGCCGAGGTCGATGAACAGCTCGTACACGTCATCCAGCACCTGGGCCGGCCGGGCATCGGATCGGTCGATCTTGTTGAGCGCCACGACGACGGGCAGGCGGCGCGCCATCGCCTTCTGGAGCACGTAACGCGTCTGCGGCAGCGGTCCTTCGGCGGCGTCCACCAGGAGGAGGACGGCGTCGACCATGAGGAGCGAGCGCTCCACCTCGCCGCCGAAGTCGGCATGCCCCGGAGTGTCGACGATGTTGAGGCGCACGCCGCCGTAGTCGACGGTCGTCTGCTTGGCCAGGATCGTGATGCCCTTCTCGCGCTCGAGGTCGCCAGAGTCGAGGACGCGGTCGACGACCGCCTCGTTGGCGCGGAAGGTCCCCGTCTGGCGCAGCATGCCGTCGACCAGCGTCGTCTTGCCGTGATCCACGTGGGCGATGATCGCCACGTTGCGCAGGTCGTCGCGGGTTGCCGTCGGCACGGCGGAATCGTCGCAGATGCGCACCGATAGCGCAGGTTCGTCAACCGATCGCGACGAATGACGTACGCGGCAGCGCGACGCAGGATGGATGCCGGCGCCGCTGGCGGTACCTACCTTTCGATCGTAACCACTCAGGACTCCACACGATGCTGCGACACGGGCCCCACCGCCAACAGACGATCTCCGACCGCGAGCTCGGCATCGCCGCCATGCTGCTCCTGGTCGTCGTCGTGCTGACCGTCGTCATCGTTCCCGCCCTCGTCTGACGCGTCGATGCTCGCGAACTTCGCTGCCGGGACGCTGATCGTGCTCGGCGTGCTGCTCACCGTCCTCGGGGTCTTCGCCGGCGGATCGGTGCCGTTCACCCTCATTGGCCTTGCCGCGGTCGCCGTTGGTGGCGTTCTCGGACTGCTCGACCGGCGCCTGACTCGCTGACGCGATCGGCATACCATCGGGACGTGCTGTCCCGTCGCCGCTTTCTCATCGCCGGCCTCGTCACCGGGGTCGGCGCTCTGCTTGCCGCCTGTGCCGCCGCCGTCGAGTCGGTTCTCCCAAGCGCCACGGCCTCGCCATCGGCGACGCCCTCACCGTCGCCATCCGCAACGCCGTCGCCGACGCCCAGCCCCTCGCCGTCACCCGTCGGGCCGAGCCTGCGCGAACGGATCGGCCAGATGCTGCTCATCGGCTTCCGCGGGCTGACCGCCGATGCCGCCGATGCGACCCGCCAGCAGATTGCCGCCGGCGAGGTGGGCGGCATCCTCCTGTTCTCCGTCGATCAGCTCACCGGCGGCCCGCGCAACGTCGATTCGCCCGAGCAGCTGCGCGGGCTGGTGGACGCGCTGAGCGCATCGGCACCCGCATCACCGCTCACGGTCGCGATCGACCAGGAGGGCGGCATGGTCGCTCGCCTCGGCCCGGCCCATGGTTTTCCGGCGACGTCGTCCGCCGCGACGCTCGGCCAGGGCGACCCATCGGCCACTGCCGCCGCGGCGCGCGCGATGGCCGAGACGTTGCGCTCGGTCGGCGTGACGCTCAACCTGGCGCCCGTCGTCGACCTCGCGGTCAATCCCGAGAACCCGATCATCGCCGCGGTCGAGCGCAGCTTCAGCGCGGACCCGGAGGTCGTCATCGCGCACGCATCGGCCTTCATCCAGGCCCATCACGACATCGGCGTGCGCTCCGCCGTCAAGCACTTTCCGGGGCAGGGGAGCGCGACCGGCGACACCCACGCCGGCGTCGTCGACGTCACCGACGTCTGGACCGATGTCGAGCTCGAGCCCTTCGCCGCGCTCGTCGGCCGGGGCCTGCCCGATGCCGTCCTGACGGCCCACATCTTCAACGGCCGGCTCGACCCCCATCACCCGGCGACCCTGTCGGAGCCGACGATCACCGGCATCCTGCGCCAGCAGCTCGGATGGGATGGGGCCGTCATCAGCGATGACATGCAGATGGGCGCCATCCGCGACGCCTACGGCTACGAGGAGGCCGTCGCGCTCGCCATCGAGGCCGGGGTCGACATCCTGCTCATCGCCAACCAGCTGGTCTACGAGCCGGACATCGCGCCCCGAACGATCGAGGTCATCGAAGGACTGGTGCGAGACGGCCGCATCAGCGAGGAGCGAATCGACGCCTCGTACCGGCGCATCCTGGCACTCAAGGGCTAGGCGGGCGGAGCCAATTACTCCATCGCGGGGATGATCGGTCGGGGGCGTTCGGGCGTGTCGGCCGCCTCGGCACCCGGTCCCGTCGTGTGCCGCAGCGTCAGCTCCGGGACGAAGAGCGCAACCACGACGGCCGCTCCCAGGGCCCCGAAGAGCGCCAGCCACATCGTGTTGGCGACGGCCAGCGAGAACGCCTGGTAGATGGCGTCCACGATCCCGCCGATGAACGGCTCGACGGTCGCGCGGAACTGCTCTGGCACCGACGCCAGGATCTGATCGCCCAGGTTGACGCCGACGCCGGTCAGGTCGCCCTGGAGCGACGCCGCACCGCCCTGCGCGAAGCCGTCGATCAGCGGCTGCGGCAGACCGTTGCTCGCCATCTGGCGCGGCAGCTCATCGGCGAACGAGGTGCCGAAGATGGTGCCGGCGATGGCCAGGCCGACCGAGCCGCCGACCTGGCGGAAGAAGGTCAGGGCGCTCGTCGCGGCGCCGAGCATGCGCGGAGCCACCGCGCTCTGCACGACGATCGTGAAGACGGCGAACGACGGCCCGATACCCAACCCTGCGATGAACATCCACAGCCAGACGGTCATGACGTCGGTATCGGCGCGGAAGTTGGTCATGAGGTACAGGCCGAAGGCGCCGAGCGCCATGGCCGCCACCGTCATCCACTTGTAGCGACCGGTGCGCGCGACGAAGAAGCCGGAGCCGATCGAGCTGCCCATGACGCCGGCCATGAGCGGCAGCATCTGGTAGCCCGATTCGGTCGCGCTCGAGCCGAGCACGAACTGGAACCAGCGCGGGATGAAGATGATGGCGCCGAAGAAGCCGAACGTGATCAGGAACGTCGCCACGATCGAGCCGGCCACGGTCCGGCTGCGGAACAGCTCCAGCGGCAGGATCGGCTCCTTGGCGCGCGACTCGACCCAGACGAAGATCGCGCCGAGCACGAGCCCCAGCAAAATGAGCCCGCCGACCAGCGGATCGGTCCATTCGCCGGTCTGCTTGTTGGTGAGCCCGAGGAGGAATGGCACCAGCGCCGCAGTGAAGACCGCCGCACCGAGATAGTCGATCGAACGGACGCGCTCCGGATGGCTGACGTGCGGCAGCAGGCGGTAGAGGACCACCAGCGCGACGATGCCGAGCGGCAGGTTGACGAGGAACACCCAGTGCCAGCCGACGGTATCCGTCAGGATGCCTCCGAGGGCTGGACCGATGATCGACGACAACGCGAAGACGGCACCGAACAGGCCCTGGTACTTGCCTCGCTCGCGCGGGCTGAAGAGGTCGCCGATGACGGCCAGCGCGATGGGGAAGATCGCACCCGCGCCGGCACCCTGGATGCCCCGGAAGAGGATGAGCTGCCACATCTCCTGGCTCAGCGCGCACAGCAGCGAGCCGAGCAGGAAGAGGCTGACGCCGATCATCATCATCGGCCGGCGTCCGAACTGGTCGGACAGCTTCCCGTAGATCGGACCGGTCACGGTCGCGGTCAGCAGGTAGATCGTCACGACCCAGACGTACAGCTCGTTGCCCGAGAGATCGGTGACGATCCGCGGCAGCGCGGTGCCGACGACCGTCTGATCGAGCGCCGAGAGGAACATGGTCAGGAGGATGGCGACGAGGATCTCCATCCTCGCCCGCTGGTCGACGTGAACTGGCGCGTCGTCGGCGTGGGTTTGCTGCGTCATGTGGTGGTCGATTCCTCGTTGCGTTCGAGCTTGCGCGCGGCGGCGTGCAGGTCTCTGACTGCCTGGAGCAGTCGACGCTGCTGGCCTGCATCAAGCGCGCCGATCAGGGCGGTCATGCGTTGGCGGCGACCGGCCTCCATCTCGCCGATGAGCTGGCGGCCCTCGTCGGTGAGGTCGACGCGGACGACGCGGCGATCCTCCTCGTCGTGCGCCCGGTCCACGAGGCCGCGCTCCGCCATGCGCTTGATGATCCCCGTCGCGTTCGGCAGGGCGACGTCCAGCTCCTCGGCCAGGCGGCTCATCGGGATGGCGCCGTGCATCTCGAGCAGCGCGAGCACCTGGAGGCCGATGATGGAAAGGCCATACGCCTGACAGCGCGCCGCCCATCGCCGCCGGTGATGGGCGAGCAGGGGAGCAAGCGCCTCGATGATCTGCGACGCCGCTCCGGTGTCGGGTGGCGCCGCGCTGGTCGTGGTCACCGCGTGATTATGGTGACCATAACCGTTCTGTCAAGCGGAACCGTTAGCGCGGCGTTGGTTTCGTGGATGAGCTGTGGATAGGTGCGCCGGCAAGCCGCAAAGTCGGGGATAAGTGGGCTTGTGCACCCCGAGCCTGGGCAGACATACTGTGATCGTCCCGAAGGGGCAAGCGACACCGGATCACACGATTTCGATCATGAGTTCCGGGACCGGAAACCGGTGGCTTCGGCCGCTGGGGACCGGACGGCAGCGGTGGCTTCGGCTATCGCGGTCGGACGCCTGTTCCTTCGGGACATTTGTGTGCCCGGCGCGCGCCCGGTGGCGGTCGCGAGGTGAACATTGCGCGCCACGGGCCGCCCGGCTCAGTCGAGCGCGGACCGGGCACCACGCACAGCGGCCGGATCCGCGCCCGGACCCGGCCGCACCCGAGCGTGGCTAGTGGACGATCGTGTTGGTCGACGCCGTCTTCGCGGCGTCGTACACGTCCTGCGTGTCCTGATTGAACTTCGGCCCATGCATGGCTGAGACGCCGGAGTATCCGTAGGAGTTGAGCGAGCTCAGCCCGCCACTGTTCCCGGACGTCGCAAAGTCGGAGAGCCACGGTCCACCCGACGAGCCGCCGGTCATCTTGCAGGGCAAGCCCCAAGTGAGCTCATCGTTGTACGGATCCTCGAAGATGCTTCCCGCGCAGTAGGTCAGATCGTTGCCCTTGTACTTCTGCGCCGCGGGATAGCCGAAGGCGTACGCGGCGTCGCCGACGGAGTCGAAGCCGCCGATGCTCAACGGGAACGATCCCACGGCGGCATCGAGCTGTGCGGACCCCGACGTTCCACCCGCGCCGACCACGGCGAAGGCGAAGTCATGGAGCGTTGCCTGCGTGTTGAAGCCGCCCGCGGTGGTGTAGCCGGAGTGCACGACCAGCGCCTGGGCCGTCCAGCACCCGTACTCGGTCTGCGCACATGTGAAGGTCGGCGCCTGGTCGAAGTCGGGGATGAACAGCCAGTTCTCGACGAACTGGCCGTTCTCCTCGTCGTAGGCGCAGTGCGCCGCGGTCAGCACGAGGGATCGGCCGTTCACGCCATCGGTCGCGACCGCACCGGAGCAGACCCAGGCGAACGCGCCGCCCTCCGTCTCGAAGTAGACCTTGCCGGTCGCCTCCTTGATGGCGCCTCCGCCATTCCAGGACGCGCCGGTCGTGGCACCGCCACCGCCACCGCCACCGCCGGGTGGCCGCTCGGGCTTCGCTCGTTGGACGAAACCGCGGGCTGGGTCGTACGTGAAGTCACGCGGGACGGCGGCCGCCAGGCGCGCGGCGGTCCAGTGCGCGACGATCTGCTCGTGCCGGCTCTGCTGGGGGCTCCGCGCCTGGGCAGGCGCGGTGATCATGACCAGCAGCATGGCCGCACCGAGCAGGGCGGGCAGGCGGTGTCGCATGCTCATCTCCCTCAGTGTGCGTCCGGGAAGTGGGCGCCCGGATCATCGGCGCGGAGTATCGCTCGCCGCGATGGCGCACCGCCAGAGGAAAGTGCGCGCCGTCACCACCGAACCTGGCAGGGTCCACCCGCGTACTTTCGGCAAGAAGCGAAGGATTGACCGATGACGAAGCAGCAACCGACCGAGCGCGATGGCGCGCGGATCCATGACACTCGCGTGGCCGATGCGGATGCCTACCTGGTCGAGCCGATCGGCGGCGGCCGCGGACCGGCGTTGCTGTTGCTCCACTGGTTCGATACCGAGGCGCCGGATGGCAACCGCACGCAGTTCCTCGACGAAGCGGTCGAGCTGGCGCGCGACGAGGGCTTCGTCTCGATCCTGCCACAGGGGCACTTCCCGTGGGCCGCCGATCCGACCGACGCGGTATCCGACGTCGAGCGCATCCGCGCGGAGGTCGAGCGGCATCGAGCGGCACTGGATCACCTCGTCGCCCGCGATGACGTGGACGAAGCGCGCGTCGGTCTCGTCGGCCACGACTTCGGGGGCATGCACGGCGTCCTTCTCGCTGCGGATGACGCGAGGATCGCAGCAGCGGTCGTGACCGCCGCCACACCGCGCTGGGGCGACTGGTTCCTTCCCTTCTGGCGGATCGACGGCGACCGATTCGACTATCTCAGGGCGCTGAGCGAGGTCGATCCGATTCGCCGCATCGGCGACCTCGCGCCCAGGCCGCTCCTGCTGCAATTCGCTCGCAACGACTTCTTCATCGCCGCGATGACCGGCATGGAGCTGCATCGTGCGGCCGGTGATCCGAAGGAGATGCGCGCCTATGACGCCGACCACGGCGTCCGCGATCCGAAGGCGCGTGCCGACCGCCGCGAATTCCTGGTGCGGACGCTGTCGGCTACAGCGCCAGCGGGAGCTGCTCGGGCTGCGGGGGCGGAGTGAGGAGGATGCGGCGCCGGTCCGCGATGCCGGCGCCGCGCTTCACCGCACCGATCCAGGTCTCGATCGGCGCGGCGTCGGCGCGTCGCAGGTACCCGGGCCGTCCCTCGGCCGGCTGGTACGGATCCGTCGCCGCCCCGATCGCCACCGTCTCGCGGCCCCAGCTCCGCCGCGAGAGCTCGGCGCGCAATACCTCGACCACGTTCACCTTCACCCGGATGTTCGTGCCGTAGCGCTCGTCCGAAGGGCGGTCCGCGCGGCGTTCGAAACCGCGCACGTAAGAGAAGGCGCAGCGGTGCGCGCAGCCCATGTACGGGTTGAGGCTCCATCGGAAGCCCATCCCGGTGACCCGGTTGAGTGCCGTCCTGCACGGCTCCTCGCGGTAGACGGTCCGCATCCGCTCAATATAGAACAGACGTTCTACGAGGCCAATTCGTTGACACCCGACCGGTGCGACCCGACCATCTGATGCGAACGATGCACGCGCACTCGAGAATCGGTCGTGCCCGCCGACTGCTGCTCGCCGCCATCCTCGCGAGTCTGACCATGGCTCCGCAGGCCGCCGTGGCCGACCACGGCGGTCGCGACATCACGGCACAGTTCAACTGCAACCGACCGGTCACTCCGCCGCGCTGCACGAGCGTCGGCGACAACCCGTGGCACCTCGTCTACTTCGACCCCAGCCTGACCGAGGAGCTCGCCGCCTCCATGCGGCGCACCCTTGCCGACGACTACGGACCGACGAAGCTCGTCGTCATCGAGCAGGGCAGGCTGACGCGCACCACCGACGTCATCGCCTTCAGCGGCGACTACGGCGAGAACGGAGCCGCAGGGTGGGTGTACTGCCCGTCCGATGCGCCGCAGGGCACGAACCCCAGCGGTGACCGCTGGTGCCGGCACCAGGAGCTGCACCTCAACATCAATCCGCGCTACGGCGCCTTCTTCGACGACGACGCCAGCCGCGACTACGTGACCTGCCACGAGATGGGCCACACCATCGGCCTGCGGCACTGGGGCAACCCGCCGGAGACATCGGGCACCGACGTCGGCGCGACGTGCATGAACGCCGACACGCCCAATGGCCCGACCGGCTTGCACCAGTACGACATCGACCACATCAACGCCTATCACTACCGCCGCGACCCGTGGCCCGGACGCCGGCTCCTCGCCGCGCCGAGCGAGCCACGACCCCGGCAGCAGCTTCTCCCGTGGGCCGGTCGCCTGGACGCTCTCGAGGTGGACTCAGCGAACTCTCTCGCCGAGCTCGTAACGACCTCGGACGCCGTGGTCCGAGCGCGCGTGGTGGCGGTCTCACCGGGCCGAACGTTCGACGGCCTGCACTACGCGACGGCCTCGCTCGCGGTTGAGGAAGTCCTTGCCGGGCACGCCGGATCGAGCCTCGCGCTCGAGATCCCGCTCTTCGACGGACCGGAGTCCATCGACCACCTGCCGGCCTGGGGTGAGAGCGTCTTCTTCCTGCGCAACAAGGGCGAATCGGCGCGGATGGCCGGGCTGAGTGCCCAGCGTCAGCGTGACGAGATCCGCTTCTATCGGCTCATGTCGTTCGACGCGCTCGTCGTGAATGCGGATGGGCGTGCGTTGGCGGATGTCGAGTCGTCCGCGCTGGCGGACCTCAGTGGCCTCGACTTCGAGGCAGCCGTCGACCGCATCGAGACCGCCGTCGACTGATCGGCCCCGCTCTCCCTCTTGCCAGGCGGGCGTATGCTGGCGCGGCTCTGTCGTGGCCCTTCGGCAGGCTCAGGGGGTCTTTCCTGCGCGGAGGTGAGACGTGGAGCTGATGACGGGGCGCGACCTTGTCGTGGTCGCCGTGCTGGTCGCATCGGTCATGGCGCTCATGTGGGTCCTGCGGGCGACGCGACCCACGCGCTGAGGAGCCTGCGGCACCGCAGTTCATCCGCAGACCGGTGGCCTAGGGTGGCGGTCAAACCCGAAGCGGGAGACCCGCGTGCATATCGCGCTGATCGCCATGAGCGGTGTCCGGGCCGCGAACCCGGAGCTCAATGCCGTCGGGCTGACCATGCCCGGCTTCGTCGAGCGCAGCAAGGTCATTGCCTCGCTGCCGAGCCTGTCGTTGCTGACACTGGCCGGGATGACGCCCGACCGCATCGAGGTCAGCTACCACGACGTCGCCGACCTGCGGCAGCTTGACGAGCTGCCGCAATGCGACGTCGCCGCCATCGCCTCGTTCTCGGCCCAGATCAAGGATGCCTACGAGCTCTCGGACCGATACCGCACGCTCGGCGTGCGGACGGTGCTCGGCGGACTGCACGTCACCGCCCGTCCCGACGAGGCGGCACAGCATGCCGATGCGATCGTCATCGGCGAGGGCGAGATCGGCTGGCCGGTGCTGCTGGCCGACCTCGAGGCCGGCCGTCTGAAGAAGCGCTACGCCACCGACGGCCGCAGCTTCAGCCTGACCGATGCGCCGATGCCGCGCTTCGACCTGCTCGACATGGACCGATACAACCGCATCACGGTCCAGACGCAGCGTGGCTGCCCGTGGCGCTGCGAGTTCTGCGCCGCGTCGATCCGGCTCACGCCGCTGTACAAGATGAAGCCGGTCGACAAGGTCATCGCCGAGATTCGAGAGATCAAGAGGCTGTGGCCGAAGCCGTTCATCGAGTTCGCGGACGACAATTCCTTCGTCCATCGGCGCCACTCCAAGGAGCTGCTGCGAGCCGTGGCGGCGGAGGGCATTCGGTGGTTCACCGAGAGCGACGTGTCGATCGCCGACGATCCGGAGCTGCTGGCGCTCATGCGCGAGGCGGGCTGTGCCGAGGTGCTCATCGGCCTCGAAAGCCCGACCGCGGACGGCCTGAACGGCGTGGAGCTGCGGCGCAACTGGAAGCACGGCCGCGTCGGGCGTTACCTGGAGGCGATCGAGCGCATCCAGTCCCACGGCATCGCCGTGAACGGCTGCTTCGTGCTGGGCCTGGATGGCGACGGCTCCGACATCTTCGACGCGGTCTACGACTTCGTCCAGGCCAGCGGCCAGTTCGACGTGCAGATCACCGTGCTCACGCCGTTCCCCGGCACGCCGATGTACGACCGGCTCCTGGCCGATGGCCGGCTGCTCGAGCCACACGCCTGGGAGCGCTGCACCATGTTCGACGTCAACTTCCGGCCGGCGCAGATGTCGCCCGTCGAGCTGCAGCACAACCTGGTCGAGCTCGGTCGGCGGCTGTACACCGATGACGAGCGGGTGAGGCGTCGCAGCGCCTTCCATGAGCATCGGCGCAGCTTCCTGCGAGAGGCGCGCCAGCGGAGGATGAGCGCATGACGAACTGGCGGACCTTCTTCCTGGTGGCGGCCATCTACGACATCGTGCTGGGCGTGGCCTTCTTCATCCTGTACGGCCCGGTCTTCGATGCGCTCGGCATCGCGCTGCCGAACAACACGTCGTACATCCACCTCACCGCGGCGTTCGTCTTCACCCAGGGCCTCGGCTACTGGTTCGTGTACCAGGATCCACCGGCCAACCTCGGCATCGTCAAGCTCGGGATCGTGTACAAGGCCATCTTCGGCGGCCTGGCCTTCTACTACCTGGCCATCGGCCAGCTGCTGCACCCGGTCTTCCTGGTGTTCGGCGTCGCCGACCTGCTGTTCCTCATCGGCTTCTGGCTGTTCCTGCGCCGTCCGACTGAGGTGGCTGCACCGGCATGACCGATACGCTGCGCGGGCGTGCCCTGCCCGTCGAGCTCTCGGCCGATGCGCACTTCGCCGGCCGCGTCCGACGGCTGGGGTTCACCGCCATGGTCGCGCTTGGCGTGCTGTGGGCGCTCGCCACGATCACGCTCGGGGCGCCGGTTGCGGTCGACCTCGCCCTGCTCCTGGGCTGGTTGCTGATGCCGGCCCTGCTGTTTGCCAGCCTCCGCGACCCGCGATGGCGCTACGCGCTGGTGCTGCCATCGACGCTGGTCGGCGTGCCGCTGCTGGCGATCTGCGCCTTCTGGCTGCCGGAAGGTCCGGTCGCTGCAGCCGGGTGGCTGCTGGTCACCGCGGGCATCCTTCTCGGTTCCGTGCTTGGGCTGTGGTTCTGGTACCGGTTGCTCCCGGTGCCAGCGGCCCTTGATGACCCGTTCTCGCCGGGCCGGTGGACGCTCATCGGCATTCACATCGCCATGATCGTGCTCGGGCTGATGCTCGCCTCGGTGCCGCTGGTGACCGGCTGACCGAAGCTCGGTCGCCACGGCGAGGGCCTGGCGATCAGTCGAAATGCCAGCGGGTGGTCGTCTCCGGGAATCGGCTCCAGCCGAACGCGACCGATGCCCGGAGCTCCCAGAGTCCACCGGCGGGGTCGCGCCAGTTCGCCGGATCGGCCTCGTAGTCATCGGAGTCGCGGTACTTCGCGAAGCCCTCGACCAGCTCACCGATGAGCCCTGCGTCCTCGAGCGGAGCGATGTTCACCGCTTCGCCCTCGACGATCACCGCCTGGTTGCGGTCGCTGATGCCAACCGAGATCCAGCCGTTGGCGGCGATGTTCCGCGCGCGGCGCGTCTCCAGGCCACCCTCGAAGTAGAAGCGGTCGTTCACCCAGGCACCCCAG
The DNA here is from genome assembly GCA_036380955.1 of Candidatus Limnocylindria bacterium. Lineage (GTDB taxonomy): Bacteria > Chloroflexota > Limnocylindria > QHBO01 > QHBO01 > JACDBZ01. The sequence continues at coordinate 7,853 of DASVDT010000075.1, read as the reverse complement.
GTCGGCATGAGGTGAGCGTGAGTGTCCGGCTTGACCGATGCGACCCAGTAGATGAGCGCCTGCTCGAGTTGCTGGCGCGCCCAGCTCCACGGCAGGGTGCCGCCATCGTCGTCGGGAATGCCGTAGCCGGGAATGTGCGGCCGGGTCGCTCGCGGCTCGGTCATGGAACGGTTCGCTAGACCTGCTCCATGTGGACGATCGGTCCCTCCAACGTCACGCCGGTGGCGTGATTCGGACAGTAGCCGTTTGGGACCTTGGCGAGATATTGCTGGTGGTAGTCCTCGGCGAAGTAGAACGTCTCGGCCGGACGGATCTCGGTGGCGATCTGCCCGTAGCCGGCCTTCGAGAGCTCGGCCTGGTACATCTCCCGAGACGCTTCGGCCATGGCCTGTTGCGCATCGGAGTGCGTGAAGATGACCGAGCGATATTGCGTGCCGACGTCGTTGCCCTGCCGCATGCCCTGCGTCGGATCGTGGGCCTCCCAGAACAGCTTGAGGAGCTGCTCGTAGGTGATGCGCGACGGGTCGAACACGACCCGAACCGTCTCCGCGTGCCCGGTCTTGCCGGTGCAGACCTCTTCGTACGTGGGGTTCGGCGTGAGGCCGCCCTCGTAGCCGACGGCCGTGACGATCACGCCGGGCTGCTCCCAGTACAGCTTCTCCTCGCCCCAGAAGCATCCGAGCGCAAACTCCGCGATCTCGCTGCCCTCCGGGTACGGCGGCTTGAGCTGCACGCCGTTGATGTCGTGGGTCTCCGCGGTCGGGAGGGGCTGCTCGCGTCCGGGAAGCGCCTTCCCCGGCTCGGGCAGTGTGGTGGGCTTGCCGAATCCGAACATGCCCCAAGTGTACGCCGGATGCGCCGCGGTACCATCCGCCGATGAAGGACACGGCGCGCTCACGGACCGATGAGGTCCGCCTGGCAGAGCTCATCATGCCGAACCACACCAACCACCACGGCAACATGTTCGGCGGCCACGCCCTGGGCCTGATGGATCACGCCGGCTGGGTGGCGGCAACACGTTGCGCGCGGCTGAACATGGTGACGGTCGCCTCGGATCGTGTCGAGTTCAAGGTCCCGGTTCGGGCCGGGCAGCTGGTGGAGCTGGTGGCCAAGGTCTCGAAGGTCGGGCGGACGTCCGTGACCGTGGGCGTCGACATGTACGCCGAGGACGTTGCCACGGGCGACCGCAGGCTCGCGACTTCGGGGAGCTTCGTGTTCGTCGCCATCGATCACCACGGCCGGCCGACCCCGATCGAGGCGTCGCGATCGGCACGACCTGGCGCCAGGCAGCCGGGCGACATGCAGTCCGAATGAACGTTTCGCCGTAGGGCGCCGTATGCATGTCACGAGGCGGGTGGGTGCGACGCGGATCCCGACGCACTGCCGGCACGGATCGCGACACGAAAGCGTCGGAGTGGCCTGAGCGATCCGCGTCTACGGCACCGACGGGTCCGATGACGCCGTCGCAACCCTCCTCGTCCGTCGACCACCATCCGCGGCGCGGCCCAGGGGCGTGGGTCGCGCCGCACCTCATCTCTGCGATTGCTCTCGGAGTCATCTCTGCCACTGCTCCCCGGGCAACGCGAAGCGTCAGCGCGTCACGAGCCATCCAGCTCAGCGAGCGGGCCGGTGTCCCTCGTCGTCCCCGATCACGCACACGATGGCACGCGCCTCGTTCGGCCCATCGTTCCGGACGTGGTGAGGCTGGAAGTCGCCGAAGCTGATCGCGTCACCGGGCGCGAGCCGATGCTGTGAGAAGCCGACGCTGAAGGTCAGCTCGCCTTCGAGCACGACGAACAGGTCTCGTCCCGGATGGCGCAGGTAGTGCTCGCCGCTGTGCGCGCCTGGCGGGTAGTGGATCTCCATGAAGCGCAGCCCCGAGTCGTCGCCGGGGAGGAGGTTCTCCCAGGTGACGCCCGTTTCGAGAACGATTCGCTGGCGATCCGCGGCGCGAACGACGGCCGCCGGAGCCGCGACTGCCTCCGCATCGGCGTGATCGCCGAAGAAGGAAGCGACGGGCGTTCCGAGGGCGCGCGCCAGCTCGTAGAGCGTGTCGACCGATGGCGTGACCTTGCCGTTCTCGACCTGGCTCAACAGGCTCGGGCTGGCGCCGATGAGCTTCGCCAGCTGTCGCAACGACAGCTCGCGCGCCGACCGCAGCTCGCGCAGCCGATGGCCGATCTGCGCGCCGCCCGCCCCACGGTCAGCCATCTCGAACGCAGGTGTTGATTTGGAATGAACTTCCTGCACTCGGCGAGTGTAGTGTGTTTAGCCTGACTGAATCCACTGGCAGGCAGGGGAACGGTGCCGGTCGGGCGGCGCATCGGCTCTGGGGAGTCCTGGTCCGTCTCATCCTCGCCGATCCACCGCCCGGCCCCGCACCCGAGGAAGCGTTGGAGGACGACATCCACATGCAACGACGCTCACTGCGCGCCGCCGCGTTGGTCGCGACACTCAGCCTGGTTCTCGCCGCCTGCGGCGGCTCGGGAGTCAACCCGTCGGGAGGCGCCACGGGTTCCGATTCACCCTCCACTGGTCCGGGCTCGTCCGGCGAGCCTGGAGGTACGGCCGGCTATCGCGACTCTATCACCTGGGTCCTCGACGGCCAGCCCGGCAAGATCAGCAATGGCGCCGATGACGACCCCACCGCCGACCTCGCCGCGTTCATCTACGACGCGCTGTACGAGTACAACGACAAGATCGAGCCGGTCCCGAATCTCGCCGACTGCGAGCCCGATGCCGACGAGCTGGTCTGGACCTGCACGTTGGTCGAGGCGACGTTCCACAACGGTGACCCGATGACCGCCGAGGACGTCAAGTACAGCTACGACCTCGGCATCAGCGAGAACTGCACTTACAACCCGGGTATCTGCCTCGCCGGATTCGTCGACTCGGCGGAGGTGCTGGATGACCGAACCGTCGAGTTCACGCTTCCGCAGCCGTACGCGCCATTCCTCACCACCATCCTGCCGTCCCTCGGCATCGAATCGAAGGCGGTCATCGAGACGGCCTACGAGGACTTCACCGGCGCCGCGGCGTCGCTCGACCCGGCCGACGTGCGGGCGGCGGCGGACGACATCGACGAGCCCGCCGGTGCCGATGAGCCGGACCTGCCCGGCTGTGAGGCCGCGCTGGGCGCGGCGGAGGAGATCCTCACGCAGGCCGGCGTGGAGCTGCCGCGCCGCGAGGACCACACCTTCGATGGCGCCTTCGATCCGTGCAGCTACGGCGTCGTCCTGTCGACGTCGCTGAACGGAGTCGCCACCTCGCTCGAGGCGGAGGGCCTGGACGCGGTCGCGGCCGTCTACAGCCTGCTGTCCTTCAACAAGAACCCGGTCGGCACCGGTCCGTACAAGCTGGAGGAGTTCAACGTCGGCCAGAGCCTGGTGCTCACCGCCCACGAGGACTACCACAAGGGCCCGCCGGCCACGCCGACCATGAACTTCGCGATCATCACCGACCTGGTGGCGGCCGCCAGCGCGCTCGCCGCGGGGCAGGTCGACTACGTCGAGGAGATGACGCCGGACGCGTACGAGGCCGTCCGCAACGCCGACAACGTGAAGGTGGCCGAGTACCCCGGCTTCCTCCACCTCGAGCTCCAGTTCAACGTGCGCCAGGGTCGCATCTTCAGCGACGTCAACCTGCGCAAGGCGCTCCAGCTGTGCATCGACAAGGCGGGTACGGTCGCCGCCGCCACGAACGGCAGCGCGCTGCCGACCGAGTCGGAGACGCCACCCGCGTCGTGGGCCTTCAACCCCGACATCCAGGGCGTCGAGCGCGACGTCGAGGCCGGCAAGGCGCTCATCGAGGAGTCCGGCTGGACGCTGGGGGACGACGGGATCTACGAGAAGGACGGGCAGCGGCTGGCGGCCGAGGTCCTCGTTCGGGCCGGACAGTCCGACCGCATCAACTTCATGCAACTGTTCGCGGAGCAGGTGCGTGAGTGCGGCGTGGAGATCACGGTCAACCCGGCCGACTTCCAGACGGTGCTGCTGCCCGCGCTGGACCGCGCCTGGGCCGATGACGGCTTCGACGCCTACTTCGGCGGATGGACCGCCAGCGTCGATCCGGACCCGTACAGCCTCTGGCACTGCAGCCAGGTGAGCACCGAGGAGCGACCCGAGCTCTTCAACTACATCGGCTACTGCAACTCGGAGGTCGACCAGATCATCGAGGACGGCCTGGCGACGTCCGACCAGGAGACCAGGAAGGAGCTCTACTTCCGGTTCCAGGAGATCCTGGCCGAGGAGCAGCCGTACCTCTTCGCCTACGCACCGCTCGTCCGCGACGGGATGAACGTGGGCATGAAGTGGACCGATGGGGAGTTCAACCTCGAGTCGCCGACGTGGCTCTGGCAGCGCGAGAAGATCGTGATCCCGGAGTCGTAGGAGCAGCCCAGCCGAGGCCGATGGCGCCTGGTCCACTCCGGGCGCCATCGGTCCATCCATGTGGAACCGGAGGCACCGTCCATGGCCGGCTATGTCGCGCGACGCCTGCTCCAGGCCGTGCCGATCCTGTTCGGCGTCGCCGTCATCAGCTTCTCGCTCATCTACCTGGCGCCCGGCGACCCGATCGACCGCTTCCGGACGCCGACCATCCGACCCGAGCAGCTCCAGGGCCTCATCCGGCTGTACGGCCTCGACAAGCCGCTGCCGGAGCAGTTCTGGAGCTGGCTGACCACCTACGTCCAGGTCTGGCGCCCCGAGGCCTGGGGTTACTCCTTCCTGGATGGGCAGCCGGTGCTGTTCAAGATCGCCGATCGCCTGCCGGCGACGCTGCTGCTTGGCGCATCGGCCCTGGCGCTGACGGTCGTCGTGGCCATCCCGCTCGGCATCCTTGCCGCGGTCAGGCAGTACAGCGTCGCCGATCGGCTCATCAGCAGCCTGGCGACCATCGGCTACGCGATCCCTTCGTTCCTGCTGGGCCTGTACCTCCTCTTCTTCGGCGGCGTGGTGCTCGGCTGGTTCCCGCTGTTCGGCATGGAGAGCTTCGGGCGAGAGGGTGACGCGCTCGACATCGGCTGGCACCTGGTCCTGCCCGTCACGAGCCTGGCGGTGCAGCAGATCGCCGGCTGGTCGCGCTACGTGCGCGCCGCGATGCTCGAGGTGCTGCACCAGGACTTCGTGCGTACCGCGCACGCGAAAGGGCTGCCGGGCCGGCGCGTGACCTTCAAGCACGCGCTGCGCAACGCCCTCATTCCGGTCATCACGCTCATCGGCCTCACCATCCCGAGCCTGCTGGCCGGGGCCGCGATCACCGAGGCGATCTTCACGTGGCCGGGCGTCGGCCTGATGGGCGTCGACGCGGTCGCCCAGCGCGATTACCCGGTCGTGCTGGCATTCGTGATGATCGGCGGCATCGGCGTGGTGCTCGGCAACCTGCTCGCGGACGTCGCTTACGCCGTGGCCGACCCGCGCATCAAGCTCGGCTGAGGGAGCACCACCGATGGCACAGCTGGGCGCGGTCGCGCCACGAACGTTGGAAGAGGCCGACGCCGACGCCCTCGATCTGACCCCCGTCCGAACCTACTGGCAACTGGCGCGCCGGCGCTTCCTGCGCAACCGGCTGGCCGTGGCGGGACTCGTGGTCCTGGCGATGTTGATCGTCGCCTCGCTCGTCATCCCGGCCATGACCGGCGACGCATGGCGCACCGCGCTGCTCGCCAAGGTCAACGCGCCGCCGGAGGTCGGCGTCAACGCCGATGGCAGTCTTGCCTTCGCGCCGCTCGGATACAGCGACATCGGCCAGAACGTGCTGGCGCGACTCGCGAAGGCGACCGGCACCAGCCTGTCGATCGGCTTCGCCGCGGTCGTGATCATCGTGGGGCTCGGCGTCAGCATCGGCTCCGTGGCGGGCTACTTCGGTGGCTGGGTCGACAACGTGCTCATGCGATTCGTCGACATCGTGCTCAGTCTGCCGGGGCTGTTCATCATCCTGGCGCTGGTCAGCTTCTGGGGCGGCGGGAGCATCTGGGTCATCATCGTGGCGATCGGCATCACGTCCTGGACGCTCGCCGCGCGGCTGGTCCGGGCCGAATTCCTGCGCCTGCGCGAGGTCGACTACGTGCACGCCGCGCGCGCCCTGGGCGCGTCGCCGTTCCGCATCATGCTGCGGCACATGCTGCCGCCGGCGATGGCGCCGATCATCGTGGCCGCGACGCTGGGCGTTGCCGACTCCGTGGTCATCGAGGCGGCGCTGTCGTTCCTGGGCTTCGGCATCAGCCAGCCGGAGGCGAGCCTGGGCAACATGCTGACCGAGGCGCGCACCTATTTCTTCCGCAATCCGATGCTCGTGGTCTGGCCGGGGCTCGTGCTCGTCGCGATCGTGATGAGCGCCTCGTTCCTGGGCGACGGCCTGCGCGACGCGCTGGATCCGCGCCAGCGCTGACGCGCGACAAGACGAAACCCCGTCACGGCTCGGGTGGTGACGGGGTCTCGCCTGGAGGGAGGTTAGGTTGCGCAGAGTGTCCGCCCGTCGCCGCTCGCCCGAAAGGGACGTTGGACACACGCCGATCTACGTCATCTGACGTAGCCGGATCACGCCAGCCGCGCGTGCTCGCGCATGATCGCCACCAGCCGATCGGGATCGAGCGCATGGGCAGTGATCCCGTCCCGGCCCGTCATCGTGTCGGCGGCCAGGAGCGCATTGACGATCGCCTCCTCGGTGGCCTCCGCGACGGCCTCGAGGAGCGGGTTGATGTGCTGGTCGACGACCATCTGCAGCCCGACCGTGCGGCGGGGATCGTCCTCGCCGCCGTTGCGCGACAGGCCGCGGTTGCCGGTGGCGAAGGCCAGGAACAGGTCGCCCGAGCCGTGGGAGGCGTAGGAGCCCATGCGTGCCACGCCCATCCCGACGCGCTGCGCCAGCCGCGTGCACTGGTGAGGGAGGAGCGACGCATCGGTCGCCACGATGCCGATGATCGAGCCGCCCTCCGGCGTGGCCCGCGCGTTCACCGCGTCGACCTGGTCCCACGGTGAGGGGACCTCTGAGGTCGGGATGGCGGCGCCGACCGGCACGCCATCGATGCGCAGAAGCTCGCGGCTTCCGTAGTTGGCCTGCACCAGCACGCCGACCGTCCACGAGCCCGCGCGCCGCGAAGCCGTGCCGATGCCGCCCTTGAACTCATGGCAGATCATCCCGGTCCCGCCGCCGACGTTGCCCTCGGGGACCGGCCCGGCGCGTGCCGCCGCCAGCGCCGCGTGGACGTGCTCGGGGCGCACGTGGAAGCCGTTGATGTCGTTGAGCGCGCCGTCGTACGTCTCGCCCACCACCGGAAGCGCCCAGAAGTCGTCGCCCTCGCGTGCCTGGGCGGCCGCCTCGAGCAGGGCGTCGTGCACCACCCCGACCGAGTGCGTGCTGGTGATCCCGATGACGCCCGCAAGCATGCCCGCCTCGCGGATCCACTCCAGCCCGGTCAGCTCGCCGTTGCCGTTGAGCCGATGCGCCCCGGCGAAGACCGGCTCGGTCCAGACGTCGCCATCGTGCGGCACGATGACCGTCACCCCGGTCCGGACCGGTCCCTCGCCACGCCGCAGCGGCCCCTCGCCGGTGATCAGGGTGGTGTGGCCGACGCGGACGCCGGCGACGTCGGTGATGGCGTTCAGCTCGCCCGGCTCCATCCGGCCGATGCGAATGCCCAGCTCGCGTGCACGCATCGGCGCAGTCTAGCCCGGCCGCTAGGGCGTCGGACCCACCCGGACGGGGTCGTCGATGACGCCGCACTCGGGGCAGGCTGTCGCCAGGAAGCGGAACCACTCCTCGAGCGCATCGGCGTCCGGGAGCTCGTCGGTGGTCGTGGCGTCATGGACGGCATAGACCTGTCCGTATCGGTCCACGATGAGAAGCCGATGGGG
>DASVDT010000074.1:0-2064 GCA_036380955.1 Candidatus Limnocylindria bacterium | reverse complement strand
CGCGCCGTAGGCCTCGAGCGCCCACACCTCCATCTCGCCGAAGCGCTGGCCACCGAACTGCGCCTTGCCGCCCAGCGGCTGCTGGGTGATGAGGCTGTACGGCCCGGTGCTGCGGGCGTGGATCTTGTCCTCCACCAGGTGGTGGAGCTTCAGCATGTAGATGTAGCCGACCGTGACGCGATGATCGAATTGCTCGCCGCTGCGCCCGTCGTACAGGACGGTCTTGCCGTCCGTCGGCAGGCCGGCGCGGGTCAGCGCCTCGTCGATCTGGGCCTCGCTGGCGCCGTCGAAGACCGGCGTCGCGGCCCGCAGGCCGAGGGTCTTCATGGCCCAGCCAAGGTGCGTCTCGAGGATCTGGCCGATGTTCATGCGGCTCGGCACGCCGAGCGGGTTGAGCACGATGTCGACCGGCGTCCCGTCGGGCATGAACGGCATGTCCTCGACGGGCAGGATCTTGGCGATGACGCCCTTGTTGCCGTGGCGCCCGGCCATCTTGTCGCCGACCGCGATCTTGCGCTTCTGGGCGACGCTGACACGCACCAGGCGGTTCACGCCGGGCAGGAGCTCGTCGCCGTTGTCGCGGCTGAACTGCCGGACGTCGACCACGATCCCCCGCTCGCCGTGCGGCAGGCGCAGGCTCGAGTCGCGCACCTCGCGCGCCTTCTCGCCGAAGATCGCACGCAGGAGGCGCTCCTCCGCGGTCAGCTCGGTCTCGCCCTTGGGCGTGATCTTGCCGACCAGGATGTCGCCCGGCGTGACCTCGGCGCCCTCGTAGATGATCCCGTCCTCGTCGAGGTTGCGCAGGCTCTCCTCGCCCACGTTCGGGATGTCGCGGGTGATCTCCTCGGGGCCGAGCTTCGTGTCGCGGGCCTCGATCTCGTGCTTCTCGATGTGGATGCTGGTGAAGAGGTCATCCTTGACGAGGCGCTCGCTGATGACGATGGCGTCCTCGTAGTTGCCGCCGTCCCAGGGCATGAAGGCGACCAGGATGTTCTGCCCCAGCGCCATCTCGCCGCCATCGGTGCTCGAGCCATCGGCCAGCACCTGGCCGGCCTGCACGCGATCGCCGACGTCGACGACGGGGCGCTCGTTGATGCAGGTGCCCTGGTTGGATCGCAGGAACTTCTTGAGCCGATACACGTCGCGTTCGTCGCCCTCGTCGCGCTCGACCACGATGTGGTCGGCCGTGACGCTGACGACGGTCCCGCCGGCACGTGCCACCAGCACGCCCTGCGAGTCGAGGGCGGCGCGGAACTCGACGCCCGTGCCGACCACCGGCGCCTCCGGCTCGAGGAGCGGGACCGACTGGCGCATCATGTTCGAGCCCATCAGGGCGCGGTTCGCGTCGTCGTGCTCCAGGAACGGGATCATGGCCGTCGCGACACTGACGATCTGCTTCGGGCTGACGTCCATGTAATCGATGACGTCGACCGATTCCTCGAGGAACTTGTCCTTGTAGCGGACGAGCACCTTCTCCTCGGCGAAGCTGCCGTCATCGGTCAGGGCGGCGTTGGCCTGGGCGATGTGGAACTTCTCCTCCTCGGAGGCATCGAGGTAGACGATCTCGTCGGTGACGACCGGCTTGATGCGGACCTGCGCCACCTTGGCGTCCTTGATCTGGCCCCACACCTTGTCGTCGATCGTCGTGCCGGCCTTGGCGACCGGCTTGCCGCCATCGGCCAGGACGAGATCCTCGGCCAGGGTCTGACCGAGGGCGTCGCCCTGCTTGTCGCGGGCGCCGACGAACCGGCGCACCCGCCGGTACGGCGTCTCGATGAAGCCATGCTTGTTGATCTTGCCGTAGGTCGCCAGCGAGCCGATGAGCCCGATGTTCGGGCCCTCCGGCGTCTCGATCGGGCACATCCGGCCGTAGTGCGACGGGTGGACGTCGCGGACGTCGAAGCCGGCGCGCTCGCGGCTCAGGCCGCCCGGGCCGAGCGCCGACAGGCGTCGCTTGGTGGTGATCTCCGCCAGCGGGTTGGTCTGGTCCATGAACTGGCTCAGCTGGCTGCCGCCGAAGAACTCCTTCATGGCCGCCACCACGGGACGGATGTTGATGAGCGT
>DASVDT010000073.1:0-4617 GCA_036380955.1 Candidatus Limnocylindria bacterium | reverse complement strand
AGGTCCTCGATCGAGTAGATGTCGTGGTGCGGCGGCGGGCTGATCATCGTCATGCCCGGCCGGCCGCGGCGCAGGGCCGCAATGAACGCGGTCGCCTTGCGGCCGGGCAGCTGGCCACCCTCTCCGGGCTTCGAGCCTTGGGCGATTTTGATCTCGAGCTGGTCCGCCCGGGCGAGGTATTCGGCGGTCACGCCGAACCGCGCGGAGGCGACCTGCTTGATTGCCGCGTCGCGCCGGTCCCCATCCGCCGAGGGGACGTACCAGGCCGCGTCCTCGCCGCCTTCCCCCGAGTTAGCCGAGCCACCCAGCCGCGCCATCCCGATGCTGATCGCCTGGTGTGCCTCGGGTGAGAGCGCCCCCAGGCTCATCGCGGAGCTCACGAAGCGCCGCACGATCGACGATGCCGGCTCCACCTCGGATAGCGCCAGCGTTTGGCCGGCGGGGCGTATCGAGAGCAGGTCGCGTGGCTGACGCGGCCCGGCCGCGGTGACGGTGGCTCGGTACTCGGCCAGCGCGGCGGCCTGGTCGTCGGTGGCGGCCAAGACCTGGGTCACCTTCACGACCTTCGGCGCGAAGGCGTGCGCCTCACCGGAGCCGCGGAAGCGAACGAGGCCGGGGTCCTCGAGCGCCGGCGGCTCGCCACGCCAGGCTCGGCGATGCCGCGCCACGAGCTCGCGCCCGATGGCGTCGAGCCCGACCGAACCGGGCCAGGAGCCGGCCGCCGGGAAGCAGCTCGCCACGAGCCCGCGCTCGAGCCCGATGGTGTCGAACAGCTGGCCGCCGCGGTACGAGGCAAGGGTCGATATCCCCATCCGGGACAGCACCTTGCGCAGGCCGGCCTCGAGGCCGGCCACGACGTTGGCGCGGCCGGCGTCGGGAGCGAGATGCTCGACCCCGCGGCCGCCCGCCTGCTCGGCGGCGAGCTCGAGGAGGAGCCAGGGGTGAACGGCCGACGCGCCGGCCGCGATGAGCATCGCCACGTCATGGACGTCGAAGCACTCCCCCGCCTCGATGGCCAGGTCCGTCCGCGATCGACGGCCGGCGGCGACCAGCTCGGCGTGGAGGCGCCCTACGGCGAGAACCGGCGGAATGGCGATGCGGCGCGGCCCGGCGGCGAAGTCGCTGAGCACGACGAGGGTGGCACCACGACGGGAGGCCGCGAGCGCCTGTCGGGCAAGGCGGTCGAGGGCGAAGGCGAGCCCACGTGGTCCGCGACCGACCGACCAGGTCGCGTCGAGCACGACGACGCGGCCAGGCCCGAGCCCGTCGCGCAGCGCCCGCCAGGCACACGCGTCGAGCACCGGTCCGTCGATGGTCACGGCCGTGGCACCGTCGCCGCCGAGCAGGCTCGGCTGGCGTCCGACGGCGAGACGGAAGGACATCACCACGCGCTCGCGCTCGGGGTCGATCGCCGGGTTCGTGACCTGCGCGAAGGCCTGGCGCAGGAAGGCCGTCACCCGTCGCGGCCGGGTGGCGAGGGGCGCGATCGGCGTGTCGTCGCCCATGCTCCAGATCGCCTCGTGCCCGTCGGTCGCCATCGGCTTCACGAGCTGCCTCACGATTTCCGCGTCGAGACCGAGCGCGACGCGCTGCTGCGGGCCGGTCGCCGCCGCCGGCTCCGAGCGGCCGAGCGGAACTGGCGGCGGGGCCACGGTCGTCGCAGCCGGCAACGCGCGCGCGGTCGGCCCAGTCACGGTGCCGGCCAGCGTGTCGACCACGACCATCTCGCCGGGTCCGAGCCGATGGCGGCTCACGACCCGCTCGGGGGCCAGCTCGACGCTGCCGGCCTCCGAGGAGACGACGATGAGCCCGTCACCGGTGGCCGTCATGGCCAGCGGCCGCAGGCCGTTGCGGTCGAGCCGCGCTCCCACCAGCCGGCCGTCACCGAAGACGAGCGCCGCCGGGCCATCCCATGGCTCGACGCGCGCCGGCAGCGGCTCCGGATCGGCGCCGAGGCCCTCGGCCCCGGGCACCAGCGTGGCGATTGCGGCGTCGAGCCGCATGCCGGCCAGCAGAAGGAGCTCGAGCGCGTCGTCGAGGGACTGGGAATCGGAGCCGTCGACGCTGACGAGCGGTGCGACGGCGGCGAGGCGGCGCGCCCAGGCTCCCCCGCCGAGGTCGGCACGCCGCCCGCGCATGGCCTCGCGGTTGGCGCGCACGGTGTTGATCTCCCCGTTGTGAGCGAGGTACCCGAACGGCTGGGCCAGCCGCCACGACGGGAACGTGTTCGTGCTGTAGCGCTGATGGAAGAGCGCGTAGCGGGCGTCGAGGTCTTCGGCACGCAGGTCGGCGTAGAACCGGCCGAGCTCGTCGCCGACGAACAGGCCCTTGTAGACGACGACCGCGTCGGACAACGACGAGATGACCAGGCCGTCGAGCCCGCGCAGCGCGGCCTCCGCCTCGACCGAGCGCCGGACGAGGGCGAGGGAGCGCGCGAAGGCAGGACCCGGCTGGCGCCGCTGGGCGAGGAGCACGGCCTGACGGATCACCGGCGTCTCGCCGATCCGGCGCCCCGTCACCAGGGAGGCGTCGACCGGGACGTCGCGCCAGCCCGCCACGAGCAGCCCGGCGACCCGCGCCCGCCGCTCGATGAGGGCGACGGCCTCATCGGTCGCGCCCGGCGGGAGGAAGCACATGCCGATCGCTACGCGTCGGCGCGGACCGGTGCTGACGCCCGCCTCTCGCAGGATGCGATTCCGGAGTGAGGCCGACACTGGGATCGAGAGGCCGGCGCCGTCGCCCGTGGTGTCATCCGCGCCACGGGCGCCGCGGTGGGCGAGCCGAACGAGCGCCTCGAGGGCCATCGGCACGGTGCGGTCGGCGTGGCGGCCGTCGGGGCTGGCCACGAAGCCGACGCCGCAGGCGTCGTGCTCGCGGCGCGGGTCGTAGAGGGGGGCGGGGACGGGATGCATGGGCTCGACGCTCACCGATCCGGCGACTCCTGGCGTGTCCCCATCCTGCGAGCCGCGCGACCGGGTGTCAGCGTCGGGACGGTTGCGATCGGCATGCATCGGGGAGACGGGTTCGAGCGCGCTCTGCAACCGAAGGGCAACAGTTCGGACCCTCGATGGCCGGAGGGGTGGGAGGCTCCGCCGCGGCCGACGCCGGGGTCAGTATCGGCGGCCGAGCTGGCGACCGAGGTCGAAGTGCGCGGTGTCGGCGATGGCCATGACTGCCATCGTGCCGGCCTGGACCGGATCGGAAACGACGAGATCGACCGCGTCGGTGACCGATCCGACCATGTTGAGGGCGATGACCGGGACGCCGTGCCCGCGAAGCTCGCGGACTGCCCGGGTGATCGCGCCGCCCATGATCGACCCGGCCAGCACCAGGCAGCGGGCGCGCGGCAGGTCGGCCACGGCGCGCACCGCGGCGGCGATGTTCTCCTCTCCGACCAGCGGGATGGTGTCGACGCTGATTCGCTCGCCGCGCAGGTTGTGCCGGTCCGCCTCGCTCACCGCCCCAAGGGCGACCTGCGCCACCTGCGCCCCACCGCCAATGACGATGATTCGCTTGCCGAACACCCGGTCAAGGGCCCGCGTCGGCTCGACGTGGTGGATCGTCTCAAGGCCACCCAGGACTGCTGCCAGCTGCGCCTCGTCGATGCCGTCGACCTCGATCTCCACCTCGGCCAACCCGTCGTGGAGACGGGGGGTGGACATGGTTCGGATGGTGCCGCCGGCCCGTGCCACGGCGGCGATGATGCGCGCCACACCCTCGGGCGCATCCTTCACGGTGACCCGGACAGCCCCACCAGGATCGGTCATGCGGGGGACTTTCGTGGTCACCCGATCCCGCGTCAAGAGTCCGTCGCGACGCAACCGGAGCGTGGCGAGGGGTTGCGCATCGCGCCTGCAAGGGATCGCAACCGAACCGCAATCGAACCGTGACTCCGCCGCCGCTGACGGCCCCCGATAACCGCTCTAGCCTCGAGGCATGCAAGCTTCGGAGCCGATCGCAGTCGAGCACCGCCTCGCGGCCTTTGCCGTTCGCGATGGCCGTCCCGCCCCGGTCACCTGCGTCAGCTGCGGCTGTCGCCTCGAACTGCACGCGGACGGGAGCTGGTGGCACTTCTCCGGCCGGGACGACCGCGACGCGCGGGGCTGTATCGTGCCCTGCGCCAGGGAGCCTCACTACGTCCCGGGGGGCATCGCCGCGCCGGTCGGCTGAGCCGCCCTCTCGCCTGTCCTCGTCACGACAGCCCCATCCCGCAGCGCGACCTCCGCCGGTACAACGTGTGACAGGAAGAGCGGCATCGATTCGGTGAGGCCATAGCGGGCCCCAGGTCGATCGGGGCACCGGGCACCGCCGTGGTGCCCGACGCGCCCCTCACGGGGCGCTCCCCTCCTGGGAATCTCTCTCTCAAGGGCTTCTCATCGTACGAGGCGGTCCAGCCTGCGCTAGCGCTCCGGCTGCGGTGGCCAGCGGCGGACCCGTCCGCCTCGCTGGCTGCACCGGCCCTACGGGCGACTCGCCTCGCTGATGGCCACGACATCGGTGGTGCCGGGCGCCACTCCCCTTGCGGCTCGCGCCGCCTCATGCCCCTCGCTGCTCACGGCGGCACGCGTGGATAAAGACCGCACAAACGGCAGCCACGACTTCATCTCGGGATGAGCG